>JACMKT010000093.1 GCA_014380005.1 Rhodospirillales bacterium
CCCTTGATCACGAGAGCTTCGCGGTTTCGGGCCCGCTCGCCCTTCCGCAGTTGCGCTTCACTTCGCTCGCCGTGACCAGCTTGCGATGGGACTTGCACCCGCAAGAATGCGACCATGCTGGGCGCACACATAGAAAAAGGGGAAGGTCCAAGACCTTCCCCTTTTTCATTTCCGCCGGACGATCTTCAGCCCAGCGCCGCCTCGATCTTGTCGATGGCTGCCTGCGCCTGGGACGCATCGGGGCCACCGGCCTGGGCCATATCGGGACGGCCACCGCCGCCCTTGCCGCCCACGGCTTCCGAGCCCACGCGGACCAAATCCACCGCCGAAATCTTGGCGGTCAAATCCTCGGTCACCGCCACCACTAGGCTGACCTTGCCGCCATCGGTGGACAGCAAGGCCACGACCCCCGAGCCGATCTGCTTCTTGATCTCGTCGGCCATGCCCTTGAGGTCCTTGGCCGGCACATTCTCCAGCACGCGGCCGGCGAAGGTGATGCCGTTGACGACCTTGGTGGCCGCGCCACCGCCGCCACCGCCACCGGTGGCCATCTGCTTGCGGGTCTCGGCCAATTCGCGTTCCAGCTTGCGGCGATCGTCCAGGATTTGGGCGATGCGGGCCGGGATGTCGGCAGGGGCCGATTTCAAGGCGCTGGCCGACCGGGCCACCAGTTCTTCCTGCTCTTCCGCCCAAGCGACGAAGGCGCCGCCGGTGACCGCTTCCACGCGGCGCACGCCAGCCGCCACCGCACTTTCCGACACGATCTTGAAGCCGCCGATGTCGCCGGTGCGGCGCACATGGGTGCCGCCGCACAGCTCCACCGAGAAATGCAGGCCGGTATCGTCGCCGCCCATGGCGACCACACGAACCTCGTCACCGTATTTTTCGCCGAACAGCGCCATGGCGCCGGCCTTGATGGCCTCGTCCGGGGTCATCAGCTTGGTGCCCACGTCGCGGTTCTTGCGGATCTGGCGGTTGACCTCACGCTCCACCTGACGCAGTTCCTCCACCGCCAAAGGCTTGGGGTGGGCGTAGTCGAAGCGCAGGCGGTCGGGGCCGACTTGGCTGCCCTTCTGAGTGACGTGCTCGCCCAGGGTATTGCGCAGGGCGGCATGCAGCAGATGGGTGGCCGAGTGATGGGCGCGGGTAGCATCGCGGCGGTCCACGTCCACCGTCAGCAGGGCGTCCTCGCCCACCGCGATGGGGGCGCCTTCCACAATGCCAGTGTGGATGATCAACTCGCCCAGCTTCTTCTGGGCGTCCTTGACCACTACGCGCGCCTTGCCCACGGTGATGATGCCGGCATCGCCCATCTGGCCGCCGGATTCGCCGTAGAACGGGGTCTGGTTGGTGATGATCACGACCTCATGGCCGGGATGCACCGCCTCCACCGACTTGCCGTTCTCCACCAGGGCGACAATCTTGCCCTCGGCTTCCACGGTATCGTAGCCCAGGAATTCGGTGGCGCCGTGAGCGTCCTTGATCTCGAACCACAGGGTCTCGGTGGCCGCCTCGCCCGAGCCGGACCACGCCTTGCGGGCCTCGGCGCGCTGGCGTTCCATGGCGGCGTCGAAGCCGTCGGTATCCACCGCGATGTTCTTGGCCTTCAGCGCGTCCTGGGTCAAATCCAGCGGGAAGCCGTATGTGTCGTAAAGCTTGAAGGCGACTTCGCCGGCCAGGGGCTTGCCTTCACCCAGGCGGACAACTTCCTCGTCCAGCAGCTTCAAGCCCTTATCCAGGGTCACCTTGAAGCGGCTTTCTTCCAGCTTCAAGGTCTCGGTGATCAGCGCCTGGGCGCGGACCAGTTCGGGATAGGCTTGGCCCATCTCGGCCACCAAAGCCGGGACCAGCTTCCACAGCAACGGCTCGGTGCAGCCCATCAGATGGGCGTGGCGCATGGCGCGGCGCATGATACGGCGCAGCACATAGCCGCGGCCCTCATTGGACGGCAGCACGCCATCGGCGATCAGGAAGCACGACGAACGCAGATGGTCGGCGACCACGCGGTGCGAGACCTTGTGCGGGCCATCGGCATCGGCGTTGGAGGCATGAGCGGAAGCTTCAATCAGCGAACGCATCAAATCGATGTCGTAATTGTCGTGCTTGCCCTGCAGCACGGCGGTCAAACGCTCCAGGCCCATGCCGGTGTCGATGCTGGGCTTGGGCAACGCGATTCGGGTCGCCTTGTCCACCTGCTCGAATTGCATGAACACCAGATTCCAGATTTCGATGAAGCGGTCACCGTCCTGGTCGGGGCTGCCGGGCGGGCCGCCGGGGATGTGATCGCCGTGATCGAAGAAGATTTCCGAGCACGGGCCACACGGGCCGGTATCGCCCATGGACCAGAAATTGTCGGCGGTGGGGATGCGGATGATGCGGTCGTCGGAGAACCCGGCGATCTTTTTCCAGGTGTTAAAAGCGTGATCGTCGTCGTGATAGACGGTGACCAGCAGCTTGTCCTTGGCGAGGCCGAATTCCTTGGTGATCAGGTTCCAGGCCAGTTCGATGGCCTCGTCCTTGAAATAGTCACCGAACGAGAAATTGCCCAGCATCTCGAAGAAGGTGTGGTGGCGCGCGGTGTAGCCCACATTGTCGAGATCGTTGTGCTTGCCGCCGGCGCGCACGCATTTCTGCGAGGTGGTGGCGCGGGAGTAATCGCGCTTTTCGATCCCGGTGAAGACGTTCTTGAACTGCACCATGCCGGCGTTGGTGAACATCAACGTCGGATCATTGCGGGGAACCAGCGGGCTCGAGGACACGGGTTCGTGGCCATTCTTCGCAAAGAAGTCGAGAAAGGCGCGGCGGATGTCGTTTGCGGTTTGCATGGCCTCTACCGTAATCACTGCGGACCGCCGGGCAACAGGCCGGGCGCGTCCTTGAGCC
>JACMKT010000094.1 GCA_014380005.1 Rhodospirillales bacterium
ACGCGGCGGTTGAACGCGAAGCCGGCCAGGATGGCCAGGGTGGTGTCGCGGTCGAAACGATAGGCCGGATCGATCTCGGGCACGTGCTCCGAGCCCTGGCTGAAGGCGGGCACCTTCATGTCGATGTCGATGCCGAAGGTTTCGCGCACACTCACTTCAATGTCGGGCACTGCAAGCGGATGATCCGAGGCGAGCGGGCTTTGGGTGCTGGCGGTCATGATGGTCCTTGTCTCCGGGCCGATGCCCGGCCTCTCTCATGCATTAAGACTGGGCATTAAGATTGGGCATTAAGATTGGGCATTAAGACTGGCAAGCAGGGTGGTATAGGCTTGGCCGATATCCTTGAACTTCTCTTCGGCGGTTTTGTCGCCGCCATTGGCATCCGGGTGGTGCAGCTTGACCAATTCCTTGTAGCGCGCCTTTAGGATGGCAAGCGTCAGCGGCCCGTCAAGCTCCAACACGCGCATGGCCTCTTCTTCCGGCGTCGCGGGGCGGGTTTTCGCCTTCCGCATCTCTTCCGCCTCTGCTTCAAACACACCTAGCGGGTCATGCATAGTGAAGTTAAAGCGGCGGCCCGAGGTTTTGCTGCCCATGGGCCAAGTGGGGCGCTGCCAGGTGGTGGACTGGCGAATTTCGGATTCGATCTGGTCCTGGCTCATGCCCTTGTAGAAATCCCAGGCGGCGTTGTAGGCGCGCACATGCTCCAGGCAGAACCAGAAATACTCATTCAAGCGGTCGCGACCGCGCGGCGCCCGGTACTCGCCCTCTTGGGTGCAGCCGGGGTGGTCGCAGCGCCGCGCCTGCGGCTTGGGGGCGTCGTCATAGACGGCACGCCACGATCTCTTGGTTCCAGTGGCCTTCATGGTCGGTCATAATGGAGGCTCGACGCCCCGGAGGCAAGGCGGCAGGCGCTGTTCAGCCCCTTGACGATGCGGCTTCCCCATACCACTTCCGGGGAACGCGCTTTAAGCGAAAGGGAGACGTAATGCAGGTTCGCGCCGCGATTGAACAAAAACTGAGCCAGGGATTGAGCCCCACCCGCCTGGATGTCATGGACGATTCCGGCCGCCATGTGGGCCATGCCGGCCACCAGCCCGGCGGCGAAACCCATTTCCGTATTGAGATCGTATCGCCCGCGTTTGCCGGCAAGTCGCGCATCGAGCGCCACCGTCTGGTCAACGCCCTGCTGGCCGAAGAACTGGCCGGTCCGGTGCACGCCCTGCAATTGGCAACGCTGACGCCAGAGGAGGAGGCGCGGGGTTAGCGCCCGCGCCGTCGCGCCAATTCATTGCGCGCAGCTTCGGTGAAAAACTGCGAACGATTGGCGGTAATGGTATCGACCAATTCCAGCAGACCTTCATCGATGGTGATGTTTGTCCGCACGGTTTTGCCCGGAACAGTCACCGGCACCAAGACCTTTGCCGCCAGATTGGGAGCCTCATCTTCGTCAGGCTCGACTGCCAACAAATCCGAAGGTTCAGGGATTTTCATGCCTTCATCGGCCATGACGGCAAGATGCCCCTCCAGGGCTTCTTGGGCCGCAAGAAACGCTTCCGTTACGCTATCGGAAAACGTCAAACACCCAGGAAGATCAGGAAACACGACGGAAATCTTTCCATCATCCCTGAGCATAAACGCCGGGTAGTTGTATCGCATATAATGGTCTCCACGGGTACAGTGTGAGGTGTGAGTGAGGCTGTTAATGCAGCCTCACTCACGGATATCGTCTGTGTAGGGTGCCGTGCCGCGTCACGTTTCACCCTCCATCCGACAGCCCGTCTCCCCAGGCATCGGCCACGCCCAGAATCCAGGCGTCGCGGTTCAGTATATCGTGCTCCAACTGCCGCTGCACCACTGCGTAAAGATCGCGGACCGAGACCATGGCCACGGGGCGGCCATTCACGTCCAGCACGGGCAGGTGGCGGAAGCCGTGGCTGCGCATGAGTTCCAGGGCCTCGCCGATGGAATCGTCGGGGGCCAGGGTGCGCGGGTCGGCGGTCATTACCTGGGACAGGGTGGTGTGGTCGGGGTCCAGCCCGGTGGCGACCACGCGGGCGGTGACGTCGCGTTCGGTGACGATGCCCAGCAGGCGCCCGTTCTCCGTCACCAGCAGGCTGGCAACGTTGCTTTCCGCCATCCGCTTTGCCGCTTGGCGCACCGAGGCACCGGGCGGCAAGGACAGCACGTCACTGGGCGAAACCACGTCTGGGACAATTTTTGGTCGCATGCGCACAGCATAGCGGAGTTAGTCTTCTTCCGCCACCGGCGCCGATTCGGGGGGTGTTATGCGCACCGAGGTGATCTGGTTGCGGTGGCGCCGCAGCACCTCGAAACGGAAGCCGAAGAAGCGGAACACCTGTCCCACATTGGGGATTTGCCGGCTTTCATGCAGCAGCAGGCCGGCGATGGTGGCGGCTTCCTCGTCGGGCAGGCGCCATTCGAATTGGCGGTTGAGGTCGCGGATGGTCACCGTGCCGTCCACCACGAAGCTGCCATTGGTCTGCGGCCGCACCCCGGCCACGGCGATGTCGTGCTCGTCCGAGATATCGCCGACGATCTCTTCCAGAATGTCTTCCAGGGTGACGATGCCCATCAGGGTGCCGTACTCGTCCACCACCAAGGCGAAGTGCTCGCGCCGTTTGCGGAAGGCGGTCAGCTGTTCCAGCAGGGTGGTGGAATCGGGGATGAACCACGGGGCCGAGGCCAGTTCGGCCACGTCCAGCTTCTCCACCTCGCCATCCAGAGCCCGCACGGCGCGCAGGATGTCCTTGGCATGGACGACGCCGATGATGTTGTCGGGATTGTCCCGCCACAGCGGCATGCGAGTGTAGGGGCTTTTCAGGATTTGATCGACGATGTCGGCGGGGGCCAGATCGGCATCGATGGTGGCGGCGCCCTTGCGGTGGGTCATGACGTCGCTGACCTCCACATTGTCCAGATCCAGAATGGAGCGCAGCATCTTGCGTTCCTCCTCGACCTCGACCTCGGAGGCATGGACCTCGATGGCGCCGCGCAGTTCCATCATGGCCGCTTCGATATCGGTCTCGCGGGCGGCGCGGGCGCCGAACACCCTCAGCAGCGCGTCCACGAACAGATGGATGGCGTGGATGGTCGGCCCGGCAATGCCCACGAACACCCGCATCATGGGGGCGATGAACAAGGCGGCGGCGTTGGCGTGGTGGATGGCGAAGGTCTTGGGCAGGATTTCGCAGAACACCAGCACCACCACGGTCATCACGCCGGTGGCATAGACCACGCCGGCATCGCCGAACAAGGTGATGGCGACGCTGGTGGCCATGGCGGAAGCGAAGATGTGCACCAGGGTATTGCCCAGCAGGATGGAGCCCAACAGCCGCTCTTTCCTGTCGAGCAGCCTGTTGAACAAAGCGGCGCGGTGGTCGCCTTCCTTCTCCAGATGGTGCATCAGCGGCTTGGACGCCACGGTCAGTGCCGTTTCCGAGCCGGCGAAGAAGCCCAGCAGCAGCAGCAGGAAGACGATGCTGGCGAATTCGACGATCATTCGGCCCCCCTGGCCTAGTTAATTCACCACAAAGACACAAAGGACACTAAGAGGCTTTTTTCTATCTTTGTGCACTTTGTGTCTTTGTGGTGACCTTGCTTTCCTACTTAGCGAAATCCACCAACATCTCCCGCACCGCTTCTTCCTGCACGTCGCGGGTCAGGAAGCTTTGGCCGATGCCCTTGGCCAGCACGAAGGTGACCTTGCCGTTCTTGACCTTCTTGTCGCCCGCCATGTGGTGAACCAGCCGGTCCACATCCCAGGCGCGGTTCTTGTTCAGGCCGGTGGGCAGGCCGACCTTGGCGAGGTGGCGTTCCAGCCGGGCGGCGTCTTCCACCGGGGCAAGGCCCAGACGGGCGGACAGGCGGAAGGCCATGACCATGCCGATGGCGACGGCCTCGCCATGCAGCAATTCGCCGGAAAAGCCGGTCTCGGCCTCCAGCGCATGGCCGAAGGTGTGGCCCAGATTGAGCAAGGCGCGCACGCCGCCCTCGCGTTCGTCGGCGGCGACGATGCGGGCCTTGGCGCGGCAGCTGACGGCGACCGCATGGCGGCGGGCGGCTTCGTCGCCGACGATGACCTGGGCGCCGTTCTCTTCCAGCCAGGCGAAGAACTCGGGCTCGTCGATACAGCCGTATTTGACCACGTCCGCATAGCCGGCCAGCACCTGGCGGCGGGGTAGCGAGGTCAAGGCGGCGGTATCGGCCAGCACCAGCCGGGGCTGATGGAAGGCGCCCACCAGATTCTTGCCGTGATGGGTGTTGATGCCGGTCTTACCGCCCACCGAGCTGTCCACCTGGGCCAGTAACGTCGTGGGCACCTGGACGAAATCCACGCCGCGCTGAAGGATGGCGGCGGCAAAACCGGTGAGGTCACCGACCACACCGCCACCTAAAGCGACCACCATGGTGGAACGCTCGCAGCGGGCTTCCAGCATGGCGTCCAGCAGGGCTTCCAGATGGGCGAAATCCTTGGTGCCCTCGCCATGGGGCAAAATGGTGTGCAGATGGCTGATGCCGGCCTTGTCCAGCGAGGCCAGCACGCGGTCCAGATACAGCGGCGCCACGCTGTCATCGGTGACCACGAAGGCGCGCTTGCCGGTCATCACTGGGGCCATGTGGGCGCCCACCTGATCCATCAGGCCGGGGCCGATCAGGATGGGATAGCTGCGCTCGGCCAGTTGCACGGTGACTTGCTGAAAAACCGTCATCGTGTGTGCTCCAGATAAAGTTCCAGCTCGTCCACCACCTTGGCGACGGTGATTTCCGGCGGCTCGTCGGTGGTATCCACGGTGATGTGGGCTTGGGCGTAAAGCGGATAGCGGGTGTCCATCAGCCGCGACAGGATGTCGCGCGGATCGCCCTGTTTCAGCAAAGGCCGGTGGTCGCGGCCCGAGGTGCGCTTGACCAGCAAATCCAGATCGGCGCGGATCCACACCGAGATGGCTTCGTCCTGAATGCGGGTCCGGGTCTCGGGGTCGCAAAAGGCGCCGCCGCCGGTGGCGAGCACGCAAAGCGGACCCTCCATCAGCCGGGCGATGACCTTGCGCTCGCCCTCGCGGAAGGCGGGTTCGCCGTATTGGGCGAAGAATTCGGCGATGGTGCAGCCGGCGGCGGTTTCGAATTCCACGTCGGAATCCAGGAAGGGCAGGCCCAGCCGGGTGGCAAGGCGGCGGCCGACGCAGGACTTGCCGGCGCCCATCAATCCGACCAGAACGATGGGGCGGGGCAGATGGAGTGTAATGCCCTCGGCCATGTCTTCTGCCATCAGGTTTGGTCCCGCCGTTGATCGGCACGGAATTGGCCGATACACTGCCCCAGTTTCGCCATGGTCGGACCCTAGCCTTTGTCCGCGTGCCGGCCCGCAAGGGCCTAAGCGCCGAAGGTCGGGGCGGGCCAAAAGCGACCGCCCCTGCCGTATTTATCCGCCCGGGCGTGGGCGTGTCCAGAAGTCATAACGAAGGTTATCAACAGTCCATGAGCAAGATTGCCGGAATGCTGGTCGTCCTGGTGCTTGCCGTCGTTGTCGGCGGCGGCATCTTCCTTGCCACCTTTGATCTGCCGCCGCCTTCGGCCAAGATCGAGAAAGTGATCCCCGATGACCGTCTGCCGCGCTGATCGCGGGTCGGCGAAGGCCCTCTGCCTATTGGCGGCGGGCCTTTTTGCCACCTCGGCATTGGTGGGCGCCGCCCATGCCCAGGGGCCGCTGACCTCCTTCGATCCCGACACTATGGAGATGGCCGAACCCGCCGCCCCCGACCGCGGGGCCAGGGTGGAGGTTCAGGTGCTCAAAGCGCTCAGCGCCGAATCCGTGGGCGTGCTGGACCAAAGCCATGGCGGCTTCGCCAACACAATGTGGGTGGGCACCCCGGCCCCGGTGGCGCGCAAGCTGATCCCGCTGCTGCCGTCGTCGTCCACCTCCACGGTGGTGCGCGATCTGGAACGCCGGCTGCTGCTGACCGCCGCCACCGCCCCCGATGGCGCGGTGGAATCCGATCGCCCGTCCTTGGTGGAGCTGCGGGCCGAGCGCCTGTCCGCCATGGGCGATGGGGACGGTGTGGTCGCCCTTGCCAATGCGGCGCCGCAAGCCGTGGCCGGTCCGCTGTTGCAGCGCGCCCGGCTGGACGCCATGCTGCTGGCCGGCAATACCCAGGGCGCCTGTGCCGACGCTCAGCGTCTGGGCTCCGAGGGCAGCCTCGCCAAGCTGCAAATCCTGTGCAATTTCATTGCCGGCAAGACCTTGGAGGGCAACCTCGCCCTTGACCTCATGCGTGAGCGCAAGGATGCCGACCACGCCTTCATCGCCGCCGCTGAAACCGTCAGCGGCCTGCCGCCTTTGCCCGCCGACAAGGTGAAGCTGGCGGAAGCGACGCCGGTCCATGTGGCCGCCTTCGCCGCCGCCAAGATGCCGCTGCCCGCCGATGCCGTGGCCAATGCGGCGCCGGCGGTAGCCCGTGCCGTGGCGTTGTCCTTCGCCACCCCGTTCGACGTGCGCCTTGCCGCCGGCGAGCGGGCCATGGCCGCCGGTGTGCTGCCGCCCGAAGCCTTGCGCAAGCTGTATCTGGAAGCGGTGTTCGCCCCCGATGAGCTGTCGGCGCCGCTGGTCAGGGCCGAAACCGCCGGTATTCGTGGTCAGGCGTTGTTGTTCCGCGCCGCCACCGACCAGCCCGATCCGCTGATCCGCGCCCATTTCGTCGCCAAGGCGTTGGAACTGGCCTCTGCCAAGGGCCAGACCACCGCCGCCGCGCGGGTGTTCTCCGGTCTGCTGGCTCAGGCGGTGCCGTCCCCCGCCTTGACCACCGTGGCCCCTAGCTTCGCCCGCGCCACTCTGGCCCTTGGTCTGGCTGAGCCCGCCGCCGCGTGGCTGGACTTGGCCAAATCCGATCCCGCCGCCGCCAAGGCGGTGGAGCGGCTGTGGCCCCTGGCTGCCGTTCATGCCGTCGGTCCGGGCCAAGCCCTGCCGGTGATCAATCTGGCCGCGTGGCGCGCCACCCTGGACGGTCTGCCGCCCGAAATCGCCGCCCGCCGCACGGCGGTGGTGCTGGGCACCCTGTCGGCCCTGGGCGCCAAAGTGCCCGAGACCGCATGGCTGGATGCCCTGCCGGTGCCGGCGGGTGGCACCAAGCCTGCCCTGTTCGCCCTGCTGCAAGGCGCCGCCTTGGAAGCCAAGCTGGGCAGCACGGTGCTGGCCGCCCTGACCGCCATGGGCGACCAGCCCCTGGACAAACTGGACCCCACCACCCTGTCCGAAGCCATCAGCGCACTCAGCGTGGTGGGTTTGGGCGGGGATGCCCGCAAGCTGGCCATCGAGGCCATGCTGGCGAACGGGGTTTAAGAGTTGGGACACGGATGGACACGGATAAACACGGATAAAAATTCTTCATCCGTGCCCATCCGTGTCCATCCGTGTCATTAATTCATGTCCCGCCACGTGGAAGCCTTCCTGGAAATGATGAGCGTCGAGCGCGGCGCGTCCGCCAACACGCTGGACGCCTATACCCGTGACCTGGACGATCTGACCGGCTTCCTGTCCCGCCGCAAGACCGACGCGGTCACCGCCAAGCCCGCCGATCTGTCCGCCTATATGCGGGCGCTGGCCGATGCCGGCATGGCGCCGCGGACCCAGGCGCGGCGGCTGTCCTGCCTGCGGCAATTTTACGGCTTCGTCTATGCCGAGGGCTGGCGCAAGGACGACCCCACATCGAAATTGGATTCGCCGCGTTTGGGCCGGGTGCTGCCCAAGGTGCTGAGCGAAAAGGACGTGGACGAACTGCTCAAGGCCGCCCGCGCGCTGGTCCAGCCCCAGGGCGCCATGATGACCGCCTTGCTGGAACTGCTTTACGCCACCGGCCTGCGGGTGTCGGAACTGGTGGGGCTGCCCTATTCGGCGGTGGCGCGGAACCCGGACATGCTGGTGGTGCGCGGCAAGGGCGACAAGGAACGCATGGTGCCGCTGTCCGATCCGGCGCGCGATGCGGTCAAGGCGTGGCTGCCGCTACGTCAGGACGCCCTGGGCAAAAAGCCGTCCAAATGGCTGTTCCCGTCTTTCGGCAAATCCGGCCACCTGACCCGCTCGGGCTTCGCCCGCATGCTGCTGCGGGTGGGCATGCATGCCGGCATCGACCCCCGGCGCCTGTCCCCCCACGTGCTGCGCCACGCCTTCGCCACCCATCTGCTGGCCCATGGCGCCGATCTGCGCGTGGTCCAGGAACTGCTGGGCCATGCCGACATCGCCACCACCGAGATCTACACCCACGTGCTGGACGAGCCCAAAACCCGTCTGGTGCAGCAGCATCACCCCTTGGCAGGGTTGATGAAGCCGAAGGCGTGAGTGTGCTATAAGCGACTTAAATCGCCTTAACCCAGGGATTTGCCATGATCCTCTACACGCTGCGCTGCTCGCACGATCACCATTTCGAGGAATGGTTCTCCAACTCGGCGGATTACGATGCCAAGAAGGAAGCCGGCGAGCTGAAATGCCCGGAATGCGGCGACGTCCAGGTGACCAAGGCCATCATGGCCCCCAAGGTCGCCAAAGCGGCGGCAGCCCCGGCCCCGGCCTGCATGCCGGGTGGCGGCGGTGGCGGTTGCGGCGGCTGTGCCTTCGCCGGGCAGCATTAAGGTCTCCGTTCCCCCTGCCGTCATGGCCGGACTTGCCCCACGGCTGTCCGGCACAGCGCTCGACGCTGGCCGAGGCTAACGCCTAACGCCCCAGCGGGATCTTCGCCGACCTGTTCGCCGAGGTCCGGGCCAATTTGATGCACCGCCGACGCATCGATCATCTGCGAACGACACCGCCCGCCCAGCGAACCAACCCCGCACAGATCGAATTCATGTGGGCCGCACCATGAAGCAAGCACCGTGCCGGACAGCCGCGGGTCAAGCCCGGGCATGACGGTGAGGGGATGGCGTACTTCCTTCCGCCTTAACCCATCTGCCCCATCCGGCATTCCCATCCGCATAAGTCGTGTTACCACCTCGGCCTCATGCCTAGCGCTTCAGGCCGAGCCGTTTCGACCTCTGGCCTTCTGTTCGACCGCCTGCCCAAGGGTCCATCTTCCGGCTCCCAAATGGAACAACGGGAGGCCCCCATGCAGACCAAAGAAGTCGTCATTTTGTCCGGCGTGCGTACTGCCATCGGTGATTACGGCGGGGCGCTCAAGGACGTCGCCCCGACGGCGCTGGCGGCGGCCTGCGTGCGCGAGGCGGTCAGCCGGTCCGGCATCGCTCCCGACCAGATCGGCCATGCGGTGTTCGGCAACGTCATCCATACCGAGCCGCGCGACATGTACATCTCGCGCGTTGCCGCCCTGGATGGCGGCCTGCCCGATACCGTGCCGGCCCTGACCCTGAACCGCCTGTGCGGTTCGGCCATGCAGGCCATCATCTCGTCGGCGCAGATGATCATGCTGGGCGACATCGACACCGCCATTGCCGGCGGCGCCGAAAGCATGAGCCGCGCCGGCTATCAGCTGCCCAATCTGCGCTGGGGCCAGCGCATGGGCGACGGCGGCACCGTTGATATGATGGTGGGCGCGCTGACCGATCCCTTCGGCCACGGCCATATGGGCGTCACCGCCGAGAACGTCGCCAAGCGCTTCGGCATCAGCCGCGAGGACCAAGACGCCTTCGCCGCCGAAAGCCATCGCCGCGCCGCTGCCGCCATTGAATCGGGACGCTTCGCCGAGCAGATCGTCCCCATCGGCGTCAAGACCCGTAAGGAAATCATCCAGGTCGCCGTGGACGAGCACGTTCGCGCCGACATCAACGCCGCCAGCCTCGCCAAGCTGCGCCCCGCCTTCGACAAGGCCGGCTCGGTGACCGCCGGCAATGCCTCGGGCCTGAACGACGGCGGCGCCGCATTGGTGCTGATGGAACGCGAAGCCGCCGCCAAGAAGGGTCTGAAGCCCCTGGCCCGCATCGTCTCCTACGCCTTCTCGGCGGTGGAGCCGGACGTCATGGGCATCGGCCCCATCCAGGCCGTGCGCACCGCCTTGGCCCGCGCCAAGCTGTCCATCGCCGACATGGACGTCATCGAGTCCAACGAAGCCTTCGCCGCCCAGGCCCTGGCCGTGGGCCGCGAACTGGACCTGCCGTCGGACCGCACCAACCCCAATGGCGGCGCCATCGCCCTGGGCCACCCCATCGGTGCCACCGGCGCCATCATCACGGTGAAAGCCGCCTATGAGCTGCAGCGCATCAAGGGCAAATACGCCCTTGCCACCATGTGCATCGGCGGCGGCCAGGGCATCGCCCTGGTGCTCGCCCGCGACTAGGGCGGGGGAATGGGCGAGGGGAAAACATCCTCGTCCCGCGACCGACTTTAGGCGGGCATCGCAAGGTGCCCGCCGTTTTTTTGGCAATCATCAACTGGCGGGCGTGATGGGGCCAAGCCACTCACACCCTTTACCTTTCCTACCCGCACAGGCCCGACCCTACCCTTCGGAACCAGCCATCCGCGAAATGTGCTTCTCATCCACCCTTTGGCGCGATTACCCTATTCATTCCTGCGCGTTGTTCGTTTATCAACGATGTTGATGCAGGTATGGCCTTGGGTGGGGGCCGCGCACTTTGTGTGGCGAAGGGGCGGAATGGACCAGATTACGGGCAGAATTGCTGGGGGAGGCGCGCTGGCGCTGGCTGAGGCGCTGGATTGCGTCGAGGATGCCGTGCTGCTGATTGACGATAACCTTCATGTGGTTTTCGCCAATCACGCCTATATGAGGTTCTACGGACTCGACATCGAGCATTGCCAGCCGGGCGCCAATTTCGTCGATATCGTTTGGATGTTGGTGGATGACGGCGAATACGGGCCGGGCGAAATCAGCGAGCTGGTGGAGCAGCGGCTGGCGCCGGTACGGGGGCGCGAGCCGATCAGCCGGGTGCGCGTGCGGCCCAATGGGCAGGTTCTGTCCACGCGCGGCGTGCCGCTGCCCAGCGGCGGCTACATCTACACCTTCACCGACGTCACCGCCGAGTATCAGGCCGCCGAGCATGCCAAGGTGGTTCACAAGGCCACGGTCATCGCGCTGGCCGATTTGGCCGAGTACCGCGACACCGAGACCGGCGACCACGTGCTGCGGGTCTCGCGCTTGATTTACGAAATCGCCCGCGAGATGCGCCGCAACGGCACCTTGGACGTGGAAAACGTCGAGACGTTCTGTTCCGAAGTCGGCATCGCCAGCATCCTGCACGACGTGGGCAAGGTGGCCATTCCCGACCAGATCCTGCACAAGCCGGGCTTTTTGGAGCCGGACGAACGCGCCGCCATGCAGCAGCATGCCGAACTGGGCGCGCGGGTGCTGGCCAAGGCGGCCTCCATGGCGTCCGATAGCGGCTATCTGCGCCTGGGCGTGGAGATCGCCCGTCATCACCATGAACGCTATGACGGCAATGGCTATCCCGATAAGCTGGCGGGCAGCGACATCCCCATGTCGGCCCGCATCGCCGCCGTCGCCGATGTGTATGATGCGCTGATCAGCGAGCGCCCCTACAAAACCGCATGGCCCGAGGAAAAGGCCATCGCCTTTGTTCACGAGCAAGCCGGTGCCCATTTCGACCCCAATGTGGCTGCGGCTTTCGCGGCGGTCATGGCCGAACGCAACCAGACCCCGCTGATCAAATGGATTCCGGCCATGAGCGTGGGTAACCCGGTGCTGGACCGCGACCACAAAATGCTGGTCGGCCTGATCAACCACCTGGCCCTGGAGACCAACCACGATGACCGCACCGTGCTGGAACTGGTGCTGGACGAATTGGTCGGCTACGCCGTCGCCCACTTCACCCGCGAGGAAGGCTATCTCGAGGCCATGGGCTATCCCGACCTGCCCGCCCACCGCGCCATCCACCGCCGCCTGACCGAAGACCTGAAAACCATCCGCGCCCGTTTCCTGGATGGCACCCACGCCATCGGCGACGAAATCCGCGAGTTCCTCGCCGCGTGGCTGACCCGCCACATCATGGAAGAAGACATGCGCTATGCGCGCCATGCCGAGGGCATTGAAGGGTAGGGAAGGGTGCGAGGGGACGCCTTCGCCCCGGCACCATGGAGCGGATCGCGTGCAATCCGGTGGAATTGGCGGTAAACCTGTAAGTCCTGCGACGAATTAACTGCCGGGGGTAAGGATGGGGCTCAAGGGGTTGCTGGCAGCCGTTCTACTGAGCTGCTGCACGTGGTCTGCAACCGCCCAGGCGGCCCCGCGTGAGCTTGTCGTCGGGGTCGAGGAACTGGATTATTTCCCGGTCTATTCGGTGAAGTCGGGCAAGTATGTGGGCGCCGCCCGCGACATCCTGGACGCCTTCGCCGCCGCCAACGGCTATGTGCTGACCTACAAGCCCCAGCCCATCAAGCGCCTGTTCGCCGAGCTGCTGTCGGGCGGCATCGATTTGAAATTCCCCGACAATCCCCACTGGGCCTCCGACGCCAAGGGCGGCCAGGACATCACCTATTCCAACCCGGTCATCGCCTATATCGACGGCGTGCTGGTCCGGCCCCACATGGCCGGCAAGGATATCAGCACGATCCACACCCTGGGGACGGTATCGGGCTTCACGCCCTTCGCCTGGATCGACCGCATCAAGGCCGGCACGGTGCAGGTGAAGGAAAACCCGCGCATGGAATTGCTGCTGAAGCAGGCCGCCATTGGCCGTTTCGACGGCGCCTATGGCTCGCTGGCAGTAGCCAACAATATCCTGGACGACGTGCTGAAAACCCCGGGCGCCCTGGTGTTCGACCCGGCCCTGCCCCATTCGCGCGACAGCTATATGCTGTCCAGCCTGAACCACCCCAAAGTGGTGGCGGAGTTCAATGCGTGGATGGCAGCCAATGCCGCCACCGTCAAAGCCATCAAGGACCGCACCGGCGCCGAAAAGGGCGTGCCGTAGGTTATTTAGATTTCCAGGGACATCACACGGGGGCTATCACCGCAAGATTCACCACCAAGGGCACGAAGGGCACGAAGCTATCTGCTGGGTGGCTGGCTGGGTGCGCTCCGGCATGCCGTCTTGGTGTTCTTGGTGCCCTTGGTGGTGAATCTAGGGGAAAACTCCCCGCTAATCCGTGAAAAATTATTATTTACCGCGGCAACGCCACCAGCTGGAACCAATAGGTATCCAGGGTACGCACCACCTCGACCAGACCGTCGAAGGTCACCGGTTTGCTGACGAAGGAATTGGCGCCCAGATCATAGGACCGCGCCACGTCTTCATCGGCCTTGGACGTGCTGAGGATCACCACCGGGATGCGGCGCAGATCGGCATCCGCCTTCAGCGCGGTCAACGCCGCACGGCCATCCATGCCCGGCATATTGAGGTCCAGCAGGATCAGTCCGGGACGGGGAGAACTGGCGGGGTCGGTGTAACGGCCTTGGCGACGCAGATAATCCAGCATTTCCTGGCCGTCGGAGACATGGCGGAATTCGTTCTTGAGGCGGCATTCCTCCAGCGCCTTCTGGGTCAGCAGCACATCGGCGGGATCATCATCGGCCATGAGAATGACGATGGCATTATTGATACCCATGCTGAATTCCTAAGGCCGTGCTCAGGCCTTGACCCTAGGCCACGGCAACAGTGAAGTCCAGCCACGGCCGCGCTATAAACGCACATGACATATACCGCCGCCCACTGGCGCCGTGAGGCGCAGGCCACCCTGTCCCTGGGCTGGCCCATCATCCTGACCAATCTGGCACAGATCGCCATCGGCACCACCGACACCCTGATGATGGGGTGGCTGGGACCGACCGAATTGGCCGCCGGCAGCCTGGGCGCCAATCTGTTCTTCGCCGTGCTGATCCTGGGCATGGGGCTTGCCATGGCAACCTCGCCCTTGCTGGCCCACAGTCTGGGCCGGGCGCGCCACAGCGTGCGCGAATGCCGCCGCATCGTCCGTCAGGGTCTGTGGCTGTGCTTGGCCTTCGCCCTGCCGTGCTGGGCCGTCTTGTGGCATGCCGATGCCCTGCTACGCGCCCTGGGCCAGGACCCGGAGCTGGCCCGCGTGGCCGGCGCCTATGTGCGCATGCTGCAATGGAGCCTGCTGCCGGCCCTGTGGATGATCGTGCTGCGCTCGTTCATCGCCGCATTGGAACGCCCGCGCGCCGGCATGGTGGTGACCTGGGCGGCGGTGTGTCTGCATGTGGGATCGAACTGGGTGCTGATGTTCGGCCATCTGGGAGCGCCGCGCCTGGGCGTGGTGGGGGCGGGAATTTCGTCCACCCTGTCGTTCTCGTTCATGGCCCTGGCGCTGATGGGCTTCATCCTGTGGGACCGGCGCTTCCGCCGGTTCCATGTGCTGGGCCATTGGTGGCGGGCCGATTGGCCCAAATTCAAGGAGCTGCTGCGCATCGGCACGCCCATGGCCCTTGCCATGGGGTTCGAGATCACCGGCTTCAACGCCGCCGCCTTCCTCATGGGCCTGATCTCCGCCGATTCCCTGGCCGCCCATGCCATCGCCCTGCAAGTGGCCTCCATCACCTTCATGGTGCCGCTGGGCATGGCCCAGGCCGCCACCGTGCGGGTGGGTCTGGCCGCCGGGGCGAGGGATGCCGAGGGCGTGCGCCGCGCCGGCTGGGTGGCGCTGGCCCTGGGCGTGGGCTTCATGGCGGCCATGGCGGCCCTGCTGCTGCTGGCGCCCCAAGCCATCGTCCACCTGTTCCTCGACCCCGCCCGGCCCGAGAACAGCGGCGCCATCACCCTGGCCATCAGCTTCCTTGCCATCGCCGGCATGTTCCAAATGGTGGACGGCGCCCAGGTGGTGGGCGCGGGCGCGCTGCGGGGCCTCAAGGACACCACAATGCCCATGCTGTTCGCCGGCTTCGGCTATTGGCTGATCGCCATCCCCTTGGGCACCGCCCTCGCCTTCTGGGGCGGAATGGGCGGTCGCGGCATCTGGATCGGCCTCGCCATCGGCCTGGGCGTGGTTGCCAGTCTGATGGTGGGGCGGTGGAGCAAACGGCAGGAGCTGGGGCTTACCCCACCC
Source organism: Rhodospirillales bacterium (assembly GCA_014380005.1). GTDB lineage: Bacteria > Pseudomonadota > Alphaproteobacteria > Rhodospirillales > Magnetospirillaceae > Magnetospirillum. The sequence continues at coordinate 14,993 of JACMKT010000094.1, forward strand.
CATTTGCTGTCGGCCCATAACGCCGAGGCACGGTAAACCGTCTTTCCTCCTCGCCGCCGGGCTATCATATTAGAGAACCGGCGTTGAGGAGGTGAACATGACCGTGGTGCGTCACTTCCGCCAAATCCTGCTGTGGCCCCTGCAATTGATGCCGGTGGCCGGGCGCGAGCAAATCCAGCGCCATTGGGAACAATTGGGCCAAGCCGACACGCCGTGGTTCGCCGTGGAAGACGAATTCACCGGCGACCCGGCCCTGTTCCAGCCGCGCCATTACAGCGAATTCGTCACCTTCCTGCCCTCGGTCCAGCGCTTCTTGTACGGTGAGGGCGGTGACGGTGGGGGTGGTTATGGCGGCTCGCCCATCCGGGTGTTCCGCCGCAACGACGTGCGCCGGGTGCGGGCGTGCTTCAAGGATCAGTTCGATCCGGTGGAACTGTCCATCGCCCATGTGGACCTCTATTTCTTCTACGACATCGACGTGGTCATCCTGAACGTGGAGGTCCATGCCGACGGCCTTGAACTGGCGGTCGCCCAGGAATTGCTGTTCCGCTTCGGCCGGTCCTACCCGGCCAGTTGGGACGAGGACGGCCAGGGCGGCAATTGCCTCGCCAAGGTGGAATGGCTGGACGGCGACGGACGGGTGCTGGCGGCATCGGACTACACCGATCAGGCCAAATATCTGAAATCCGTATGCTGCGAGCACGCCGCCGGCATCTCCGCCGATTGGGAATTCCTGCTGGCCCCCATGGTCCCCCATGCCTCAAGCCGGCCCGGCGCATTGCGCTTCCGGCAGTTGGAATATGACCGCATGCCGATCATGGCCTATGTGGCGGTGGACGACCCCATGGCGCTGAGCCGGGGCGATTTCGTCCGCTTGGCCCTGGCGACCCGTTCCGGCCCGTCCGAGGCCCTGCCCTTTTCCGCCGACTTCCTGGCGGAGTTCGAACGGCAGTTCTGCTACGACCGCTATTGGGGCGTGGGTGATGCCGCCAACACCCGCTTCCTGTGCTCGGGCCATGCTTTCGTCATGGTGGGCGATGCCGGCAAGGCGTTCTTCACCGACCATGAAAACGGGTTGCTGGGCCAGTTCCGCCACCAATATTTCCAGCTGGGCCTGATCGCCCATTTCCACAAAGCGGCCCTGCTGATGTTCGGCGACCGCCTGGGCAGCGCGGTCAGCCGGCTGGACATCCGCGACGCGGAAAGCGTCAAACGGTTCAAGCGGGTCATCCGCCAGACCTTCGAGATCTTCCTGCGCTTCACCCATCGCTGCTGGTTCCACGAGGTTTCGGTCCAGGCCCAGGCCAAGGCGCTGTTCGCCATGTGGCAGGGGCACTTAGGCACCGTGCAGCTCTATGACAGCCTGCGCCGCGAGGTTCAGGACATGGCCCAATATCTGGACAGCGACGGATTACGCCGCCAAGCCAACACGGTGGTGCGGCTGACCGTGGTCACCACCTTCGGCCTGATCGCCACCATCACCACCGGCGCCCTGGGCATGAATTTGCTGGCCGCCGCCGATGATCCCCTGGCTTTGCGGGTGGTGTGGTTCCTGGTGGCCCTGGGGGCGACCCTGGGGCTGACGCTGTACACCCTGATGGTGTCCAAACGCCTGTCGGACATGCTGGAGGTGCTGTCGGACGAACGCCTGCCGCTGAAGGCCAAGCTGCGGGCCTTTGCCAATGCGTGGCGGCTGCGGGTCAGTCCTGGCGCAAAGCCCCCATCAGGGTCACGTCCACCCGCCGGCCATTGAGATAGGCGGCACGGCGCAGCACGCCTTCCAGCACGAAGCCTGCGCCCTGATAGCAGCGGATGGCGGCGGGATTGTCGCCGTAGATGCGCAGGGTGATGCGCTCCAGCCCCAGGGATTCCCAGCAATAGCGCATGCCCAGCCTCATGGCGTCGCGGCCCAGGCCCTGGCCCCGCTCCCCCGACGCGCCGATGGTGACGCCCATTTCCGCCGAGCGGAAGATGTGGTGGATGCTGAGGATGGAGAGGTAACCCACCAGACGCCCCTCGCCCGGCTTGCGGATGGCGAAGGTGACCTTGCCCTGGTCCTTGCCCACGTTCTGGAACCATGTGGTGAAATCCATGGCGTCGGTTGGGCGCCAGACGCCGTTGCTCTCGGCAATGACCCGGTCGTTCATCCACCCGAACAGGGGCTGGGCGTCGGTCTGAACCAGCGGCCCCAGCATCACTTTGTCGCCCGTCAGCATGGCATCCTCCCGCGCGTTGTCTTGCGCGGATTAACACCCTGGGACGGCGTTAGTGCGCCTGGGCCACCTGGACCACCCGCACGGCATCGGCGGGGGCCAGATGGGGGCTTAGCCGCTGACCTTCTTGGAGGCCAGATAGCCGGCTTGGCTCAGGCCCATCAGCGCCACCATCTGCCACGGCACCTCCCAGACGATGCCGTCCGAGACGCTTTTCACCAGGAAGACCGCCACCATGATCACCGTCCAGAACAGCATCTGGCCGCGCGCCAACGACAATTGCCGGGGACCTTCATAGACCATGCCGGCCACCGCATCCCAAGTGCTGCACGGCGGAGCCAGGGTGACCGGGGCGGGTTCGGGCTTTTCCTCGGGCTTTTCCGGTTCGGGCGGCGGCGCCTCGCCGGCTAGGATCGGCACCTTGGTCAGCAAGGCGGCGCTGCCGGCGGTGGCCAGGGACAGCCCCATCAGGATTACCAGGGAATCGGGAATGGAGGGTAAATTCAGCCGCATCAGCGCCAGCAGGCTGACCACCGCGCCGCTGGCCAGGGTCCAGAGCAGAATCTGGAAGCTGGCCAACGACCAATAGCCGTCGGTGTCGTGCAAATAAGCAGCGGGCGACCGCCCCGAGGCGCGGGCCAGCATGCCCAGCGCAAAGGCGGTGCCCAAGGTCAGGATGCCGGTCCAGAACCATCCGCCCGTCAGATTGCCGAAGCCGACCGCCTTGCGGCCCTCCAGCATGACCACCTGAGTGGTGCCGTCCTCTTTCCACTGGATTCGAGGCATGGCATAGCCTTGCGGCGTCAGGAAGGTGGGACGGGCGGGCGGCGGCACGCGGAACCAGGCGATGGTGCCGCTGCGGGTGACGGGGGTGCCTTGGGCGTTGGTCTCGGTCCACACCTGATCATGCCCCAATCCAATCAGGGGAAGCGCCAATGGCTGGCCGTCCGCCTTCCATGAATTGTCCAGAAACAACTCGGGCTCGGCGCCGGTGGGCAGATCGGGAGTAACCCGCACCACGATGTCGCGCGACAGGATTTGGCCGTCGGCCACGGTCAGGATGTAACCCTTGGTTCCCATGTGGTTGGACGGCGCCTCGGCCAAGGCCGGGCGGAACGCCACCATGGACACTATGACGGACAACAATATGGCCAAACGCATGTGGGCCCCCCATCTCGGATACGGGCCACATAATATCTCAAAACTTGCTTATTTTCTCTTTTATTCTCGTCTATGTTGCATGCACTTTAGGATTTGGCCGCCAGGATGACGGAACCCTGGGTGAAGGGATCATCCTGTTTGCCGAACAGATCGCGCCCGATGAACAACGGCTCGATCAATCCCTCGGACGCAGCAGCGTTGAAGGTGCGCAGGAAGTCGAAGTTCATATTCCTGGCCCGCGCGCCTTCCATTTGCAGCGCCGCCCGGTCGCCGGTGGGAGATATCTGAAAGCCCACGGGTTCGATGAACAGGCACAGCACCTCGCCCGGAATGGCGGCGATGCGGCGGAAAAAATCCAACGGGATCACGGGAGCAAATTGCAGGGCGAAACAGGTAACGAATAGAGTTCGTTCGCGGCCCAGGGCGGCGGGATCGAAATCCTGATGATCGCCGGCCAGGGACTCGAAACGCATGCCCGGCTCCAGCGCCGCCAGTTTGGCCGCAAGGCCGCGCCCGCTGGCGGTGGGTTCCATGCCCACATAGCGCGCCTCTGCCGGCCCGCCGGCCAGCCATGTCTGGAACAGGCGAAGCCCGTATCCGCTGCCCAATTCCGCCACGCAATCGCAGCCATGGGCGAAGCTTGCGATCATCTCGCCAAAATTCACCTTGGTGAAGGCGAAACCCGGAGCGGTCGCCCCGCAGGACACCGCCCGGATGGCGGTCTCCAAGCGGGTAATGGGGTCCATGGTCGGCTTTGCCCGATAATGAAGGCGCTCGTCCAGCAGCACGATCTCGTGACGGGATTCGAATTCCTGCATGCGGGCCAAGGCCCGTGCCAGGGAGGTCTCGGAATCCATGATCGAGATCATGGTTTGGGTGCGTAGCGCCCACGCCGCTTCGTAATATTCAATGCTGTTATCACTGAGCATGTCGCACCTCCGTGGGGCGGAATGCGGAACTGATACATTGGTGCAGGATTAACTCTTATGACCGCAGAATGCCGCCGGTGGCCTTGACCACCGCATCGACGATCTTCTTGCCCACGGCTTCGATTTCTTCGTCGGTGAGGGTCTTTTCCGTGGGTTGCAGGGTCACCGAGATGGCCATGGACTTCTTGCCCTCGCCCACATTGGGACCTTCGTACAGATCGAACACCGACACGTCGGTGACCAGGGCCTTGTCGGCGTTCTTGGCGGCGCGGACCACCGCATCGGCGGCGATCTTGGTGTCCAGCACGAAGGCGAAGTCGCGTTCCAGGGGCTGGAATGGCGACAGCTTGACCAGCGGCTTGGCCTTGGTCGCTTTGGCCTTTTGCGGTGGCAGGGCGTCAATGAAGACCTCGAACGCCACCACCGGGCCTTTGACGCCCATCTGGGCCAACACACCGGGATGCAGTTCACCAAAATACGCCATGGGCTTGTTGCCCAGTTTCAGCGAACCGGAACGGCCCGGGTGATACCAAGCGGGGGCCTCGGCCACCACCTGGAACGAATCCGGGTTGGCACCGGCGGCAACCAGCACGGCCAGGGCATCGGCCTTGGCGTCGAACAGATCGACGGCGCGGGCCTTTTCCGACCAATGGCGCACCATGGCGCGGCCCGCGCGCAGACCGGCGGCGACGTTGCGCTGCTGGCCGGGCTCGGGGCCGTCGAATTGCGGGCCGATTTCAAACAGGCCAAGGTCCTTGAAGCCGCGATCGGCGTTACGACCGGCAGCGGCCACCAGATTGGGCAGCACGCTGGGGCGCATGGCGTCCAGATCGGACGAGATGGGGTTGGCCAGATGCATCTCCGGCTGACCGCCGCCAAACAGCTTGGCTTGGGCCGAAGCCAGGAACGACCACGTCACCGTTTCGATCAGGCCACGGCCCGCCAACTGACGGCGCACCCATGAGGCGCGGCGCTGGCCCGGGGTCAGCACCGGCTTGGGCATGGAGGGACGGGGCAGCGGCACGGTGGGGATGTGGTCGTAACCGTTGATGCGGATGACTTCTTCCACCAGATCGTGCTCGGCGGAGATGTCGCCGCGCCAGGACGGCGGCACCACCAGCAAGCCGTCGGCATGCTCGGACACAACGCAGCCCAGGCCGCGCAGGATGTCTTCCTGCTTGGCGGTGGAGACCTCCACACCACCCAATTCAGCCGCGCGCTCGGGGCGCAGGACGATGGAGCTGCGCCAGTCGGGCTCGGCCCCGGCGACGATCAGCTCGGACGCCTCGCCGCCGCAGATGTCCAGGATCAGGCGGGTCGCCAGCTCAGCCGACGGCACCACGAAAGCCGGGTCCACGCCGCGTTCGAAGCGGAAGCGGGCATCGGACAGGATGTCCAGCTTGCGCCCGGTCGCCGCCGTGCGGGTGGGGTCGAAATAGGCGGCTTCCAGGAAGACGTTGACGGTGGCCTCGGTGCAACCCGAATGCTCGCCGCCCATGATGCCGGCCAGGGCCTCGGGGCCGGAATCGTCGGCAATCACCGTCATGGACTCCGACAGCGCGTATTCCTTGCCGTTCAACGCCTGAAGGGTTTCGCCCTCACGGGCCAGACGGGCGGTGATGTTGCCCTTGACCTTGTCGGCGTCGAACACGTGCAGCGGCCGCGCCAGATCGAAGGTGACGTAGTTTGTAATGTCCACCAGCGCCGAGATGGGGCGCAGGCCGATGGCAATCAGCCGGTCCTTGAGCCAAGCCGGGCTGTCGCCGTTCTTCACGCCACGGATCATGCGCCCGGCAAACAGCGGGCAGGCCGAGGCGGCATCGGGGGCGAAGTCCAGCTTCACACCCATGGGGCTTTTGAAGCTGCCGGGAACCGCAGCGATTTCCAGCGGCTTCAGCGTCCCCAGACCGGACGCCGCCAGATCGCGGGCCACGCCGCGCACACCCAGGCAATCGGCGCGGTTCGGGGTGATGGAAATCTCGATCATGGGGTCGAAGGTCATGGTGTCGATCAGCTTGGTGCCGACGGCCAGACCCAGATCCAGCTCGGCAATGCCGTCGCTGTCCGCGCCCAGATTCAGTTCGCGCCACGAGCACATCATGCCCTGGCTTTCCACGTCGCGGACCTTGCCCTTCTTCAGGGCCTCGCCGGTGACGGGGATGAAGGTGCCGGGCTGGGCCAGGATGACCTTGATGCCGGCGCGCGCGTTGGGGGCGCCGCAGACGACCTGGATCACGCTGGTGCCGGTATTGACCTTGCACACGCGCAGGCGGTCGGCGTTGGGGTGCTTTTCCGCTTCCAGCACTTCGCCGACGATGAAGCCGCCAAGGTCCTTGGCCGGGTCCTCGATGCCTTCGACCTCAAGACCCAGCATGGTCAGGCGGGAATCGATCTCGGCCAGCGAGGCATCGGTGTCCAGATGCTGCTTGAGCCACGACAGAGTGAACTTCATCGGGTCAGCCCTCCAGACAGGGTCGGCACGTCAAGGGGCACGAAGCCGTAATGCTTCAGCCAGCGCAGGTCGGAATCGAAGAAGGTGCGCAGATCGGGGATGCCGTATTTCAGCATGGCCATGCGTTCCACGCCCATGCCGAAGGCGAAGCCCTGATATTCCTCGGGGTCCAGGCCGCAGGCGATCAGCACGTTGGGATGGACCATGCCCGAGCCGCCGATTTCCAGCCAGCCCGAGCCCTTGCCGATCTTCAACTCGCCGCCATCGCGCGAACAGCCGATATCCACTTCCGCGGACGGTTCGGTGAACGGGAAGAAGCTGGGGCGGAAGCGCACCGGGACCTCGTCCACCTCGAAGAAGGTGGTGACGAATTCCATCAAGGTGCCCTTGAGGTGGCCCATATGGGTCGCCTTGTCGATGACCAGACCTTCGATCTGGTGGAACATGGGCGTGTGGGTCATGTCCGAGTCGCAGCGATAGGTGCGGCCAGGGGCGATGATGCGGATGGGCGGCTTGTTGGCGACCATGGTGCGAATCTGCACCGGGCTGGTATGGGTGCGCAGCAAATGGCGCGAGCCGTCGTCCTTCTCGCCGAAATAGAAGGTGTCGTGCATCTGCCGGGCGGGGTGGTCGGCAGGGATGTTCAGGGCGGTGAAGTTATGGAAGTCGTCTTCGATATCCGGGCCTTCCGCCACTTCGAACCCCATCTGGGCGAAGATGGCGATCATCTCGTCCATGACTTGGCTGATGGGGTGGATGCGGCCTTGGGTCTCGGGCCGGACCGGCAGCGTCACGTCCACGCGCTCGCGCACCAGCCGCTCGTCCAGGGCTTTGGCGTCCAGCGCCGCCTTGGCAGTGGCGATGGCGTTCGCGACCTCGTCCTTGACGGCGTTCAGGCTGGCACCGGCGGTCTTGCGCTCGTCCGGGCTCATCTTGCCCAGCGATGCCATCAAGGCGGAGACGGTGCCTTTCTTGCCCAGCGTGGCGACGCGGGCGGCCTCAAGGGCGTCCAGGCTGGAAGCCTGGGCCACCAGTTCCATGGCCTCGGCGCGGATCTTTTCGAGTTCGTCCATGACAACTCCCTTACAGACGCAAAAAGGGGCCGCCCAATCGGGCGGCCCCTCCCTGTATTTTCCCTCTCCCCGAAGGGAGCGGACAGCCTACTGGAGGGCCGCCTGGGCCTTTTCAACCAGCGACTTGAAGGACTCGGGCTCGCGCGCCGCGATGTCGGCCAGAACCTTACGGTCCAGGGCGATACCGGCCTTCTTCAGGCCGTCCATGAAGCGGGAGTAGGGCACACCGTACTGGCGGGTGCCGGCGTTGATGCGCTGGATCCACAGGGCGCGGAAATTGCGCTTCTTGGCGCGACGGTCGCGATAGGCGTAACGAAGCGCCTTTTCGACCTTCTCGATCGCGATGCGGAAGCACGAATTGGCACGGCCGCGATAGCCCTTGGCCAGCTTGATGATCTTCTTGTGACGGGCGTGAGTGGTTACGCCCCGCTTGACGCGCGCCATTACTTAGCTCCCGGCAGGTAGAACTTCTTGACGTTTTCACCGTCAGTCTTGAACAGGATGAACGTGCCGCGGGCCTGACGCTTCATGTCCTGGGGCTTGGCCGACAGGCAGTGACGCTTGTTGGCAACGTTACCCTTGACCTTGCCGGAGGCGGTGAGCTTGAACCGCTTTTTGGCGGCGCTCTTGGTCTTCATCTTGGGCATTTTCGCTTCCTTATGGATACGAGTACGAGCGATTCTTGAGCGCCGAGGCATGCCACTGGCCTTGGTCGCTCGCGGAAGCGATGCTTATAACGACTCGGAAACGCGATTGCAAGCGGTGGGCATCTAGTAACGCGCTCCTACTCATGCGATAAACTTGGAACGATCACAGGGGGCATCGACAGCGAATGAGCGCCGCCGGCGACATCAACCGGTCCCGCGACTTATACGTCGCCTTCGCGTTCGCCGCCGCCGATCTGCTGGTCGAAGTGGAGGCGGACGGGACCATTGGTTTTGCCGTGGGCGCGGCCATGGCTTTGGCCAACCGCCCGGCGCGTCTGCTGACCCGTACCCCGCTGGCGGACATCTTCATCCCCGAGGATGCGGAGCGTATCGCCCGTGCGCTGGTTCGCATGGATGCCGGTCAGCGCATCCGCCATCTGTTGCTGCACACTCACGCCGCGAATGGCAGGCCGGGCAAGCCGGTGGCGCTGTCGGGCTATCGCCACCCCCATCGCCCGCACGCCCGTCTGGTGGCGTTGACCCATGCCAGCGCCCTGGACCTGCCTGCCGAGGCCCATGACCCCATCACCGGCCTGTTGGATAAGGACGACTTCATCGGCTTGGCGCGGACCATGCTGAACGAGGCCAGCACCGCCGGTGCGGAGGATGCCTACCGCCTGACCATGTTGGAAGTCCCCCAGGTCGAGCAGATGCGGGCCCAAGTCGGTCCTTTGGCCGCCGACGAATTCATGGCTGAATTGGGCGGTAAATTGCGCGCATGCTCGGTGGGTGGCGATGCCGCCGGCGAGTTGGGTGACAACCGTTACGGCCTGATCCATGGCCCCAGTGTCAGTGCCGAGTCCATCGAGCAGGCGGTGGGCGAACTGGTCAAACACTTCCTGCCCGCCAGCGGCACGGCGGTGCTGACTTCCTCGCTGGCTCTGGACGGCGAAGGCATCTCGTCGGAAGAGGCCGCCAACGCGCTGATCTACAGCCTGAACGCCTTTTCCCAAAGCGGCAGCATGACCCTGGACGGTCTTGCCAACGATTTGAGGCCGCGCCTGTCCGAGACCGTGGCGCAAATGCGCGGGATCAAGGCCGTCATCGATTCCGGCGGCTTCGAGCTGGTGTTCCAGCCGGTGGTCGATCTGTGGACCGACGTGGTTCACCATTTCGAATGTCTGGTGCGCTTCCCCGGCCAGGATTCGCCGTTCGAGACCGTCACCTTCGCCGAGAATGTGGGCATCGTCGGCGGGCTGGACCTTGCCATCCTTAAACGCGCCATCGACTTCATCCGCTCGCCCCAGGGCAAGCACGACGCGTTGCGCTTCGCCGTCAATCTGTCGGGCCGCTCCATCTCGCACCCGGCCACCGCCCGGCAATTGCTGGACATCACCCAGAACGCCCTGGATTTGCGCGGCCGGCTGCTGTTCGAGCTGACCGAATCCGCCGAGGTCGAGGACCTTCCCGCCGTCAACGGCGTGCTGCAATTGCTGCGGCGTCAGGGCTTCCCGGTGTGTTTGGACGATTTTGGCGCCGGTGCGGCGGCCTTCCATTACCTGCGCGCGTTGCAGGTGGACCATGTGAAGATCGACGGCAGCTATATCCGTGAAATCTCGTCCACCGGCGACAGCACGCCGTTCCTGCGCGCCATCGCCTCGCTGTGCACCGAGATGAAGGTGGGCACCATCGCCGAGTTCGTGGAAAACGCCCAGACCACCAATCTGCTGAAATTGCTGAAGGTGCGCTTCGGCCAGGGCTACCATTTCGGCAAGCCCATGCGGCCCAAGGACGGCGGCGACAATCCGTTGCGCGGCTGGGCCGGCGACACGCTGGTCTGGCACAAGGGCCTGCTGATCTGCCGCGCCAGCGGTCCCGCACCGCAGTAAAACTTCAAATAATGTGCCAATAGACACGGATGAACACGGATGGCGGCTTTGCCGCCCACGAATGATGGTGTGGACGGCCCCTGCTTCCCGGCATCGAAGTGCCATAAGGTGGCGGTTGTCGAGACACACCACATCAGAGGGGCCGCCCGCCATGAAGATTAGCACGATCGGTTTGGACCTTGCCAAGAGCGTCTTTCAGGTCCACGGGGTCGATGATGCGGGGCAGAT
>JACMKT010000095.1 GCA_014380005.1 Rhodospirillales bacterium
GCCTGATCGAACGGGACGGCAAGGTCATCGGGTCGGAGTTGATCGGCCAATCCTTCACCCATCCCGGCTATTTCTGGGGGCGGCCCTCGGCGGCTGGGCAGGGCTATGATGCCGCCAGTTCCGGCGGCTCCAATCTGGCGCCGTCCAGCAAGAAGCTGGCCGGTGGACATGGTGGGGGTCCAAATGATGACCGACGCCGATCTGCCGCCGCCCGAGACCACCCGCCTGCTGGAAACCCTGGCCGATCAGGCGGCGGTCGCCATCGAGCGCTTGCGCTCGGTCGTGCTGTCGTCGCTGTCGCACTATCTGCGCACGCCCTTGGTCTCCATCATCTGATCCTTGACCTGGGCCTGCCCGACATGGACGGCCAAGAGATGGTCAGCGCCGTGCGTGCGTTCTCCCGCATGCCGATCATCATTCTGTCGGTGCGCGCCGACGAATTCGACAAGGTCGAGGCACTGGACCGGGGCGCCAATGATTACGTGGTGAAGCCCTTCGGCATCGCCGAACTGATGGCCCGAATCCGCGCCGTTCTGCGCGCGCAGGGGCCGAAATCCGCCTGTCCAAGAAGGAATGGGAGTTGCTCGCCTTCTTCGCCCGTCACCCCGACCATGTGCTGACCCACCGGCATATCCTCAAGGAGGTGTGGGGGCCGGCACATACGGACGACACCGCCTATCTGCGGGCCTATGTCAACCAATTGCGCCAGAAGCTGGAGGATGATCCCAGCCAGCCCGCACTCATCACCACCGATCCTGGAGTGGGGTATCGGTTGAAGTGCAGGGAGTAGGGCGGCATGCCAACCCTGACTCGTGCCGGCGCCCAGCCCCTTGCGCGCGATGAATTTCCAAAGTGACCTGCCGGGTTGATCGGCGGCACGTGGTAGGACCATATACAGGGACATCGCAGGCTAATAGGCATATTGCGATGTGGCTATTACCCCCGTAATAGATAAGGGGCTATTACTGCCAGCGAGTAACGGCGGTCCACCACGCACCGACAGGGCTAGGATGACACGCTCCCACCTCGCAATCGTAGGAATTGGGGCCTCCGCCGGTGGCGTTGAGGCCTTGCAAAGTTTTTTCACCGCGACGCAACCGGATTGCGGGCTGACCTTCGTCGTCTACCTGCATTTTCCACCCCAGGCCACCAGCCATCTGGTCGGCATCCTTGCCCAGACCACGGGCCTGCCGGTAACGGCGGCGGTCCACGGCGAAGCCATTCAGCCCGACCACGTCTACGTGGTGCCGCCCGGCAGGCTGGCTGTTTTCGCCGGGGGCGCCATCAACCTGAGCGACCTGAATGAAACCCACCATCCGATCGACACCCTGTTCTGCTCGCTTGCCGACGAATACGGTGAACGCGCCATCGGCGTCATCCTGTCGGGGACTGGCCGTGACGGCACCCGTGGCATCGAGGCGATCAGTGCCAGGGGCGGCCTGACCATGGCGCAAGGTGATGGCGGCGGCAGCAGCCACCCGGAGATGCCCGCCAGCGCCATCGCCACCGGCTTGGTGGATTACGTGATGCGGGTCGAAGAGATTCCCGCCCATCTGGCCACCTATGGCAAGGGCCGGTCGTCCGGTGGAAAAAACCATGCCGTTGGGATGTCGCACCATCGGCTCAAAGACATCAAGGGCGAATTGTGCGGTTTGTTGCGGCAAACGGCGAAGCACGATTTCAGCCATTACAAGGTCTCCACCTTCCTGCGCCGGGTGGGACGGCGCATGCGGGTGCTGGGGATTACGGATTGGGATGCCTATGTGGATCAAGCCCGCCGGAACCCGAACGAAGTCATCCTGCTGTTTCGTGATCTGCTGATCGGGGTGACCGCCTTCTTCCGCGACGCGGACGCCTTCCAAGCACTCGCCACCACGATCATCCCGCGATTGTTCGCAGGCAAGGGACCGCAGGACATTGTCCGTGTTTGGGTTCCTGGGTGTTCCAGCGGCGAGGAAGCCTATTCCATCGCCATGCTGTTGCTCGAACATGCCCAGACCATGTCCGCGCCACCGCAATTGCAGGTCTTTGCCACCGATGTGGACGAGGCGGCCTTGCGGGTTGCCCGTTCGGGAATGTATTCAGCCTCGGCCATGGAAGGCGTGCGGGAAGACCGGGTCGAGCGCTTCTTCACCCGCGATAGCGATAGGTTCGTCGCCAGCAGGGAATTGCGCACCATCTGCACCTTTTCCCTTCACAGCCTTATCCGCGACCCGCCGCTGTGTTTCATCGATCTGATTTCGTGCCGGAACCTATTGATCTACTTCGATCGCAACCTGCAAGACCAAGTCATCCCGACCTTTCACTTCGCGTTGCGCCCGGGCGGCATTCTCTTCCTTGGCCCGTCCGAGAGCGTCGGGCGGCATACGGATCTGTTCGTTTCGGTGGACAATGCAAACCGGATTTTCGAGCAGGTGGCCAGTGCGCGGCGCTCGGTCCCATTCTTGCCTCCGTCGAAAGCCAAGGCCTTATCGCGGCCCGACTTGCCGGTGCGCAGGGCGGCGGTCGCCGAGCGCACCATCGCGCAATTGGCGGATGCGCAAATCTTGAAGCGTTACGGCCCGGCCAACGTGGTGGTGAACGCTCGTGGCGATATCGTCCATTTCTCGCCCCGGACCGGCAAGTATCTGGAACCGATCCCCGGCAGCCCCAACCACAATTTGTTGGCCATGGCCCGTAAGGGATTGCGGGTCAGCCTTCGCAGCGCCCTGCACGAGGCCAAAAAGAGCGGCCACATGGCCATCCATGACAATATCGCCGTCGAGCTGGATGTGGGGGTGGTGCAGAAAGTCCAGGTTGCGGTCGAGCCCCTGAACCAGGACGGCGAAGGCCCCCTGTGGCTGGTCACCTTCGTGGATATCGGCTCCATCTCCATGGGCGAGGCCGGACCCAAGGATGATGGTTCCGTGGAAGCCGATATGGCGATCCAGATCTTGGAGCGGGAAATTCAAGAGACGCGGGAAAGCCTTCAAACCGCCATCGACGAATACGAAATTGCCATTGAGGAATTGCGCTCTTCCAATGAAGAGCTGATGTCCATGAACGACGACCTCCAAGCCTCCAACGAAGAGCTTGAGGCATCGAAAGAGGAATTGCACGTCATCAACGACGAGCTGCGCACGGTCAATTCTGATTTGGCGGCAAAGATCGAGGAATTGAAGCAAGCCAACGGCGATTTGCGCAATTTTTCCGAGAACACCAAGATCGCCGTTATCTTTCTGGATCAAAATCTCGTCATTCGCAGTTTCACCCGTGCCGTCACCGAGATGTTCCGGCTGGTGCCCAACGATTGCGGCCGCTTGCTCACCGATATCGTCAGCTATCTCGATTGCGATTCGCTCAGCGCCGACATAGCCGCCGCCATAAAAAACCGCGAGACGGTGGAACGGGCCGTCATTCGCCGGGATGGCGGCGCCCATTACCTGCTGCGCGTCATCCCCTACCTGACCCTGGGGGGCGAGGTGGACGGGGTGCTGGTGACCCTGGTCAATGTCACCGCCGCCGTCGAGGCACAAGCACAGGAACGCTATCATCGGCTGCTGATCGCCGAATTGAACCATCGGGTGAAGAACATCCTCACCGTGGCCGCATCGTTGGCAACCCAAACCCTGCGGAACACGGCCACGGCTGCCGATTTTACCTCGGTGTTCCTGGGGCGGCTGCAAGCGCTCTCCAAGGCCCACGATTTGCTGTCCAACGAAAATTGGTCGGAAGTTCCATTGCGGGCATTGATCTTGACGGGGCTGGAATTACAGGCCGAGGATGGCGGGCGGGTGACGCTGGACGGGCCGCTCATTCGCCTTGATGCGAAAGCGGCCACCACCCTCAGCCTCGCTTTTCACGAACTCGCCACCAACGCCACCAAATACGGCGCCTTCTCAAACGATAACGGGCATATCCATATCTCGTGGGCGCAGGAAGTGCGCCCCAATGGTACGGTCTTGGTTATCCGTTGGCGCGAAAGCGGCGGTCCGCCGGTCCAGCCGCCGACCAGAAAGGGTTTTGGTTCGGAAATGATCGTGCGCGGGATCAAGTACGAACTGCGCGGTCAGGCGATAATGGACTTTCTCCCGGCAGGGCTGGAAGTCGAAATTTCCATGCCGTTGGATGGATTGTCGCCCGCCGGGCCAATAATGAGGGCGCAGCATGAGAGCTCCGAATGAGACGACACTGATCGTGGTCGAGGACGAGTACCTCGTGGCCATGTCCATCGAGTTGGTGCTTCAAGATGCTGGATATACGGTCATCGGCCCGATCCCCAGTGTGGATGAGGCGCTGGAGGTTGTCGCAGAGCAACCTGCCGATCTGGCGCTGCTGGACGTGAATGTCGCTGGCCATCGGGTCTATCCGGTCGCCGATGCTCTGTCCTTACGGCAGGTGCCGTTCATCTTCCTCACCGGCTGCGAGGGCGCTGACTTGCCCGACCGCTTTGCAGGCACGCCCATTCTGATCAAGCCCTTTTCGGCTGAGGGGCTGCTAAACGCCATTGGCCGGGCGCTTGGGCAGGAAATGCCGGTCACGGCACCGCATTAAAGAGGTTCATCGCGGAATTCCGGGGAATGCTTGCCAAGCCCACGGCCGTCACCCCGGACAAGCGCAGCGCTGATCCGGGGTCCATGGCGGGTGCGCGGCAGGCGCCTGAGTCAATGGAACACAGATGAACGCAGATAAACACAGATGCGCCTGACGGCGCTTACGCAGATGAAAAAGAAAATTCCTATTCTTATCTGTGTAGGCCGCGCCAGCGGCAGGCGGACAAACCCAGCAGCAAGACCAGCAGGTAACGCACCTTCCCCTCCCACACCCCATGAACGGCGCCACTGCAACTTACGCAACCTTAAGGGGCGATGCAGGCGGGTTGCCTTGTTTTTGCACAGGCTCGCGGAGTCTGCTGTTTTTTTAATCAGCCCGCCGCGCGGCAGCCCGCGCCCCATGGCGGATTCCCTAGAATCGCGCCCTGGCACACAGCTTGCGTAGTGAAAAGCGACAATGCGCTACCTCAATGGCGAGGCGGCGCGGTCAGCGAAATTCATAATTCCCTCGGGCGATGGCGTCCGGGCGGAAATCAGGAACAACGGCGTTCCACGGACTGCCCCTCTGATTCAGAGGTGCGCAACCCCGTGGGACGCCGTTTTTTTTCGTTCTGGCACTGACGAGGCAATTGACGATGACGAACACCATCACCCGCCGTACTCTGCTGAAGGCGTCCGCCACCGCAGCCATCCTGTCTGCCGCCCGCGCCGCCCTGCCCGCCGGCGCCCATGCCGGCACCGCCGATACCCCCGAAATCAAGGGCGCCAATTTCGGCTTCATCGCGCTGACCGATTCCGCGCCGCTGATCATCGCCAAGGAAAAGGGCTTCTTCGCCAAATACGGCCTGCCCGAAATCCAAGTGCTCAAGCAGGCCAGCTGGGGCACCACGCGCGACAATCTGGAACTGGGCTCGGCCGGCGGCGGCATCGACGGCGCCCATATCCTGACGCCCATGCCTTACCTGATGACGTCAGGCCGCATCACCAAGAACAACACCAAGGTGCCGGTCAGCATCCTGGCCCGGCTGAACACCAACGGCCAATCCATCTCGGTGTCCAACGCCTATAAAGGCTTGGGAATCACCACCACCGCCAAGGGTCTGGGCGAGGCTTTCGCCAAGGCCAAGGCGACCGGCAAGGAAGTCAAAGTCGCCATGACCTTCCCCGGCGGCACCCACGACATGTGGCTGCGCTATTGGCTGGCCGCCAACGGTATCGACCCGGACAAGGACGTCAGCACCATCACCGTGCCGCCGCCCCAGATGGTCGCCAACATGAAGGTGGACACCATGGAGGCCTTCTGCGTGGGCGAGCCGTGGAATGCCCAATTGGTGCACCAGAAGATCGGCTTTACCGCCCTGACCACCAGCGAGCTGTGGATGGATCACCCCGAGAAGTCCCTCGCCATGCGCGCGGACTGGATCGAGAAGAACCCCAAGGCGGCGCTGGCCGTGACCATGGCGGTGCAGGAAGCCGCCCAATGGTGCGACGCCAACCCCGAGGAGATGTGCAAGATCGTCTCAGGCCGCGAATGGTTCAAAGTGCCGTACGAGGACATCCTTGAGCGCGCCCTGGGCACCATCGATTACGGCGACGGCCGCAAGGTCGAGCAAAGCAAGCACATCATGAAGTTCTGGAAGGACTTCGCCTCATACCCCTTCCAAAGCCACGATCTGTGGTTCCTGACCGAGAACCAGCGCTGGGGCTATCAGCCCGCCGATCTGGACACGAAATCCCTGATCAAGCAGGTCAACCGCGAGGATTTGTGGCGCGACGCCGCCAAGGCGCTGGGCGTGCCGGCTGCGCAAATCCCCACCTCCACCTCGCGCGGCATCGAGACCTTCTTCGACGGCAAGAGCTTCGATCCCGCCAACCCGGCGGCCTATCTGAAGAGCCTCGCCATCAAGCGCACCATGGCGTGATGGGGGAGGCCATGAACATGATCAGCACCGTCAAAGCCGAAGCAATCCCCCTCTCGCAACCCGCTCCGCCGCGCCCCAGCGAGATCGGCAAAAAGCTGCGCGAATTCCTGGCCGTGGTCATGCCGCCGCTGCTGGGCCTGATCCTGCTGCTGGGCCTGTGGGAAATCGCCTGCGCCCAAACCGGAGCCATGCTGCCCGGCCCGTCCAAGGTGGTCAAAGACACCTGGGAATTGATCATCAACCCGTTCTTCGACCATGGCGGCACCGATAAGGGCCTGTTCTGGCACCTGTTCGCCAGCCTCAAGCGGGTGGCGTTGGGCTTCTCGCTCTCGGCCAGCGTCGGCATCCTGCTGGGCGTCATCCTGGGGCAAAGCCGCATGGCGTCCCGCGCCCTGGACCCCATCTTCCAGGTCCTGCGCACCGTGCCGCCGCTGGCGTGGCTGCCTATTTCGTTGGCAGCGTTCAAGGCCGCCGACCCGTCCGCCATCTTCGTGATCTTCATCACCTCGGTCTGGCCCATCATCCTCAACACCGCCGTGGGGGTGCGCAACATCCCCCAGGATTACCGCAACGTCGCCCAGGTGCTGCGGCTGTCGCCCATCGAATACTTCACCAAGATCGTCATGCCGGCCTCGGTGCCCTACATCTTCACCGGCCTGAAGATCGGCATCGGCCTGTCCTGGCTGGCCATCGTCGCCGCTGAAATGCTGATCGGCGGCGTCGGCATCGGCTTCTTCATCTGGGACGCCTGGAACAGCTCGCTCATGAGCGAGATCATCCTGGCCCTGATCTATGTGGGTCTGGTGGGCTTCATGCTGGACCGCCTGATCACCGCCATCGGCAAGAAAGTGGCGGGGTA
>JACMKT010000012.1 GCA_014380005.1 Rhodospirillales bacterium
GCGGCGAGCTGGGAATCGCTGAACGACACCCCCAGTTTCACGTCGGTGCGCCCGGCGGCGAAGGCCACGGCGTTGTCGTACAGGGCTTGGCGCTGTTGCTCGTCGGTGGTGGCCTGGGGCACGAAGAAGCGCTGGCCGGTCTGGGCCAGGGCGGCCCGTTGCAGCATGGTGGTTTCTGCGAAGGGATCGGCGAAGAAGCGCGGGCTGGGCGCCGCCGCCTGACCCAGACGGGCGTTCAGGGCATCGGGGTCGATCAGATTGGCGACGTTGATTGTGGTGGTGACCACATAACGGCTGGCCGGGTCGCGGCTGAGGTCGAACAGGCCCGGCGTGGCCTCGGGCAATGCTGCGTATTGGGTCAGGTCGATGCGGGCGCTGGGCACCGCCGCCGGCATGGTCTTGATGGTCCAATCGACGATGCCGTTGGTCATCACATTGGCGACGGCGTTGACCCGGTTGGCCTGGATGGTGCCGGTGTTGGTAATGGTGGGCGCGGTCAGCGCCAGGGTGCCGCCGGCATAGACCAGGGACGGCGTCTGGCTGTAGCTGTCGGAATAGCCGTAATTGGTGTGGCATTTGCTGCGGCCGTACCATGTCCGGCTGCATGACTGCCAACTGTAAGTGGTGCGCCACAACAGGCTGTGCACCACATTCTCGAAGGTGGTGGCGGTGACGGTCATATTGCCCGCCGAGGCCATCAGGCTGGCCTCGTTGCGCACAATCGGAGCTTGCAGCAACAGCGTGCCGCCCGAGCTCAGGGTGGCGGCGCCGGTGGATTCCGATTGCTGGGTGCTGCCGTTGATGGCGCCGCGCCGGTTGTCCATGCGGGTGCCGGCGCGCACCGCCATGTCGCCGCCCGACTGGATGGTGCCGGCCTCGTTGGTCAACGCGGTGCCGGCCAGCAGATCCATGGCCCCGCCCGACAGCATTGTGCCCCTGGTGTTGGTCAGGGTGGTGCCCGCCGACAGCGCCAGCGTGCCGTTGGCCGCCAGGATGCCGGCATTGGCCATGGCGCCGGTGGTGGCGGCGGTCAGATTCCGGTTGGCCTCGATCCGGCCGGCGGAGGAATTGCTGAGCGAGCCGGCGACCACGCCCACATCCACGCCGCTGGCGATCTGGGCGCGGTTGTCCACCAAGCCGGTGGCGGTCAGCGCCACCCCGTCATTGGCGGTAAGCTGGCCGGTTTCGTTGACGATGGTGCCGGCGGACACGGACAGCGCCGTGGCCGAGGCGGTGTAGCCCCGGTTGGTGACGGTGCCGGCGGTGGCGGTGATGTCGCCCGCAGCGGTCAGATTGCCGCCCTGGATGATCTGGCCCGGCGTGGTTACGGTGACCCGGTCGTTGCCGACCATGGTGCCGCCGGTGTTGTCCATGGTGCCTTGCGCACCGACCGCAAGCTGGCCGATGGCGCCCACCGAGCCCTGAGCCGTGTTATCCATTCCGGCGGCGCTGGTCAGGGTATTGGTGCCGTTGGCGAACAGGGTGCCGCCCCTGTTGACCAAAGCGCCGGAGGTGGTGGTGACGGCAAGGTTGCCGGTGGCGATGGCCTCGCCGGCGGAATTGTCCACCGAACCGGCGGTGATGCCGATGCCGGTGCCTGCGATGGCGCCTTGGGTGTTGTCCAGCGCGCCTGCCGTGGTAACCGAGACCCCGGCAGTGGTGCTGCGCAGGAAGCCCTGGCGGTTGCCCACCGAGGCGGCGGCGACGGTGACCCCATTGGTGCCGGTGATGCTGCCGGTGGTGTTGGTCAGGGCTCCGCCGGCGGTGATGCCGATGCTGTCGCCCGCCATCTGGCCGGCGGTGTTGGCGAGGGCGCCGGTGGTGGTGACGTTCAGCGCGGTGGCGGCGCTGGCCCGCCCGGTATTGTCCAGGCTGCCCGCGTTCAGGCTCAGGCCGGCGCCGGCATCCAGCACGCCGGCATTGGTCATGGCGCCGGTGGCGGTGACGGCGACCGCTCCGCCCGCGCTGAGCGCCCCCGCTGAAGCTACCGAGACGGAGGCCGCGTTCGCAGTGGCGTTTCCATCGGCGGCCACGGTGCCGTTGACCGCCAGAGCGTTGCCGGCGGTTGCCGTCAGATTGCCGCGCGCCGTGACGCTGCCGCCCAATGTGGCGTCGGTGCCGGCGGTAACGCCCACGGCGCCGTCCGCCGACAGGATGCCGGCGGTAGTGACCGTTCCGCCGCTTAAGCTGGCGGCGCCGGTAAGATTGGTGCTGCCGCTGGTGGCAAGCGCTCCGGTGGCCGAAGCGGTGAGGTCTCGGGCGCTGGTGGCCGCGCCTAAAGTGGCACCCGCCGTGGAGGTCACGCCGACATCCCGGTCGGTGGCAAGGGTGCCCGACGTGGTTACCCCGGCGCCGGACAAGGTGGCATTGCCGCCGGTCAGTGTGGTGGCCCCCGTGTGGGACAAGGCCCCGCCGGCGCTGGCCGTCAGACTGGTGGCTGTGGTGGTGGCGCCCAGCGCCGCAGTGGTGCCGGCAGTGACGCTCACGTCCTGGGCGGTGTGAGTGCCCGACGTGGTCGCGGCTTGGCTGGCGGCAAGGCCGAGGGCGCGGGCGGCGGTCATGGAGCCGCCGGCGCTGATATCG
Source organism: Rhodospirillales bacterium (assembly GCA_014380005.1). Taxonomy (GTDB): domain Bacteria; phylum Pseudomonadota; class Alphaproteobacteria; order Rhodospirillales; family Magnetospirillaceae; genus Magnetospirillum. Next base: position 2,584 of record JACMKT010000012.1, read on the forward strand.
GTGCCCGACAGCGCCACATCGCGCGAGGCGGAGGCGCCGTTGACCACGATTTGGCCGGTGGAGGTAATGGTGACATCGCCCGCCGAAGCGGCCACACCGCCAAGGGCGCGCACGCCAATTCCGGCCTCGGTGCCGATCAGCTTGACCTGTCCGGCGTTCATGGCGCCCAAGGCGCTGGCGTCGATGGCGTAAGCGCCGGCCTGAGCCGGTGCCGCCGCATTGGTCGCCGTACCGGTTGCGTAGGCGTAATCCGCTCCGCCGCCGGTGACGTTCAGCGCCGCCGCACCCGACACCGCGCCATCCACCACCACCCGGCGACCGACCAAATCCACTTGGCCGATTCCGCTGCCGTCCAGCCCGGAGCCGCTGACATTGAGCTGCCCGCCTTGGACCGAGAAGCCCAGCCCCTCATAGGCGCCCAACCCGCCATAGATGGGCGTGCCGGTGGTCAGGGTGACGCGCGGGGAATTGATGAAACTGCCGCCATCCACGGAAATGCCGTTGGGGTTGGCGACGATCACATTGGCGGCGGGGCCGAAAACCTCGGTGGGGCCGTTGAGCTGGCTGGCGCCGGTGCCGGTAACCTCGTTGAGGATCACCTGGGCCGGCATGGTCAGGTTGGGGTTGGCGTTCAGCGCGCCGGCCAGCACGCTGGTTCCGGACGTCATGCTGTTGTTGAGCACCGCGCCCTGAGGGTCAACGTCGAAACTGGTGTACTTGTTGTGCGAGACGCCGCCCGCCGACGGATTGACGATATTGACCGTGGGCACCCCATTGGGCGCCGCCTGCACGGTGGGGCGAAAACCAATGGCCGCCGCCGGATCCGCCACCGGCCCGCCGGCCCAGGCCACATCCGCCACCAGCAGGCTGACAGCAGCCAGGGTGGCGACGGCCTTTTTCATCAGGCGGATCACCATTTCAGCACCTGCAGGGTAAGGTTGACGGTGGCCTCGAAGCGGTCATGCTGGAGGGTGCCGCTGGCCCAGACCGGACGGGCGACAGCCGTTTCCAGGGCGATGCGGCGGTTGCCGAAGCGGGCGCCGGCACCCACGGACCCGGCATGGTCGCAGGCATGGGTGGCGATCTGGCAGGCATAGCCGGCATCGGCCAGCAGGAACGGCTGCAAGGCCAATTCCCACTGCCGGTTCAGCCAAGCGCCGCCCAAGATTTCCGGCCAGTCGAAGATCATCTCGTTGCGCAAATACAGGCCGCGATCGCCGACGATCTGGTCCTCGGAATAGCCGCGCACGGTGTAGACGTCGCCGATCTGGATTTGCTCGGGCGAGTACAGCGCCTGTTTGCCCCAGATGCCGGAACCGGTGGTGCGCCAATTGGCAAAGCCCAGCGGCTCGACCCACGAGCCTGACGCGGCCAGCTTCCAAAACTGGGCATGGGCGGAATCGTGGGGCAAACCCTCGGCGTCCAGATTGGCGCCGAAGCCGTGCAGGCCCCGCACCACGGCCACATCGCCCTGGACCTGCCGCCCCTTGGCCGTGCGCCACGTCCGGCTGGTTCCCAGCGCCGCCGTGGCAAGCTTCTGCGGCGACAGATCGATGTCGTTGATGGTGCGGGTGGCGCGGTTGTAGCCCAAACGGCCATAGACCGAGCTGCGCGTGGTGGCGTCGCGGTGGACGATACGGTCCAGCGTCACGTTCCAGATGGAGGACTGGCCGTAAAGCTGGGAGGTGCCGTCCAGAACCTGCAAGTATTCCGAAACCGAGCGCGCCCCCGACAGAGTCCACCAGCCGAATGGGATCGAACCGGTTCCGGCGAAGGCGTTGGACGACCGCGTGCTGGTGGCGTTGACGATCCATTGGTCGCCGATGCCCAGAGGATTGTCGGCCTCCAGCCCCACGCCGCGCTGGACCCGCCCGGTGGTCTTCTGGCCGTAATTGCTGGTGGTGGCGGTCAGGCGGAAGCGGTCCTCCACCGGGTTGTCGATGACCACCTTGGTGCCGCCGGGCTTGTCACCGGGGACGAACCGCGCCTTGGCCTTGTTGGACGGCAGGCGGTTGAGCTGGTCCAGACCCTGCTCGATCCGGCTGAGCTTCAACGGCTGCCCCGGGCCAGTGGGAAAGGCGAACCACACGCCCAGGGCGTCGCGCCAATTGCCGCCCTCCACCTCAAGGGACTCGATCTCGCCCTCGACGACGATGATCTTGAGCACGCCGCCATCGATGCGCTGGGGCGGCAGATAAGCCCGCGCGGTGACATAGCCGGCATCCACATAGGCGGCGGTCAACGCGTTCAGCAGCTCGTTGATGGCCGCCTGGCCCAGGCACTTGCCGCGATAATTGGCCAGAAGCGTCTCCACCGTGTCCGCCGGCAGCAGCGAAGCGCCTTCAAGCTCGATGGCGGTGATGGTGAAACATGGGCCGCCTTCCGCTCCGGTCGGCGCTTGGGGAGCTTCCGGCAGGGGGATTTCGGGCGTGGGCTGGTTACGGCGCTGCTCCAGTTTTTGGCGCTGTTCGTCCAACAGGCGCCGTCCCGGTTCCTCGGGCAATTGGGCGTGGGCCAGGACGGGGGCCAGGCACAAAGCGAGCGCGGTTAGGCGAAGACGGGTCATCAATGAAGCAGGCCGATGGGCCGGCCGCCGCCGCCCACGCCGGATTCCACCACCGGGGCGGTGACGATGGACCCCGCCGGCATGTCCTCGCCCAATGAGCCGTCCACCACGCCGCCCTGGATCACCACCGGGTCGACGGTATTCAGCCGCACCAGCCCGCCCAGCGCCTTGAAGGTGCCACCCTGATCGGTGCGCAACAACCTGGTATTGCCCGCAGCGAAGGCGGAGCCCGGCATGGCGACGGCACGCCATGTGGTCACCGATTCGGCACGAACCGACGGCGCCGTCACCGACAGCGCGCGCATGGCCAGGATGCTGCCGCCCCGGTTCAGCACTTGGCCGGTGGCGTTGATGGTGACGTCCTGGCTGGCCGACATGGCGCCGCCCTGAAGCGTGACATTGCCGCTGGGCGCGGTCCGGCAGGTGAAGCCGCAATTGACCTGCACGGCAGCGCGGCCGGTGACCAGCGCCTCGTTGGTCAGTGCCCCGGTGGTAATGGCGATGTTGCCGCTATTGGCGTCGATCTCGCCGCCCACATTGCGCAGATTGGCGGCGGTGATCCCCACATTGCCGTTGGCGACCACATAGGCCAGCGTGCTGGGAATGACCAAATCGCCGTAATCCACCGACGAGCTGGTTTGGCTTTTGCCGCCGAACAGGCGGCTCCAGAAGCCGGTCTTCATGGACCCCGACGAGGTCAACGTGCCGCCGCTTCCGCCGGTCTTACTCACGTAATTGTCGAAATCGCCGGTGGCGGTCAGCGTCACATTGGCGTTGGAAACCAGCCGCCCGGCATAATTCTCCAACCTCCCGCCGGCAGTCATCACCAGATCGCCGGTCGAAGCGAAGACGATGCCCAGCGCGTTCTCATCAAGACTGCGGTTGGTGATGTTGCCGGTGGCGGTCAGGGTGGTGCCGCCCAGGGACTCCGCGTCGCCAACGATGGCGGTCTTGCCCTGCAACGTGTTGCCACGGTTGGAAATGTCGCCTGCCGTAGCCTTCAACACCAAACCGCCCTCTTGAGCGGAAACACTACCCGATCGCCAGCCGGAGCCTTGGGCGGCGGCGTTTATGGCGATGCCGGTGCCGGTCATCTTGACGTCACCGCCAGCGGTCACGTCGGTGCCGGTCAGCGAGACGGCTCCAGCCGAGGCTACAACATTACCCATGGACGACGCCAGATTGGACGCCTGCAGCTCGGTGCCGTTGACCTCGGTGGCCGTCACGCTGGCCGCCGTCACGGAAAGACCGGCGGTGCCAGCCAGTTCGAAACCGCCCAGCGTCACCGCCCCGGTGGCGGTCAGTGTCGTCTGCCCGCCGGTCAGCTTGGATTGCTGAACCACACCGTCGCCCCCCACCGGGCTACGGAACGTCATATCGGCCCCAATTAACTCGGCGGCGCCGTCCACCGCGACGGATGCGCCGTCCACCGTGATGTTGCGGCCCTGCGCGTAGATGCCGAGACCGCCGGGGGCGGTGATGGACGCCATGGTGTAGGCGTCGGCGCCTTGCACGCCGGCCAGGGTGAAATCGCCGGCAGCCGCCACGCCATTGCGGCCCAAAGTAACGTCGCCATCCGATCCGCCCGTGCCCGCGCGCAGAGTGGCTGCGCGGATGTCCACGGAATCGGCCAACAAATCCATATGACGGACCGAGGACAGGCTGGCGCCGGTGCCATCGGCATTGGTCTGTACGGCAATGGCGGCCGCATCCAGCACCAGATCGCGGCCCGCCGACACCGTCCCGGCCAGTTGCACGTCGCCGGTGGCGGCCAGAGTAAAATCATTGGCCGAGGCCATCAGGGTGCCCAGGCTGCGCACGCCCGCGCCGGTATCGGTGACGGCGATCTGCACCCGACTGGCCGACAATCCGCCCGGACGGGTGATGTCCACCAGCACGGCGCCCGGATTGGCCACGGCGCCCGAGGTGGTGGCGCTCCATGACGAGGCCACGTTGGTGGGAAACACGCTGGCGTCGAGTTCCACCGAACTGGCGCCAGTGGTGGCGCGGATGTCCGCACTCGACGACGAATGGGTGTTGGTGACCGCGCCTTGAATTTGCAGCTGCTTGGAGATCAGCTCCAGATGGGTCATGGCCCCCGACAGACCGCCGGCCCCGATGGTCAGCATGCCGCCGCTGGTGGTGAGGACCGCATTGTCCTGGCTCTGGCCGGGCGCCACCGTGCGGGTGACGAAGCTGACCGCGCCGGTGGCCAGGGCCACGCCGCCGGTGTTGACGAAACTGCCGCCGTCCACGGTGATGCCGTTGGGATTGGCGATGATGACGTGGGCGCGCGGCCCCAGCACCTGGACCTGACCTTGGATCAGGCTCGGATTGTTGCTGGTGACTTCGTTGATGATGGTGCGCGCGCCGACGACCGCGTTGTTGAGGTCAAGACCGGCGGTGGGCACGTTGAAATCGGTGTAACGGTTGAGGCTGGTGCCCGAGGCATTCTTGGCCGCGATATCCACGGTGATCTTGCCGCTGCCGCCCACGGTTGCCGTGGTGGCCGTGGTGCCGTCCGGGGTAACCTGTGCGTAGGCGTGGGAAAACACCCCCAGGGTTGCCACGGCAAAAGACGTCAGCGCCGTCGATGCGCCATATCTCCCCGTCTTCATCCGAAGGTTTACTCTCTCAACGCGCGATCCCCATCGGCGTTGGCAAAGGCCCGGGAAGGGCAATAGCGGGATTGCCACAACCAGTGCAAGATTGACTATCTTCCTATAAAACCGAAAAAGTTGTGCGTTTGCCCGCATCGGGTGAACACCCGATGGCGGCAGCCCCCTGGTTACGCACAGATTGGGCGCCTAGGTTTATATGCCAATCGGCAGGCCTAATGGCGGCTTACCCCATACCAAATGGATAGTCTCGACAGTCACCCCATTGGGCGGTGACGGGGACACGATCAGAGCGTGGGCTACAATTTGGGATACCCACGCCAGCACATTGCCTTGCCCACAAGCGGGGTAATGCAGTGGCGAATGAGGACAGTCTCCTTCCACTCAACCCTCTGTGAGCAAATCCCAGGATTGGCCAAGCTCCGGAGAGGTACGGGATACAGTTTGTGATACAATTTGTGATACAGGCCACAAGATAACCCATTGATATTAAACAAAATCAATTGACTGACCCAGGCAAACCCAGTTCTCCCTAACTTGAGCCCCCGCTTCGGCGGGTTTTTTTTCGTGACTTCAACGGCTTGGCTCAACACCAAAGCCGTGACGTCTGGTCCTCGGGAGCGCGGTTACGAAGTTTGGGCGGGTGTGGAAAAGCCGAGCGCCGCACACTGGATAATACTTGACCAGCACCTCCACCCCACCCGTGGTTAGTGATTAACCACACAAATTGCTGCACCGCACCTAAGGGTGGGAACACCCCACCCCAGCCCCTCTCCGGCAGCTATCTCATGGGTAGCGATCCTTGACCCTTTAGTACCTTATTAATGTCGAGTAGAGTACCGGACGGCCAAGGGATCGGCCTGTGCGCAGTCATTCTGGAGAGGGTGGGGGATGTGGCTCGACGACAGGAAGATCAGCGTCAAAATAGCGTTGATCGTGGTAGCGGCCTTCGTGGGCATGTGCCTGATTTTCGCAGGGGCGCTTCAGACTTTGAACGACGAGGTTCTGTCCGGGCGTAAAGCCAAGGTGCAGGATCTGGTGGAGAGCGTCAGCGGCATCTTGGCCGTTTACGACGGCGCCGCCAAGGCTGGGCAGATGACCGAGGCCGAGGCCAAGACCGCCGCCTTGCGCGACATCAAGGCCTTGCGCTACGGCAATGGCGACTATTTCTGGATCCACGATTCCGCCTCGCGCATGGTCATGCATCCGGCCAAGCCCGAATTGGACGGCCAGGACATCACCAACATCCGCGACGCCGCCGGCCGCGCCATCTTCCCCATGATGAACGATCTGGTGAAGGCCAAGGGCGCCGATTTCTATTACTACGACTGGCCCAAGCCCGGCGCCGAAAAGCCGGTGCGCAAGCTGTCCTACGTCAAGGGCTACGCCCCGTGGGGCTGGATCATCGGCACCGGAATCTATCTGGACGACGTGGACAAGGCGTTCTGGTCGCAGACCTTGTTCTTCGGCTCCGGCGTGGTGGCACTGACCGCTTTGGTCATGCTGGTATCGCTGGTGGTGGCCCGGCGCATCACCCGCCCGCTCGCCAGCCTGTCCGGCGCCATGGGCGCGTTGGCCGAACATCAGCTTCAGATAGATGTCCCCTTCACCACCCGCCGCGACGAGTTGGGCCAGATGGCCCGCACGGTGGAGGTGTTCAAACTGGGCCTGATCCGCGCCGAGGAATTGGCCGAACAGCAGCGCCAGGGCGAATTCGTCAAGGATAACCGCGCCCGCGTGGTGGATAATCTGCTGAAAAGCTTCAACGAAGAGGTGACCGAGGCGCTGCAGATCATGGCCTCTGCCGCCACCGAATTGGAAGCCACCTCGGAAACCATGTCGGCCACGGCCCATCAGGCCTCCAGCCAAGCGACGGCGGTGGCCTCGGCCATCGAGGAAACCTCGGTCAACATGCACACGGCGGCGGCCTCGGCCGAACAATTGGCGGTGGCGGGAGAGCGTATCAGCGCACGGGTCAGCGATTCCGTCCGCATCGCCGAGAACGCCTCCAGCGAGGCCAAGCGGACGACCGTGCTGGTGGACGGGTTGTCCCTGGCGGTGGGCAAGATCGGCGCCGTGGTCGGGCTGATCAGCGAGATCGCCTCGCAAACCAATCTGCTGGCCCTGAACGCCACCATCGAAGCCGCCCGCGCCGGTGACGCCGGCAAGGGATTCGCCGTGGTCGCCAACGAGGTCAAGTCCCTGGCCAACCAGACCGCCAAGGCCACCAGCGACATCACCGCCCACATCACCTCGGTTCAATCGGTGACCGCCGAGGCGGTGGCCGCCATCACCTCCATCACCGCGGTAATCGAAGAGATCGCGCAAATCTCGTCGGTCATCGCCGCCGCTGTGGGCGAGCAGGACAGCGCCACCAGCGAAATCGCCACCAATGTGCAGCAGGTCGCCCAGGCCACCACCGAGGTCAGTTCCAACATCATCGGCGTCCATCAAGCCGCCGAGGAAACCGGCACCGCATCCGGCGAGGTGCTGGAAACCTCGCGTAGCGTGGCCGAACGGGCCAACCGGCTGCGCGACCGGGTCGACACCTTCCTGAACAGCATCCGCGCCACCTGACATTTTCCATTTGGGATAAGCAGTCCATGCAATACACGGTTAGGCAAAGCGACAACGCCCTGGAAATTGCTATTTCCGGGCAGCTGACCTTCACGGATGCCGGCCAGTTTCCCAAAGTTCTGGCGGAATTGGCCAACGTGCCGGCCACCCAATGGGTGTTCGATTTGAACGGACTGGAATTCATCGATTCCACCGGCATGAGCCTGTTCGTCCACGTCTATGACGAAGCCATGGCCAAAGGCATGAAGGCGGTGCTGTGCAATGCCCATGGTGTCGTCCGCGATGCCCTGGACCGGGCGGGCTTCGCCACCTTGTTCGATTTAAAATGAGCTTGTGCGGCGGCCACCCGGCTGACGCAATAACCGTGCTGGTCCGCAATGCCTGCGAGACCAATGCGGCGCGCCTTGCCGCGCGCCTGACCGCCATGGCGCCGCCCTTGGGGCTGCCGCGTGGCCCTGGCGAGCGCCCCACCGTCATTCTGTTCGATTCCGACCAGGACGACGATTTGCCCGCCATGCTGGCCGAGCCGGTTGCCGCCATCATCGATGTGAGTTGCCATGCCCCCATGGATGGCTTGAAGCGGCTGCCCTCGGCTTTGCTGGTGCGGGTCTCCACCGCCCTGGCCCTGACCTGCGATGTGGCCGGGCCGGTCTCGGCTGCCCTGTGCCGCCGCCTGCCCCAGGCCCGGCCCGTGGAGACCGCCCTGCGCGCCGCCATGCAGGAAGCCATCGGCAACGCGGTCATGCACGGCAATCTGGGTATGGACAGCGGCCTCCGGTCCCGCTGCGACGGACTGGCGGCCTTCGCCCATATGATGGACACCCGCGCCAAGGACCCCGATCTGGCTCGCCGTGCGGTGACCATCGCCGCCAAATGGAACGCCCATGCCCTGGTGGTCACCGTGGAGGATTGCGGCATCGGCTTCGATCACCACGCCCATGCCGGCCACGCCCCTGCCCCCCTGACCGCCCATAGCGGCCGGGGCTTGGCTCAAATCCGTGCCGCCTGCGGACGGGTCAATTTGCTGTCCAAGGGACGACGCATTTCCATGCGGTTTAAGCTGGCATCAGCCTGAGAGGCTTGCCACCCAGATAAAGCTCAGATCATCCTCGGGGCGCCCCGGAACCTTGCGGGCGAAGCCGTCCATGACCCGCTTCAGCATCTCGCTGGGCGGTCCATCGATGCATTCGGCCACCAAAGCCTCGATCCCCGCTTCGCCCAGGTACTGCCCGGACTGATCGGTCATCTCGCTGAAGCCGTCGCTATACAGCGACACGTGGCTGCCGCGAGGGAAGCCCAGGACCTGATTGGTATAGGATGCGCCGGCGGCAATGCCCAGCGGAAGGTGGCTGGTGGCAGCCCGCCGGGTCGCACCGCCAATGCCGATTACCGGCGCCGGGCCGCCGGCATTGGCCATGGTCAAGGTTCCCGATTGCACGTCGATGACCGCCATGATCATGGTGGCGAACTGGCCGCGCGGCAGCAAGGGCAGCAAGGCTTGGTTCAAGGCCTGCAGGAACGCCGCCGGGTCGCCGGCATGGCTGCTGGCTGCCTGAATCAGCAGATGCAGGCGGAAGGTGTTGATGGCAGCGGCGACGCCATGGCCCGAGAAATCCACGGCAAACAGCGCCAAGCGGTGATCGTCCACCGGCAACAACCCCCAGAAATCGCCGCCCAATTCCGCCGAGGGGGCGAACAATGCGTCCACGAACAAGCCGTAGCGCGCGGTGGTCTCGCGCAGATACGCCGCCGTGGGCAGTAACGCCTCCTGCATGGCCTGGGCGGTCTGCAGATCATGGGCCAGACGGGCGTGGTACTTGCCCAGGCGTTTCAACAGAAGATGGCTGCGCAGATGGACGCTGACGCGGGCCACCAATTCCTGGCGGTTGATGGGCTTATCGATGTAATCGGCAGCACCTAAGGCAAACGTGGCGTTACGGACCTCCTGGGTGTCCATGGCGGTGGTCACCAGCACGGGCAAATCGTGATAATCGGGGATGGCGCGCAGGCGGCGCAGGAATTCCTGGCCGTCCATGACCGGCATCATCAAATCCAGCAACACCAGATCGGGCTGGAAGGTGACGACCTTAGCCAAGCCCTCGACGCCATTGGGGGCGCATTCCACCAGATGCAAGCCCATGGAGCCAAGGACCGCGCAGGCGAATTGGCGGTTGAACTCGTTGTCTTCCACGACGAGCACCCGCGCTTCGGCTAGGTCTATGTGCGGCGCCAAATTTATCTGCGGAGAGCCTGGCAAGAGAAATTCCGTTCCACTGGTTACTTGCGGCATCTGAACCTAGGAAAATGGAAAACTCCAGGCCAAAAAGCAAAACCCGGCCACCTTTCGGGGGCCGGGTTGCCGGAACACGCAAATTTCACGCGGCCCAGGCCGAGTATTGCTGCGCCATGAAGCCTTCCAGCCGGGTCACCAGCCAATCGCCGAATTCCGCTTCGGGGGCGATTGTGCGGGCATTGCGCCAGTCGGCCAGGATTTGACGCAGCGCGCCCTGGGTCGCGGCGCGGCCGGCGAGCACACGGGCGAAACGGGCATTGAGCGCCGCCGCATCGTCCTGGGTCAGTCCATGCACCGTGGCGGCGGCGTCCACCAACCCGTTGCGGTCCTCAGCCAGCGGCGCCGTGGGGGCCAACTGGCCCGCCACCCGCCACAGGCGATGATTGAACCGGATCGCCGCGCCCCGCTCGGCCTGCGAGTCCGCCCGGTTCATGCGTAGAATTGCCACCTCGAACGCCACGGCCAGTGCCATATCCAGGCGAAAGCCCTGCTGGATCCATGCTGCCATATCGTCCTCCCTCAACCAATGGGCAATTCATTCGGTCACGTTGCCCTACCACCTAAGAATGCCCGAAAACCGCCTTCGGGCACAAAGACGCAACGGAATGAGGGCAACGCACAGAGGGATAGGTTAAGGTTTCGTTAGTATAGTTATTCAACCATCACAGGGCGGAGGCGCGCTGAAGCCGGTCCAGCAGCCAGCCCTCGAACCGGTGCGGCACACTTTGACCGGCCCATTCGGCCACCAGGGCATCCCGGTGGCGTTCAGCCACCTGGGCCGCCGCCAAATCGCCCGCCAAGGCCATGTTGCGCCCGGCGACGAAGGCCATGTCGCGGGGGTCCACGCTGGGATAGGCATCCAGGGCCAGCATGCTGGCCACATGATCGGCGGTGCCGACCAGGAACTCACGCTCGCCCATGCCGGGGCAGCGCAGCGCCATGGTGCGGATGGCCCGCCACAGGCGCAGGTTGAAGGTCACCGCCTCGTCCAGTTGACGTGCCGATTTGGCACGCACCAGCAGATTGGCACCGGCTTCAAGGCCGATAGCCAAATCCATGTCCAGGCGGTGGCCCCGCCGGATCCACTGCACGCTCATCTCGTCCTCCCTGACGAATTTTCTTAATCCCGGACTTCTACAGGCCGGCACCCCAAAGACGAATAGGGCGATCGTCAGGACAGACGTGAGACCTCGGCATAGGACTCTTGGCATACAGGGCCTAGTTAAAAGACTACAGGTTAGAACCTCTCCATGATGCGAGGCAATGCCAGCGACACCAACAAAACAGCACCGATAAAAACCACAGAATATAGGATGCGCTTGCCCATGATCACATCGGCTTCGCTCATTTCATTTCGGTTATTGTCTTGCTCGCTCATGAAAAGTCCTCATCCTTGGGAAATGGTGGTGCAGCTTGGCCATCGGGCAGCGGGCGGGCGTCATCGCCGAGGACGCGGTGCATCATCACCACATCCACCCAGCGGCCGAATTTCAGTCCAACGCCGCGCAGCACGCCTTCCTGACGGAAGCCCAGCGCCCGGTGCAACGCGATGGAGGATTGGTTGGCGGAATCGCCGATGACCGCGATCATGCGGCGATAGCCCATCTCGGTGCAGCGTTCGATCAGGCTGCCCAGCAGGGCGCGGCCCACGCCCCTGCCCTGGACGAACGGCGCCACATAGATGGAATCTTCCAGCGTATAGCGATAGGCCGAGCGCGGGCGCCACGGGCCGGCATAGGTGTAACCGACCACTTCGCCGTGATCCACGGCCACCAGATAGGGCATGCCGCGCCGTTTGATCTCCGCATGGCGGCGCGCCATCTCCTCCACGCTGGGCGGTTCCTCCTCGAACGAGGCGGCGCTGCGCGTCACATAGAACGCATAGATGGCCTGCACCTGGGCCATGTCGTCGGGGGTCGCGTCACGCACCTGGACGGTCAGGGCGCCATGGATCGAGGCGGTCATGGGACGATCTTCTCCCCCACCAGCGCCGCCAACGCCGCCACCACGCCTTCAATATCGCCGGCCATTTTGTCGAAGCCGGCGTTCTTGGAATGGGCTTCCTCGTTCATATAGAGGCCTCGGTTGAGTTCGATCTGCAAGGCATGGCTGCCGGTGCGCGGCTTGCCGTAATGACGGGTAGTGAAGCCGCCGGCATAGGGCGTGTTGCGCACCACCCGATAGCCGCGCGCCCGGAAGGCATCTTCCGCCACCTGGGTGATGACCGGAGCGCAAGCGGCGCCGAAGCAATCGCCCAGCACCACATCCACCCGCGACAGCCCCACATCCCGGTCCATGGGGCCGCCGATGGACGGCATGGAATGGCAATCCACCAGCACCGACCAACCAAACCGCGCCCGGCTTTCCTCCAGCAGCGCTTCCAGCCGGCGGTGATAGGGGCGATAATATTGTGACACCCGGCGCTCGATCTCGCTCAGCGGCAGCTTGGCGCCGTAGATTTCAGCCCCGGTGGCGACCACCTTGGCGATGGTGCCCAGACCGGCGGCCACGCGCGGGCTGCGGGTGTTGGCGTATTGCGGCAATTGCCCCGAGAACATGGCCGGGTCCAACTCGTAGGGCTCGCGGTTGGGGTCGCAGAAGGCACGGGGAAAGCGGGCCGCCAGCAACGGCGCACCGTAACGGGGCGCGGCGGCGAACAGCTCGTCCACGAAACTGTCTTCCGACCGGCGCAGCCCATGGGCGTCCAGGCGCGACGCGGCGACGAAATCCGCCGGGTAGTCGCGGCCCGAATGGGGCGAGGCAAACACCAGCGGCACCAACCGTTCCGCCGGCACGCGGACGGTGAGCACATTGCTGTCGTCTGAGGCGAGCGGCATGCTGTCCATGGGCCAAGGTATTAGCAGGTTGGTGCGCCGCTGTCACAGGGATGCGTGAGGGACAAATGCGCCCCGATCCCCCGCGCCCGATGGTGTGCCCCAACTAATTTCGCAGCCTCGTCGGAAGAGCTTGCAAAGGCCGAAAATTGCGGCTAGAAGAACGGCCCTTGACGACGCCTAGCGCCGTCGGGACCAACCCAAGGGTTGAGACTAAGCTGCGGTTTTTAAACGGTTCCAGCATCAACAAAGCCTGTTGCGCTGAACAAAAAAACCCGGTACTAAAGCGGCCCCGGCAAGCCTGGGTATAGTGGGCGGTTAGCTCAGCGGTAGAGCACTTCCTTGACATGTTCTGGGCTCCTCTAAGGGAGCTGCGGTGTTGGGGGCGGTTCTTTCACGAGGCTTACACGAAGGATTATAACCCCTTCGTGCACCAGGTGGCGGGGCACAACATGAAAGGCTTGACCTCAGCTTTTCGTGAAACGAAATAAGAGGTCTAGGCGAATTTGTCATTTGCTGAATGTTAGAGCAGTAAAAGTTACCGGGCGATTAGCTCAGCGGTAGAGCACACCCTTGACATGGGTGGGGCCACAAGTTCGATCCTTGTATCGCCCACCATGAAGGCCCCACGGGAAACCGATGGGGCCTTCGCCATTTTCAGCTTCCCCAAAAAAGAACCCCAACCTCGTGGAATAAAGAGCCCCCTTCTCTTTTCAGGAAGTGGACCAAGGTTCACAAGAGCCTCCGGCAAAACCATCACCGCAATCAGCCACGCATTTCTGACAAACTTCTGACAAAGCCACAGTGGGTGTGACTCGCTGGCCTGCCCCTGACAGCAAGAAGAACTATCGGAAGAGCCCTGAGAGGAAAGTGAGGTGGCCCCAGAAATTCGGACAACGTGTTAAAATATCGCCCATTGCGGGCAATGGGCAAAGTGACAAGGAAGCAGTACACGACCGAGTTCAAGGCGAAGGTATTCCCTGAGAATCGTGTAGGCTTTCAAATAAAAGCTTGAAGCGTACCGCTAGGCGTTCTACCCGGCACATAGACATTGTCGCAACCAGTTTGACGCGGATACAGAAGAAGTGTCTGAGGAACAGTCGAATCCCTCAACGCGCCTCGACAAGGAACGAAACCGAGACGTAATTGCTCACCGGGGTGGCGAAGGGCTTGCGCTGCGGCTCGGAATATGAGTCAACCTATGTATGAAGCTGCCCATCCGTTATCGCCTGAGTGACGCCGAAAAAGACGCCCTGCTGACGGAGCAAGCGGCGCTGATCGA
>JACMKT010000013.1 GCA_014380005.1 Rhodospirillales bacterium
ACCACATGGGCGGTGGTGGCGACGTTGTAATCCCAATCGGACGGGGTCTTGCCGTCTTCGCGCAAGGAACCGTCCATCATGACCGACGAGAAGCCGGACTGGATGGCGCGGGCGCAGATGGCCGGGCTGGTGCCGTGGTCCTGATGCATGCACAGCGGCAGGTCCGGGTAGGATTCCAGGGCGCCCAGGATCAGGTGGCGCAGGAAGGGCTCGCCGGCATATTTGCGGGCGCCGGCGGAGGCCTGAAGGATCACCGGGCTATCGGTGGCCGAGGCGGCCTCCATGATGGCCTTGACCTGCTCCAAATTGTTCACGTTGAAGGCGGGGATGCCGTAGCCGTATTCGGCCGCGTGATCCAGAAGCTGGCGCATGGAAACGAGAGGCATACTGATCTCCCTAGTGTCTTATTAGTCTTGAAGCCGCCAGGCTTAGGCCGCCATTGAGGCGGCGGCCAAGGGCGCGGATGCGCCCGCCCGGCGAGGGGCTAAATTAAAGCCGCTCAAGCGCGGCGTCGGCGACCGCGCGGGCGGTGATGCCGAAATGGGCGTACAGCTTGTCAGCCGGAGCCGAAGCGCCGAAACCGTTCATGCCGATGACGGCGCCGTCCAGGCCGACATAGCGTTCCCAGCCGAAGGTGCCCAGCGCCTCGACGGCGACGCGCACGGTGCCTTCACCCAGGACAGAGGCACGATACTCCTTCGACTGACGGTCGAACAGCTCCCAGCACGGCAGGGACACGACCGCTGCGTGGACGCCGCGTTCGGCCAGCAGGGCGCGGGCTTCCATGGCCATGGAGACCTCGGAACCGGTCGCCAGCAACGTCACCTGACGCTTGCCCCCCTGAGCAACGTTGGCCGCCTCGGCCAACACATAACCACCCTTGGCGGTCAGATTTTCTTCGGTGTGGGTGGTGCGCAGGGTCGGCAGGTTCTGGCGCGACAAAGCGAAGACCGACGGGCCCTTGGTGTTGAGCAGCGCGGCTTCGTAAGCCTCGGCGGTTTCCACGCCGTCGGCGGGGCGGAACACCAGCACGTTGGGGGTGGCGCGCAGGGCGGCCAGGGTCTCGATGGGCTGGTGGGTGGGGCCGTCTTCGCCCAGACCGATGGAATCATGGGTCAGTACGTACAGAACACGCTGCTCCATCATGGCGCTCATGCGCAGCGCCGGCCACAAATAGTTGGCGAAGATCAGGAAGGTGCCGCCGTACGGGATGAAACCGCCATGCAGGGCCAGACCGTTCATGGCCGCGGCCATGCCGTGCTCGCGGATGCCGTAATGGATGTAGCGGCCAGCATAGTTGCCGGGCGTGATGGACGGCGCGCAGGCCTTGGTGTTGGTCAGGTTGGAATGGGTCAGGTCAGCCGAGCCGCCGATCATTTCGGGGATGGCGGCGGTGATGACCTCCAGCACGTCCTGGCTGGACTTGCGGGTCGCCAGCTTGGGCTGCTCGGAAGACATCTTCTGCTTGAAGGCGGAGATGGTCTTCTGCCAGCCCGCCGGCAAGGTGCCGTCCTGGGTGCGGGCGAATTCGGCCTTGGCGGCCTCGCCCAGCTTGCCGAAGCGGCCTTCCCAGGCGGCGCGGTCGGTTTGGCCGCGCGAACCGGCGGCGCGCCATGCGGACAAAACGTGCTCGGGGATTTCGAACGGGCCGTAGGGCCAGTTGGCGGCGTCGCGGGCGGCCTTGATCTCGTCGCCACCCAGCGGGGCGCCATGCACCTTTTCGGTGCCGCTCTTGTTGGGGGCGCCCTTGCCGATGATGGTGCGGCAGGCGATCAGGGTGGGCTTGTCGGCCTTGCGGGCGGCTTCGATGGCGGCGGCGATGGACTCTGCATCGTGGCCGTCACAGGCCAGGGTGTTCCAGCCGGCAGCGATGAAGCGGCCCTTCTGGTCGTCCGAGGTGGACAAAGCAGTGTCGCCGTCGATGCAGATGTGGTTGTCGTCCCACAGCACGATCAGCTTGTTCAGCTTCAGATGGCCGGCCAGGGTGATGGCTTCCTGGCTGATGCCCTCCATCAGGCAGCCGTCACCGGCGACCACATAGGTGTAGTGGTTGACCACGTCGGCGCCGTAGCGGGCGGCCAGCATGCCCTCGCCCAGAGCGAAGCCGACCGAGTTGGCGATGCCCTGGCCCAGCGGGCCGGTGGTGGTGTCGGCGATGGCCACATGGCCGAATTCGGGGTGACCGGCGGTGCGGTAGCCCAGCTGGCGGAAGTTCTTGATCTGCTCGATATCCAGATCATCGAAGCCGGTCAGATAGCCCAGCGCGTAAAGCAGCATGGAGCCATGGCCGGCGGACAGGATGAAGCGGTCACGATCGACCCATTTCGGCGCCTTGGCGTCGAACTTCAGGAAGCGGGTAAACAGCACCGTCGCCACATCGGCCATGCCCATGGGCATTCCGGGGTGGCCGGACTTGGCCTGTTCGATGGCATCCATGGCGAGAAAACGGATGGCGCTGGCCATCTCGGCGTGGGTGGCGCTCGCCTTGGCGGGTGCGGTCATCGTCGGGTCCTTATCTCGGGGTTTGCGGGCACGGAAGACCGCGCAATAGAAGGGCGGGGGCGAAGTGATAAAGGCGTGGTTGGGGGGATCGGCAGACCCGAATCGGGAGTATGCCCGTCCATGCGGGCGACTGCCTCGAAAGCCGCGCGGGCTTCACGAGCCAAGGCCATGACCACGACTCCTCCCAAACGTGACCGCTTTTACCACCACAGGGGCGGGCGG
>JACMKT010000096.1 GCA_014380005.1 Rhodospirillales bacterium
AGGGCACGAAGGGCACGAAGCTATCTGCCGGGTGGCAGGGCCGGTGCGCTCTGGCATGTCGTCTTGGTGTTCTTGGTGCCCTTGGTGGTGAAACCTGCAGCGTATCCCCACATAGGCTCCCCGGAATTCCGTGATGAACCAAAAAAAGGGGGTTTGGGGCATGGCCCCAAATGGGTCCGGGCGATAGCCCGTCATCCTCGCTTCGCGCGCTTGGATAAAACCGGCTGTGGCCTTATCGTGGCGCCGGAAACTTCCGGATGGGAACCGATGAGCGCAATCATGGCCGATTGGCGGGCCAAGAAGGCCCAGGAGGAGGAGCAGCTGCACGAGCGGCTGTGCACCGCCTTGCGCTCCGGTCAGGTGGAGTTTTATACCGACCAGCGCATGTTGGATTTCCAGGGCTCGCCCATCCACAATGCGTGGGATCATCTGGCGCCGCTGCTGGGGCTTATGTGTTTGGCCCTGGCCATCCTGCTGGCGACGGGGAGTGTGGCCATCGGCATCGTCGCCATGACCTTCGGCGCGCTGGGCCATCTGGTCAGCATCAAGCATTTCGTGGCGTGGCGCATCCGGGCGCGGGCCAAGAATTACGCCCAGTACAGCGCCGCCCATCTGAATCAGCTATGGAATATGGGCGGTTTGGTGGTGGTGATGAAGGGCGGCACCGAGCCGCCTTGCGTCGCCCCGCGCGGCGATTGGCGCAAATTCGTCAAGCGCAACCTGCCGCCCGAGGGCATGCCCGCCCCCATCAGCGAGGCGGCGGCGGAAGAAATCATCGATGACGGGCAGGAAATCCTGCCGCCATGACCCATGTCCGCTAAAGTCCCGCGCCGGCGGGTCCTCACCGTGGATGAGGCGCGCATCTGGCGGGCAATCGCCAGCAGCGTGACTCCGCTCCCCGGCCACGAATTGCCCGATTTGCCGCCCGAACCCGAAGAAGTTTTCGCGCCGGAGCCTAAACCGCTGCCCGCGCCTGTCCCCGCCCCGCCCAAGGCCGTCCCGCCCTTGCGGCGCGAGTTGCCCGGCCTTGCCCATGGCGCCACGCCGGGCTTGGACAAGCGTTCGGCGGAACGCATGAAGAAGGGCGAGATGGAGATCGACGCCCGCCTGGATTTGCACGGCATGACCCAGGACAGCGCCCACGCCCATCTGTTGGCCTTCATTGCGCGCGCTTACGATTCCGGGCGGCGCTGCGTGCTGGTCATCACCGGCAAGGGTAATCGAGAGGGCACTGGTGTGCTGCGCGCCAACACCCCGCGCTGGCTGAACCAATCGCCCTGCCGCGAACGTATCCTCGGCTTCTCCTTCGCCAAGCCCCAGCATGGTGGCGAAGGGGCGCTGTATGTGCTGATCAAGAGAAGACGATGACTCCGTTCGGTGCTCAGGTGCGGCGGCTGCGCGATGCCAAGGGTATCGCTTTGAAGCAGATGGCCGCCGACCTCAACCTGTCCTCGGCCTATCTGTCGGCCCTGGAACACGGCAATCGTGGCCGCCCCGCCCCCGGTCTGGTCATGCAGATCGCCGGCTATCTGGACTGCATCTGGGACGAGGCCGAAGAGCTGAAGCGCCTGGCCGAACTGTCCCATCCCCGCATCACCATCGACACCGCCGGGCTGGCCCCGGACCGCACCGAACTGGCGAACCGGCTGGCCGAAACCATCCGCGATCTGCCCGATGACGTGGTGGCGGAGATGCTGACCCTAATCCGTGCGCGTTAGGCTGAAGGTGCGTGTGCCGTCGCGGCGGACTTGGCCTTCCTTCTCCAGCTTGGTGAGCGTGCGGTACAGCGCCTCGCGGGTCAGGCCGATTTCGCTGGCGACCATTGTCAATGGCCGGTCCAGACTCACCGCATGGTTCATGGCGCCCGCCTGAGTCAAATAAGTCAGCACCCGCTCGCGCGCATTTTTCAGCCGCATTAGTTCGAAGCGACCGCGCAGGCGTTGAAGCTGGCGGGCGAGATAGGCGGAGAACGCCAAATTGAGGGCGGGATGGGCCTTCAGCAGCAGCAGCACGGCGCCTTTGGGGAAGGCCAGCACTTGGGAAGCAGTCTCGGCCACTGCGTCGCAATCATGGAATTCGGCAAACAGCGAGGCCTCGGCGAAGGGCTGTCCAGCCTCGGCCACATGCAGGGTGGCCCCCGCTTGTGTCAGCCGGATGTTGCCCTGTTCCACATGAAACAACGCCTGAACCTGTTCGCCCGCACGGAATAGAAAATCACCGGGCGCCAAGGTGCGGCGCGCAGAACGCACGCCTTTCAATAACTTAAGCCAATCCTCGGCCATGTGGGCGCTCCCTTAGAGTATGACTGAGATCATACTCTAAGGGGTTCGCCAATCCCTACAGGATGAACTTCGCCAAATCCGCCTTTTTCGCTAGCGTCCCCACCCGTTCGCTCACCATGTCGGCGGTGATGACGACGCTGGTGCCCGGCGGTTGGTCGGGGGCGGTGAAGCTAATGTCTTCCAGCAGGCGTTCCAGCACGGTGTGCAGCCGCCGGGCACCGATGTTTTCCACCGAGCGGTTAATCTCGGCGGCAAGGTCGGCGATGGCGGCGATGGAGTCGTTTTCGAAAACCAAATCCACCTCTTCGGTCAGCAGCAGCGCCTTGTATTGGGTGATCAGGCTGGCCTCGGGCTCGGTCAGGATGCGGACGAGATCGTCCCGCGTCAGGGCCTGCAATTCCACCCGGATGGGCAGGCGGCCTTGCAGCTCGGGCAGCAGATCGCTGGGCTTGGCCAGATGGAAGGCGCCCGAGGCGATGAACAGCACGTGGTCGGTCTTCACATTGCCGTGCTTGGTCGCTACCGTGGTGCCCTCGATCAGCGGCAGCAGGTCGCGCTGAACGCCCTCGCGGCTGACATCGCCCGAGACATGGTGCTCGTTG
Organism: Rhodospirillales bacterium; assembly: GCA_014380005.1. Taxonomy (GTDB): domain Bacteria; phylum Pseudomonadota; class Alphaproteobacteria; order Rhodospirillales; family Magnetospirillaceae; genus Magnetospirillum. The sequence continues at coordinate 2,885 of JACMKT010000096.1, forward strand.
GAGCGGGCGCAGATTTTGTCGATCTCGTCGATGAAGACGATGCCGTTGTTTTCCACCGCCCAGATGGCGTCTTTGACCACGGCGTCCTGGTCCAGCAGCTTTTCCGATTCTTCGGACAGCAGCACGGCTTGGGCATCCTTGACCGTCAGGCGGCGGGGTTTGGTGCGGCCACCGCCGAACGCCTTGCCCAGCATATCCGACAGATTGACCATGCCCATCTGGCTGCCCGGCATGCCGGGAATGTCGAAGGTGGGCATGCCGGCGGCGGCGGCTTCGGCCACGTGGATTTCCACTTCCTTGTCGTCCAGGGCGCCTTCGCGCAGCATCTTGCGGAATTTCTGGCGGGTGTCCTGGCTGGCGGTTTCGCCCACCAGGGCATCGAGCAGACGTTCCTCGGCGGCGATTTCGGCCTTGGCGGTGACCTGCTTTTTCAGCTTGTCCCGGGTCATGCCGATGGCGATTTCCACCAGATCGCGGACGATCTGCTCCACGTCGCGGCCCACATAGCCCACTTCGGTAAATTTGGTGGCTTCCACCTTGAGGAACGGCGCCTGAGCCAGCCGGGCGAGGCGCCGAGCGATCTCGGTCTTGCCGACGCCGGTGGGGCCGATCATCAGGATGTTCTTGGGAAGAACCTCTTCCTTCAGCGCATCGGACAATTGCTGGCGGCGCCAGCGGTTGCGCAAGGCGATGGCGACGGCGCGCTTGGCGTCATGCTGGCCGACGATGAAGCGGTCCAGCTCGGAAACGATTTCGCGGGGGGAGAACGAGGTCATCTTACAGGCTCTCCACCAGGATGTTGGTATTGGTATAGACGCAGATCTCGGCGGCGATCTTCATGGCCTTGCGGGCGATGGCCTCGGCATCCAAATCCATGTCGATCAAAGCGCGGGCGGCGGAGAGGGCGTAATTGCCGCCCGAGCCGATGGCGATCAGGCCGTCCTCGGGCTCCAGCACGTCGCCCTGGCCGGTCAGCACCAGCGACACATCCTTATCGGCCACCGCCATCATGGCCTCCAGCTTGCGCAAATAGCGGTCGGTGCGCCAATCCTTGGCAAGTTCCACACAGGCGCGGGTCAACTGGCCGGGATGCTTTTCTAGCTTGCCTTCCAGCCGCTCCAGCAGGGTGAAGGCGTCGGCGGTGGCGCCGGCGAAGCCCACCAGGATGGAGCCGTTGCCGATGCGGCGTACCTTCTTGGCATTGGCCTTGATGACGGTCTGGCCCAAGGTGACCTGACCGTCGCCGGCGATGACCACTTGGCCGCCCTTGCGTACCGAAAGGATGGTCGTGCCGTGCCAGGAGGGAATGTCGGACATGGAAATTCCTAAACGCGAAAAGGGTGGGTGATGATACCAAAGCCTTCGGCCCGGTCCATCCCCGCCCGCAAGACATAAGAGGGCTTACGCAATATGGAAGGGATCGGGGTGGAACGCAGGCGACAATCCTGTTATTCCAAGGCTTAGACCAGCAGGAGACGCTTCCATGCGCACGGGCATTGTCGAGCGCAAGACCAATGAAACCAGCATCTCGGTCCAGCTTGATCTGGACGGGACGGGGCGCTATGCCGTGGAAACCGGCATCGGCTTCCTGGATCACATGCTGGAGCAATTGTCCCGCCATTCCCTGGTGGATTTGACCGTTAAGGCCAAGGGCGATCTGCATATCGACGCCCACCACACCACGGAAGATTCGGGCATTGCTATTGGCACCGCCTTGGCTCAGGCGTTGGGTGACCGCAAGGGCATCAACCGCTATGGTCACGCCTATGTGCCCATGGACGAGACGCTGACCCGCGTCGCCATTGATCTGTCCAATCGCCCCTATCTGGTGTGGAAGGTCAAGTTCACCCAGGACCGTCTGGGCGAGATGGACACGGAACTGTTCAAGGAATGGTTCCAGGCCTTCGCTCAGGCTGCCGGTGCGACGCTGCATGTGGAATGCCTGTACGGCGACAACAACCATCATATTGTTGAAAGCTGCTTCAAGGCGCTGGCCCGTGCCCTGCGCGCGGCCATCGAGATCGATCCGCGCAAGGCCGATGCGGTGCCGTCCACCAAGGGTGTGCTGGGAGGGTCGCTTTAGTGCTTGTTGCTATTGTCGATTACGGCTCGGGCAACCTGCGTTCCGCCGCCAAGGCGTTCGAGCGCGTGGTGGCCGAAGACGGTCTGAACGCCACCATCAGCGTCACCTCTGACGCTGAAATCGTGCGCAAGGCCGACCGGGTGGTGTTGCCCGGCGTGGGGGCGTTCGGCGATTGCCGCGCCGGTCTGGATGCCTTGCCCGGCATGGTCGAGGCCATGACCGAACAGGTGTTCCACAACGCCCGTCCGTTCCTGGGTATCTGCGTCGGCATGCAATTGCTGGCCACCACGGGCCGCGAGCATGGCGATCACGCCGGCTTGGGCTGGATTCCCGGTCAGGTGCTGCCGCTGACGCCCCACGATCCCAGCCTGAAGGTGCCCCATATGGGCTGGAACGAGTTGGCCTATAATCCCACCAGCCATCCCTTGCTGGCCGATCTGCCCGAGAACCCGCACGCCTATTTCGTCCATTCCTACCGCTTCGCGGTGACCGACCCCAAGCACATGCTGGCACGGGTGGATTACGGCGGTCCCATCGCCGCGGTCATCGGCACCGGCACCGTGGTGGGCACCCAATTCCACCCGGAAAAGAGCCAAGCCACCGGGCTCAAGGTGATTGCCAATTTCCTTAAGTGGAAACCTTAAATTTTGGGACACGAATGAACACGAATGAACACTAATTTTATTCGTGTCTATTTGTGTTCATTCGTGTCTCATTTTGAAGTCGGATGAACAGAATGATTCTTTTCCCCGCTATCGACCTCAAGGATGGCGCCTGTGTTCGGCTGAAACTGGGCCTCATGGAAGAGGCCACGGTGTTCAACACTGATCCCGGCGCTCAGGCCGCCGAGTTCGCCGCCGCTGGGGCGCAGTGGATTCATGTGGTCGATCTCAACGGTGCCTTCGCCGGCAAGCCGGTCAATGCGTCGGCGGTGGAGTCCATCCTGAAGGCGGTCACCGTGCCGGTGCAGTTGGGCGGCGGCATCCGTGACATGGCGACCATCGAAGATTGGCTGGCGCGTGGCGTGTCGCGCGTCATCCTCGGCACTGTGGCGTTGCGTGATCCCGAACTGGTGAAGCTGGCGTGCAAGCGCTTCCCCGGTCGTGTGGCCGTGGGCATCGACGCCAAGGGTGGACGCGTCGCGGTGGAAGGATGGGCCGAGACCTCGGACCTCACCGTGCTGGACCTTGCGTCCAAGTTCGAGGATGCCGGTGCTGCCGCCATCATCTACACCGATATCGACCGCGACGGCGTGTTGGCCGGCCCCAATGTGACCGCCACCGCCGCTTTGGCCAAGGCCATCTCAACCCCAGTCATCGCCTCGGGCGGTGTGTCGTCCTTGGACGATCTGCGGGCGCTGAAGGCGGTGGCGGGGTCGGGCATTTGCGGCGTCATCTCTGGCCGTGCCATTTACGATGGCCGCATCCATGTGAAAGAAGCCATCGCGCTTCTGGCGGAGTAGGTCCGATGCTGAAGATGCGCATCATCCCCTGCCTGGACGTCAAGGACGGCCGCGTGGTCAAGGGCGTCAATTTCGTCGATCTGA
>JACMKT010000097.1 GCA_014380005.1 Rhodospirillales bacterium
AGCGCCCCGGCCCTGGCGGCGGAAGCGGCGCCGCATTGCTGAGGTCCTTGCAGCGCGGGAGAGGGAATTACCCCCACAACACCTTGGCCGCCGCCGGTAGCGCTTTGCCCACCGCCACCGTAGCCCCCAACTCGGCCAGCACGGTTTCCAGCGCGGTCAGGCATAGGGTGACGTGGTTCGGGGTGGCGCTGGCGCCCATCAGGCCGATGCGCCAGACCTTGCCGGCCAGGGCACCCAATCCGGCGCCGATCTCCAGGCCGTAGCGCTCCAGCAGATGGGCGCGCACCAAAGCCTCGTCAATGCCGGCGGGAACATTGACCGCGTTCAGCTGCGGCAGGCGGTGCTCAGGCGCCACCAGGAAGGACAGGCCCATGGCTTCCAGTCCGGCCTTCAGCGCTTCGTGCATTTTGGCGTGGCGCGCCCAGGCGGCTTCCAGCCCTTCCTCGTGCAGCATGACCAGACTTTCATGCAGGCCGTACAGGGCGTTGACCGGGGCGGTGTGATGGTATGCACGTTTGGCGTTGCCGCCCCAATAGCCCAGCAGCAAATTGAAATCCAGGAACCAGCTTTGGGTCTTGGTCTTGCGCGATTGCACCACCTCCACGGCGCGCTCGCTGAAGGTCAGCGGCGACAGGCCGGGGGTGCAGGACAGGCATTTCTGGGTGCCGGAATAGACCGCGTCGGCGCCCCATTCATCGGCCAGCACCGGGATTCCGCCCAGGGAGGTCACCGCATCCACGATGGACAGGGCGCCATGCTCGCGGGCCAAATTGCACAGGGTCGCGGCGTCGGAGGCAACGCCGGTGGAGGTTTCGGCATGGACGAAGGCCACGGCCTTGGCGCCGGGATTGGCCTTCAGCGCCGCGTCCACCTTGGCCGGGTCCACCGGGGTGCCCCAGTCATCGGCGACCACGATGGCGGTGGCGCCGCAGCGTTCCACGTTTTCCTTCATGCGCCCGCCGAACACGCCGTTGACGCAGACGATGACCGTGTCGCCCGGTTCCACCAGATTGACGAAGCAGGCCTCCATGCCCGCCGAGCCGGGGCCGGAGATGGGCATGGTCAGGGCGTTATTGGTGCGGAAGGCGTATTGCAGCAGCGCTTTGATCTGGTCCATCAGCCCGATGAAGGCGGGGTCCAGATGGCCGATGGTGGGCCGGGCCATGGCCGACAGCACGCGGGCCGGTACATCCGAAGGCCCCGGACCCATGAGCACGCGCATGGGCGGGTTGAAGGATAGGACCGGCTCGTTGCTGCTCATGGCGGAAGCTCCGTTTCTTGATTAAGGCCGGCGAGTATAAAACGCGTCAGTGGTCCTACCAATTGATTTGCGGCACCTTGGCGACCTTGGCCGGACCCAGGAACAGGGCGCCGTCCTGCAGACTGACCGGCACCGGCACCGAGGGACGGCCCTTGGCATCGGGTTTTGCCATGAGCGACAGCACGATCTTGGCGGCGTTGGCGGCACTGGGCTCCACCGTGCCGGATTCGGCCAGCCGGTCCATCAGCGGGCCGAAGCCGCGCATGCGCGCCGACATGGCGACCAAGGGCTGGCCGGCGGGGTCCAGGGCTATGGTGCCGTCGCCTTCCAGGGCCAGGGGTTCCCATTCCAGGGTGACATGATCCAATTCCACCGTGCCGCCTTCGGCGCTCCAGCGCGGCACGGATTCGGTCAGCGGCCCTTTGGGCAGCACGCCCATGATCCGCCCGGTGATCTCCGCCAGGGTGACGCGGCGGTCCAGCGGCAGGCCGGGCAATTCCGGCAGCATGATGCCGTGGGCGGTGGCCGAGAACCGCACCGTGGCGGTGCTGTGGTCGGGTTTTGTCACCGGCAGCGGGTCCCAGGCCAAGGCCAGCCCGGAAATTGTCAGCGGCTCGGGGGTAAGCCCGGTGGCGGTGATGCCGGACACCAGCAGGGTGGCGTCTTCCGCGATTCCGCGCCGGTCCAGATTGACGTCGGCGCGGGCCGAGGCGACGGTCACATCCATATGGCCGCCGGGGCCGTCGAATTGATGACGGCCGGGCGCCGCCAGCCGTAACTGGGTCCAATTGAACGGGTCCGCATTGCCGGTCAGCCGCTCCGCCGTCCACGCCAGCCCGCTGGGATTGGCGAGGTGGGGGGTGTCCAAATCCAGGCGCACATGCAGGGGATAGCCGCCGGTATTCATCTCGGACCAGCTGACGGTCCAGCCCTGGCTGCGGCGCTGGTCGGCCCAGCTTTCGAGGCCCTTGCGCAACAGCCCCGCGACGTGAAACCAATAGGCGGTGTAGCCCAGGCTGGCGACGGCCAGGGCGATGGCGAAAATGGCAAGAACGCGGCGCATGGGCATGAAACTATCCTTGGGCGGCGGCACGTCTGTCCGGTCTAAACCTTGCGGGGAGTCTCCGCAAGCCGGCGAAGGCGTATGGGTGTTCGCCTATGGCTCGTTGATGTGGCGCCCCGACTTTGCGCCGGAAGAAATACGCCCCGCGCGCCTAGCCGGTTGGCACCGGTCCATGTGCATCCTGTCCACCGTCTATCGCGGCACGCCCGAATGCCCCGGCTTGGTGCTGGGCCTGGACCGGGGCGGGTCCTGCGTGGGGCGCGCGCTTCGGGTGGGCGCGGCGCAATGGCCCCAGATCAAGGCTGCCCTGGATTCCCGCGAACTGGTCACCGGCGTCTATATCCCGCGCATGGTGAAGGTGCGGCTGGATGACGGGCGGGTGGTGGCGGCCTATGCCTATGTCTGCGATCGCGCCCACGGGCAATATTGGTCCGGCAACGAAGACGAAGCGGTGCGGCTGATCCGCCAGGGCTGCGGCCAAAGCGGCCCGGCGCGGGACTACCTCGCCAGCACGGTGGCGCATCTCAGCACGTTGGGCATAAGCGACGGGGCCTTGCACCGGCTGCTGGCGCGGGTGGAGGGGCGGGTGACTTAACGTTCTTCCCGATCCCCCTGCCATGACGGCGGGCGGAGGTGGAGACGGGATACGTTCCATAGAAAAAAGGGGTGCGGATCGCTCCGCACCCTTTTCATCACAACATCAACCGGCCTTAGCCGACGATGTGGTAGCCGCCATCCACGAACAAGGTGGTGCCGGTGACCGCTTTCGCTTGGTCGCTAACCAAGAACGCGGCGAAGGCGCCGCAATCGTCGATGGTCGCCAGCTGGTGAGTCGGCGCCTTGGCGGCGGCGGCTTCCATCAGCTCGTCGAAATGGGCGATGCCCGAGGCGGCGCGGGTCTTCAGCGGGCCGGGCGACAGGGCGACAACGCGGATGCCCTTTTCGCCCAATTCGGCGGCCATGTACTTGGTGGACGCCTCAAGGGCGGCCTTGACCGGGCCCATGACGTTGTAATGCTCGACAACCTTGCGGCCGCCGTAGAACGAGATGGTCATCAGGCAGCCGCCATCGGTCATCAGCGGCTCGGCCAGATGGCCCATGCGCATGAAGGAATGGCACGACACGTCCATGGCCAGCATGAAGCCGTCGCGCGAGCAATCGGTGACGCGGCCATGCAGATCGTCGCGGTTGGCGAAGGCGATGGAGTGGATGACGAAATCCAGCTTGCCCCATTTCTTCTCGATCTCGGCGAAGACCGCTTCCATTTCGCCGTCCTTTTGGACGTCCATGGGCATGATGATCGGCGCGTCGAGGCCTTCGGCCAGGGGACGGACGTATTTTTCCGACTTGTCGTTCAGGTAGGTGACGGCCAGCTCGGCGCCATAGGCGCGGCAATACTTGGCGCAGCCATAGGCGATGCTCTGGTCGTTGGCGATGCCGACGACAAGGCCCTTCTTGCCGGCCAGACTAAGGGTCTGAACCTGCTGGTACGGTTTTGCGATGGCGTCCATAAAAACTACCTTTCGGGTGGGTGCTGCGGTGCAACATACTCCCGTTGGCCTGCGCACCTCAAGGTGTCTACCCCCCTTTGCGGCGGTTTTCCCCAAACGGTCATGATGGCGCTAGGCTTGACGGGCGGGGGCGGCCGGCGATAAAGATAGGGAACGTGGTAATTTGACCGACCGGCTTGCGGCCACGTTAAACAAATCGCTAAAGAGGTCCGCGCTTGGAAAGCCCGAGCCCCGGTCCCCTTGCTTCCGGTCAAGGAATTTGTCGCCAGGACAAGGGGCTGGACCATGACCCATAGCACTGAAGCCAAACCGAGCCGCACGCTTCGTCCGCGCACCCGCCAAGTGCGGGCCGGGTTGTCGCGCACGGGCCATTCCGAGACCTGCGAAGCCCTGTTCATGACCTCGGGCTACGTCTACGGATCGGCGGAAGAGGCGGAGGAAAGCTTCGACGGCACCCGCGACCGCATGGTCTATTCCCGCTTCAAGAACCCCACCGTGGCCGCCTTCGAGGAACGCCTTGCCGCCATCGAGGGAGCGCCGGCCTGCCGCGCCACCTCGTCGGGCATGGCGGCGGTCCATGCGGCGCTCATGTGTCAGGTCAAGGCCGGTGACCGGGTGGTGGCGCCGCGCGCCTTGTTCGGCTCGTGTACCTGGATCATCAACGATCTGATGCCCCGCTTCGGCATCACCGTGGAATTCGTGGAAGGCACCGATCTGGGCCAATGGGCCAAGGCGCTTTCCTCGCCCACCGCCGTCGTGTTCATCGAGACGCCGTCCAATCCCACGCTGGAAATCATCGACATCCCCGCATTGGCCGAACTGACCCACAAGGCTGGCGGCAAGCTGGTGGTGGACAACGTGTTCGCCACGCCGCTGTTCCAAAGCCCGCTGGCCTTGGGCGCCGACGTGGTGGTCTATTCCGCCACCAAGCATATCGACGGCCAAGGCCGCTGCCTGGGCGGCGCCATTCTGGGGTCGGAGGAATTCTGCAACGACGTGCTGGGGCCGTATCTGCGCCACACCGGCCCGGCCTTGTCGCCGTTCAATGCCTGGCTGCTGCTGAAGGGGCTGGAGACGCTGGATCTGCGGGTGGAACGCCACGCCGCCAACGCCCTGAAGGTGGCCCGCTTCCTGGAGACCCGGCCCGAGATCGCCCGCGTGCTGTATCCCGGCCTGGAAAGCCATCCCCAGCACGACCTTGCCAAGCGCCAGATGAGCGGCTTCGGCGGCATCGTCGCCTTCGCCCTGAAGGATGGCAAGGCGGCGGCCTATAAGCTGCTGAACGGGTTGGAGGTCATCGACATCTCCAACAATCTGGGCGATTCCAAAAGCCTCGCCACCCATCCCTGGACCACCACCCATCAGCGCCTGACGCCGGAAGCCAAGCTGGCCCAAGGCATCGACGAAGGGCTGATCCGCCTGTCAGTGGGATTGGAGGATGCCGACGATCTGATCGAGGATCTCCAACTGGCGCTGGCCGGGTGATTTAAAGAGAAGCCCACCCACGCACACGGGGTGGCGGGCTGGCACGGCGCCGGCCCGCCCCCGACATCTTGCCCATCGGCACCCCCGTCAGGAGCGGATTCCCATGCGCAAGATGTTACCCGTGGCCGCTCTGCTGGCCCTGCCCCTGGCCGGCTGTTCCAGCATGATGGGCCAAGACACGCCGCAAAGCGCGGCAGCCACGACGCCCTTCACCCAGGCGCTGGCCAGCGAATACCGCCAATTCGCCGATTCCGAATATGCCCAGCAGGACTGGCCCGACACCTATTCCTTCCGCGACAAGGCCCAGATGGCGGCGGAGGGCCGGCCGCCGGCGCCCGAAGACCCTACCAAACGCGGCGTCGGCACCGGCTTGCAACTGCACCCCGAGGTGGATATCGGCAAGGAACAGCGCGGCGAAGCCATCGCCGGGCGCCAGCGCCTGATGGGCGCACTGACGGGCGACGCGCCCCGGCGCAACCCGCAAGCCACCGCCCGTGCCCAAGTGGCCTATGATTGCTGGGTCGAGCAATTGGAGGAAGGCTGGCAGCGCGACGACATCGAACGCTGCCGCAAGGCCTTCAATACCGCCATGGGCGAGATGGAATCCCGCCCGGTGGCTCAGGCGGCGCCAACGCCCGGCGAACGCCTGCAGGTCTATTTCGCCTTCGACTCGGCGCAGCTGACGCCGGAAAGCCGCCAAGCCATCGCCTCCGCCGCCCGCGACATCAAGGCCCGCCCAGGGACACGCAGCGGGGGCCGCATCGAGGTGGACGGCCATGCCGACCGCGCCGGCTCGGACACCTATAACGAACAACTGTCCCAGGCCCGTGCCCAGGCGGTGCGCCAGGAATTGCAGGCCGAGGGCGTGCCGGCCGACCGCATCACTACGCGGGCCTACGGCGAACGCACCCCGGCGGTGCCGACGCCCGACGGCGTGGCCCAGCCGGAGAACCGCCGCACGGTGGTGGAGTTCGATTGAGAATCTCCCACGCGAACGGAAAGCCGCACGCGGCACTGTGGACATCCCTTCAAACGGGTCTAATATGACCGGTAAGTGACGGTGGCACCCCATTTCGGGCGCCCCGCCCACTTATTGGAATGATCAGCTTTAGGACGCGGCCATGTATACCGAGACCACTCGCGGCATCACCGTGTCGGTCCAACCCGTCTATCTGGAAGACCAGTCCTCGCCGAATGAGGGGCATTTCGTGTGGGCCTATCGCGTCCGCATCGAAAACCACAGCGACGACACGGTGCAACTGAAGCGGCGCCATTGGAAGATCACCGACGCCAAGGGCCGGGTTCAGGAAGTCCAGGGCGCCGGCGTGGTCGGCGAACAGCCGGTGCTGGCGCCGGGCGGTGCCTATGAATACACCAGCGGCACCCCGTTGCAGACGCCGTCGGGCATCATGATGGGCGCCTATCAGATGGAAGCCGGGGACGGCGAGAAATTCGACGTCTCCATCCCGGCCTTCTCGTTGGACAGCCCGCACGAAGTGCATCGCTTGAACTAGCCGGCGCTTGTACTCCCTGCCCACAAGGCCCACATCCCCGAAGGCGATAGGCCATAATGGGCAAAGGCCCAGCGGATGGAAGTTTCATGAAGACCAACGACCAACTGACCCTGCCCCAGGAATTGCGCGCCACCCCCTTCGGCCCCCGCCCCAGCCGGGCCGAGGCCGAACAGGCGGTGCGCACGCTGCTGCGCTGGGCGGGTGACGATCCCGACCGTGAAGGCCTGCTGGGCACTCCCGACCGGGTGGTGCGGTCGTATGAGGAATTCTTCGCCGGTTACGAACAGGACCCGGTGGAGATCCTCAAGCGCACCTTCGAGGAGACCGAGGGCTACGACGAGATGGTGGTCCTGCGCGACATCCGCCTGGAAAGCCATTGCGAGCACCACATGGTCCCCATCATCGGCAAGGCCCACGTGGCCTATCTGCCCGACCGCCGGGTGGTGGGCATTTCCAAACTGGCCCGCGTGGTGGAAGTGTTCTCCAAGCGCCTGCAGATTCAGGAAAAGCTGACCAGCCAGATCGCCAACGCCATCAATGACGTGCTGCAGCCCAAGGGCGTCGCCGTGGTCATCGAGGCGGCCCATCAATGCATGACCACGCGCGGCGTCCACAAGCCCGGCGTGACCATGATCACCAGCCGCATGCTGGGCGCCTTCCGCGACCAGCCGGCCACCCGGCGCGAGTTCATGGCCCTGATCCAGGGCCGGCACGAGGGGCTGTCCAACGCCTGATGGCCCGGCGGAGTTCCCCTGGAATAGGACAGTGAAACAGCCACAAGGTGTTTAACGTTCCCCGCTTTCGCCATACCCTTAATGGCGATGCCTTCAAACACGATCCGGTGCACCATCTAGTATCCAGGGCGATGGGGTCGGAGGGAACGTCCGTGGCATTGAATATCAAGGAACGCGAAGCGCTGAAATTCCTGGGCGTCCATCTGGTGTATGGGCTGGCCGCCGCACTGACCTTCGGCATTGCCGTGCTGGTCACCAATCTGGGCAATCTGCGCACCCTGGCCATGGATTCCTCCCAGCCCTTTTCAGTGCTGGCGCTGTTCTTCTTCGGCCTGTTCATCACCTTCGGCAGCGTCGGCATGGGCGTGGGCATCATGAGCTTGGCCCGCGACGAGGATTGCGAGCGGGAATAACCGCCCCGACCCGGCAAGCTTTACCCTGGCCCGGCAATTATTGCCCCTCTGGCCCCGGTTTCCGGCGGCACGTCATCCGCCAACACATTGAAATTGCTACATTCTCCGGTTTGGCACGCCTCCTGCAAAGTTAGGACGTGCAGAGGCTCCATCAATGGGGAACCGGAAATGACGGTTTATTCGATCAACAAGCGGACCATCGAGCAGGCGAACAACATGACGCCCGCCGCCAACGTCAAGAGCACGGCTGACGCCGCTCAGGAATTCGTCAGCGCGTTGCAGCAGGCAGGCTCGATCTTTTCCGCCGGCAGCCGGACCCCTTCCGCCGAAGTGGCGCTGAAGTCCCATTTCGACCGCCCCGCCGATGACAACCGCTCGGCCAAGGCCCCGGTGAAGGCCGACAAGGCCGAAGCCAAGCCGGCAGCCCGCGACCGCAGCCGCGACGACAAATCCGCCGCCCGCACCGATAAGGTCAAGACCAAGGACGACCGCGACGACAAGGCGCCGGTCAAGGCCGAGGCCGAAGCCGTGGAGGTGAAGGACACCAGCGACGATCAGGCGCCGGCCAAGGCCGAAGCCGCCGAGACCGTGGCCGAGCCCACCGCCACGCAGACCGGCGAAACCACCACCGTGGTCGCCCAGACCGAGCAGCCCGCCGCCGTGGAGCAGGTGGTCATCGCCCCGCAATTGGTGGCCGCCCCGGTTCAGGTCCAGCAGCAGCAGGTTGAAGAAGCCGTCGCCGAAGACAGCGCCGCCACCCTGGCCGGTGCCGACGAGGCCGAAGACCTTCAGCCGGTGGACGCCGACGCCACCCAGGACCAGCAGGACCAAGCCGCCCAGGCTGCCGCCAACGCGTCCGCCGATACCGCCGATACCGACACCCTGGACACCCTGACCGCCGACGCCGCCCAGGCCGCGTTGCGTTCGGGCAACCATGAAGCGGCCAAGTCCGCCGAGGCCTCCCAGTCCGACGATCTGGCCCAGACCCAGGCCAACGATCTGGCCCAGCGCCTGGACGGCACCGGTGCCCAGTTGAACGTGAAGGTCCAGGTCAGCACGGCCACCCAGGCCGACGCCACCCAGACCCAGTCCGCCATTCCGGTCGCCGCCCAGGAATTGGACGCCGCCCCGGTGCCGGTCCAGACCACCACCAATGCCGCGGCCACCGATACCCAGGCCACCGGCGTTGCCGCTGCCGCCCAGCAGGTTGCCGCCACGGACGCCGCCGCCCAGCAGGGCAAGCTGGCCCAGGCCAACCCGGCCCTGCTGGCCCAGCTGGAAGCCAGCAACCAAGCCGACGCCCCCGCCGCCAGCCCGGCTGCCCAGCCCATCGCCGGCTTGGGCAACGTCGCCAACACTCCGGCAGCACAGAAAGCCGCCGCTCCGCAGGCCGCCCAGGCCCCGCGCTTCCAGATGCCCAAGCAGGAAGAGGTGATGGACCAAGTCAGCGTCCAGATCCTCAAGCAGGCCAAGAACGGCGCCGACAGCATCAAGGTGCAGTTGAAGCCGGTCGAACTGGGCGCCATCGAGATCAAGCTTGAAGTCGGCAAGGATGGCCGCGTCTCCGCGACGGTGACCGCCGACAACAAGGACACCCTGGCCATGCTGCAGAAAGACTCGAGCAATTTGCAAAAGTCGCTCGAAGATGCCGGCCTCACGGTGGACAACAATTCCATGACCTTCAACCTGCGTGAAGGCCAGCAGCAAGCGCAGCAGCAGAACGGCAATGACGGTTCCGGCCGCCGCCGCTCGCGCCTGTCCGCCGCCGCCGCCGCCGATGCCGCCGCCGGTGCCCAGGCCGCTCAGGCCCAGGCCCGCTGGAACACCGGACGTGCCGGCGTGGACATCAAGGTTTAAGGGGGAGACGCGCCATGACCATTACCGCAGCCGCCGACACTTCGGCCGCCTCCGCCTCGAAATCCCTCACCAGCGGCAAGTCCCTGGCGAAGAACTTCGACACCTTCCTGACCATGCTGACCGTTCAGTTGAAGCACCAGGATCCGCTGTCGCCCATGGACTCCACCCAATTCACCAACCAATTGGTCCAGTTCGCCGGCGTCGAGCAGCAGATCAACGCCAACTCCAACTTGGAAAAGCTGATCACCGCGACCGGCTTGAACACCAAGTCCCAGGCGCTGGGCTATATCGGCCATTACGTGGAAGCCGACAGCAATCAGGTCCCGCTGCAGGGCGGTGTGGACAAGGTCACCGACAAGGTCGAACTGATCGGCGGCAAGGCCACCTTCAACTACACGCTGGACGGCACCGCCGCGACCACGCAGCTGAAGATCACCAACGCCAATGGTGTCGTCGTCCGCACCATCGCCGGCGAAATCGGCAATGGCCGCCACGAATACACCTGGGACGGCGAGGACAGCACCGGCCAGAAAGTGGCCGACGGCACCTACACCGTCACCGCGACCTCGACCGCCGCCTCGGGCAGTGCGGTCAATGCCACGGTCAGCACCGCGGCCCGCACCGGCGGCGCCTCGTTCAGCTACACCCTGGCCAGTGAGGCCGCGTCCACCTCGGTGGTCATCAAGGACGCCTCGGGCACCATCGTCCGCAATCTGACGGGCGTCAACGGTGCCGGGCGCCACGAGATGACCTGGGACGGCAAGGACAAGAACGGCAAGGATCTGCCCGACGGCGCGTACACCGTCAGCATCGCCGCCCTGGATGGCGAAGGCGAGACGGTGGAAAGCGCGACGACCGTCTACGGCAAAGTCACCGACATATCCTCGGACAGCGAGGGAACTCTGCTGGCCATGGGTAAGGTCGTCACCACAATTGAAAAAGTTCTGACCGTGCGAGACGCCGCTTCCGTTTCAAACTAACGGCTGGGCGAAAGCGGATAGGAGGATAGCATGAGCTTATATGGCGCTTTGTTCTCGGGTGTCTCCGGTCTTGCGGCCCAGTCTTCGGCCATGGGCGCGATCTCGGACAACATCTCCAACGTCAACACCACCGGCTATAAGGGGTCGAAGGTCAACTTCAACACCCTGGTCACCAAGCAGGTGTCGCTGACCAACTACTCGCCGGGCGGTGTGCAGTCCAAGCCGCGCGCCAATGTGGACGTCCAAGGCCTGCTGCAGGCCACCAACTCGTCCACCGACATGGCCATGTCGGGCCAGGGCTTCTTCGTGGTCAACGAAGCCGCCAAGCCCGGCGACGGCGACATGTTCGCCTATACCCGCGCCGGCTCGTTCAAGGTGGACAAGGAAGGCTATCTGCAGAACGTGTCGGGCTGGTACATGCAAGGCTGGCCGCTGATGGCGTGGGACAACTCGCTGCAGGCCTCCACCGTCAGCGTCGGCCAAAGCACCTTCATGAAGGGCTACAAGGACGACGTGGGCAATCAGGTCTACATCAACGACAACATCGTGTCGGCGACCCACCTGCGCCCGCTGAACCTGAACGAAGTGGGCGGCACCGCGTCCCAGACCCGCAACCTGCGCATGGGCGCCAATTTGCCCAACGGCGACGTCATCGGCGCCACCCACAAGCAGCCGGTCACCATGTATGACTCGCTGGGCGGCGACGCCACGGTGCAGTTCAACTGGAAGAAGGTGTCGCAGAACAATTGGGACGTGGAAGCCATCCCGCCCATCGGCGCCAAGTCGCTGACCCTGAAGAACACCAACGCCGCCGGCAATGCCGGCAACGTTTACGGTGCCATGGGCCGGCTTGACTTCCAGGGCCTGCCCACCACCACGGGCGTGCTGAATATGGCCATCAACGGCGCCAGCTATAACTTCCGCACCACGGCGGGTACGGACGGCGTCACCCTGGGTGCCGACGATTTCTATACGGATCCGTCCGCGGTTTCGGTCGGCACCTTCGTCGGCAATCTGGCCAGCGACATCAACAAAGCCTTCAACCTGGAATACAATTCGCTGGTGGTTGACGCCTCGGGTATCGCCGCCGCCGACGATCTGGAAGTCACCGTGGACGGCACGGCCTACAGCTTCGCCAATGTGGGCGCCTCCGCCTCCGCCGCAGCCACCGCGCTGATGACCGACACCACCTTCACCGGCCTGGGGCTGAAGGCTTATGCCAACGGCACGGACCTGCATATCTACAGCGAAGACGCCATGTCGTTTTCCGTCACCAACACCTCCGGCACCCCCAGCAGCGGCGCCTTCGCCGTCGCCAACTGGGACGACGCCGAGACCGGCTTGGCCGCCGTCAGCAAGACCACCGACGGCGTCACCTATTGCGAACAGCTGGCCGGCACCAATTCCTTGGTGTTCCGCCAATACGACACCACCGACGACATCGTGGTCTCCGGCCTGAACACCTTGGACCTGTCCGACGGCAACCCGGCCACCATGCAGGGCCAGGACCTGACCAACCCGGACACCTTCACCCTGGCGGCGGCGCCCGACAGCACCGGTTCGGCCATCGTCTTCAACGGTGACGGCACCCCCGGCACCATCAATGCGGGCTTCATCGACGTGGATTGGGCCAACGGCTCCACCGACATGTCGGGCACCGACAGCATCGGCCTGTTCCTGGGCAATGAAGGCATCCGCGACGGCATGACCCAGCTGAACGGCGACTACCAGCTGGCCTATTGGAACCAGAACGGCGCCAAGTTCGGCAATTTCGCCGGCGTGTCCATCGGTTCGGACGGCATCGTCACCGCCTTGTTCGACAACGGCGTGACCCGCCCGGTGTTCCAGATCCCGGTGTCCACCTTCGTGAACCCCAACGGCATGCAAAGCCTGACCGGCAACGTGTTCATCTCCACCGACAATTCGGGCGAGCCGACCCTGCGCCAAGCCGGTTCCGCCGGCGCCGGCCAAGTCAACGCCGCCGCGCTGGAAGCGTCCACGGTGGATATCGGTGAAGAGTTCACCACCATGATCGTCACCCAGCGCGCCTATTCGGCGGCGGCCAAGATCATCACCACCGCCGACCAGATGCTGGACGAGCTGGTTCAGATCAAGCGTTAACATCTTCGCGCTAAACTAAGGGGACCAGAGGCCAGAACGGCCTCTGGTCCCTGTTTTTTTTGGAGCCGGGCAATGTCTGTGGCGCCGATGTCACACCCGGCAAATCTTGCCGAGCCGTTAACCTTACTTAAATCATGCGGGTTTAGGCTGCCATCGGTGGATGTATGTCCCTTGAACAGGCGGCTCTCTTGGTGGGTGCAACGTGAACGCGTTCCTGCAGATGATGCGCGGCCTTGGCCCCATGCGGCTGGCTGCGATCGCCGGTGTCGGCGTCTCGATCCTCGGCTTTTTCATCTTTCTGATGAGCCGCGTTGCGGCTCCGCAGATGGAATTGCTGTATGGCGACCTCGAGATGGGCGATTCCAAGGCCATCATCGAGAAGCTGGCGGCTGAGAAAACCCCCTACGAAGTCCGCAAGGACGGTAGCGAAATCTGGGTGCCCAAGGACAAGAAGAACGAATTGCGGGTCCGCATGGCCGAGCAGTCCATGCCCGCCATGGGCCGCGTCGCCGGCTATGAATTGTTCGACAAGCAAGACACCCTGTCGGCCACCAGCTTCCAGCAGAACATCAATTACGTCCGCGCCATGGAAGGCGAACTGTCGCGCACCATCCGCGCCATCGACAAGGTCAAGACCGCCCGCGTCCATCTGGTGCTGCCCAAGCGCGAGGCCTTCGCCCGCGAAGCCAACGACCCGTCGGCCTCGGTCATCCTGAAGATGCAGGGCGGGGCTCGGCTGGAACGCTCCCAGGTCATCGCCATCCAGCATTTGATCGCCGCCGCCGTGCCCAAGATGAAGCCGTCGCGCATCTCCATCATCGACGATCGCGGCACGCTGCTGGCCAAGGGCTTCGAGAACGACCAGGAACACGCCTCCCAGACCGCCGATGAACTGCGCCTCAACACCGAAAACCGCTTGGCCCGCACGGTCGAAGGCATGCTGGAGCGCTCGCTCGGCCCGGCCCGCGTGCGCGCCGAAGTGGCGGTCGAGATGGATTTGTCGCGCGCCGTCACCACGGAAGAGACCTACGACCCCGAAAGCAGGGTGGTCCGCAGCCAAGTCACCGTGAACGAGGACGAGAGCAGCCAGGACGGCGAGAATTCCAGCGTCTCGGTCACCAACAACCTGCCCGACCCCAACGCCGCCAATTCCTCGGGCAGCCGCACCTCGTCCAAGGCGAACAAATCGCAAGAGACGGTGAACTACGAAATCTCGAAAAAGACCAAGAACACGGTCCGCGAGATGGGCGAGATCAAGCGCGTCACCGCCGCCGTGCTGGTGGACGGCGTCTACGACGTGGCCGCCGACGGCAAGAAGACCTATCGCGACCGCAACCCGGAAGAACTGGCGAAACTGGAAGAGCTGGTGCGCAACGCCATCGGCTTCGACCGCAACCGCCAGGATCAGGTCAAGGTCATCTCCATGCAATTCGCCGGCGGCGACGAGCAGTATGCCGCCGAGGAGCCGGGCGAGTTCATCTTCGGCATGCGCCGCGACTTCGTCGAGAAGGTGGCGTCCAATCTGGGCCTGTCCATCGTCGCCATCCTGTTCCTGCTGCTGGTGCTGCGTCCGCTGATCGGCCGCGCCATCGAAAGCATGCAGGGCCAAGTCGGCCCCGATGGCCGCCGCCTGCTGACCGCCGATGGCCAAGCCATCCCCCAATTGACCGGCCCCGGTGCGCCGGCCATGCCGGCCCCGGCTTTGGGTGGCGAGGAAGAGGTCATCGCCGACGAACTGATCGACATCGACAAGGTGGAGGGACGCGTCAAAGCCTCGTCCATCCGCAAGATCGGCGAGATCGTCGACAAGCATCCCGAGGAAGCTTTGTCGATTATCCGCAATTGGCTTTATCAGGAAGCGTAGGAGTCCCCAGCCATGGCCCGCATGAAAGAGGACTACCGTTCGCTGACCGGCCCGCAAAAGGCCGCCATGCTGATGCTGTCTTTGGGTGAAGAGCATTCCACCAAGCTCTTCTCCATGATGGACGACGAAGAGATCAAGGAATTGTCCCAGATCATGGCCAATCTGGGCACGGTCTCGGCCAATCTGATCGAACGCCTGTTCGTGGAATTCGCCGACCAGCTATCGTCCACCGGCTCGCTGGTGGGCTCCATGGAGAGCACCGAGCGGCTGCTGATGAAGTCGCTGCCCAAGGACCGCGTCTCCACCATCATGGAAGAAATCCGCGGCCCCGCCGGCCGCACCATGTGGGACAAGCTGGGCAATGTGAACGAGGCCGTGCTGGCCAATTACCTGAAGAACGAATACCCGCAGACCGTGGCCGTGGTCATGGCCAAGATCAAGGCCGACCATGGTGCCCGCGTGCTGTCGCTGCTGCCGGAAAACTTCGCCATGGAAGTGATCATGCGCATGCTGCGCATGGAGGCGGTGCAGAAGGAAGTTTTGGACGGCGTGGAAAAAACCCTGCGCACGGAATTCATGAGCAATCTGGCCCGCACCCAGCGCCGCGATGCCCACGAAATGATGGCCGACATCTTCAACAACCTGGACCGCAACGCCGAGAACCGCTTCATGTCGGCCCTGGAGGAGCGCAACCGCGAATCCGCCGAGAAGATCAAAGCCCTCATGTTCACCTTCGAGGACCTTATCCGCATCGACGCCTCGGGCATCCAGACCCTGCTGCGTCAGGTGGAAAAGGACAAGCTGGCCATGGCGCTCAAGGGCGGCTCGGACGCGGTCAAGGATCTGTTCTTCAAGAACATGTCCGAACGCGCCGGCAAGATGATGCGCGAAGACATGGAGGCCCTGGGCCCCGTGCGCCTGCGCGACGTGGATCAGGCCCAGTCGCTTATCGTCGCCATGTCCAAGGAACTGGCCGCCTCGGGTCAGATCGTCATCTCCGAAGGCCGCGAAGAAGACGAGCTGGTGTACTAACCCATGGCGCCCTATCGCAAATACATGTTCGATCTGGATTTCGGCCGCCCGGCCCAGGCGCAGATGGCCGTGGCCACGCCGGAGGAAGCCGAGGAGCCGGAGGAGCAGGCGGAGCCCGAGCCGCCGCCACCCACCTTCACCTTGGAAGAGCTGTCCTTCGCCCGCGATTCAGCTTTCGAGGAAGGGCGCCAAGCCGGCCAAGGCGAGGCGCTGGAGCAATCCGAGCGCATGATCGCCACCGCGCTGACCGCCCTGTCCGACCAGATGCAGACCGTGTTCCGCCAGCAGGACGAAGCCAACGACGCCAATGCCCGTGCCGCCACCCGCGTGGCGCTGGCGGTGTTGAAGAAGGTTCTGCCCGGCGCCTGCGAGACTCACGCTTTCGAAGAAGTCACCCGGGTGGTGGAGGACGTGGTCGTCCACATCCTGGACGAGCCCCGCATCATCGTCAAAGTGGCCGATCCCCTGGTCGACGCCGTGCGTGCGCGGCTGGAAGCGGTGTGCGAATCCCACGGCTTCGAAGGCCGCGTGGTGGTCCAGTCGGATTCCCGCCTGCCCCCCGGCGATTGCCGGGTGGAATGGACCGATGGCGGTGCCGAACGGGATCAGGCCCGCCTGATCCAGGACATCGAAGCCACGGTGGAACGGTCGTTGGCCCCGCCCGAACGGCGGACCGAAAGCCTGCCCGCCGAGGGTACTGAATTCGCCGGCATCTAAGCCGGCAACGGTAATTTGTTGAAGAGTGCGGCGTATTCTAAAACGCCCAGCATAGAGGTAGAGACCCATGGCCGATTTCGAGCTGAACGACTTCAAGCCCGAGGATGATCGCCGCGACGATGCCAATGACGGACCGCGCTCGGCCCGCGATTTGGAAGCGGTGTACGATATCCCGGTGCAGGTCTCGGCGGTGCTGGGCAAGGCCAACATGCAGGTCAACCAGTTGCTGAAGCTGGGCCGTGGCGCCGTGGTGGAACTGGACCGCAAGGTCGGCGAGGCCATCGACATCTACGTCAACCACCGGCTGGTCGCCCGTGGCGAGGTGGTGGTGGTGGAAGACCGTCTTGGCGTGACCATGACGGAAATCATCAAGACCGACCGCAGCTAA
>JACMKT010000098.1 GCA_014380005.1 Rhodospirillales bacterium
ATCTCGGGGCCGCCCTGATGGCGCCCGCCGCCGAGGCCGCACCGCCGCGCAACTTGGCGCGCGTCAGCTATCCCGACCACAAGCTCGCCAATCTACGCGACCTCAAGGTCGATCAGCCGATCGACATCGTCTATCCGGATTCCGGCTCGCCGGGCGTGCTACTCAAGTTCGGCCATGCCGTCGAGGGGGGCGTCGGCCCGGACCGCGACATCGTCGCCTTTTCGACCCTGTGCCCGCACAAGGGCTTTCCGCTGGCCTACGGCGACGGCGACAGGTCGCTGAACTGCCGCCACCACTATTCCCGCTTCGATGCGGAAAAGGGCGGCCAGCAGATCTGGGGCCACGCCACGCAGAACCTGCCGCAGTTCCGCCTGCGCGTCGACGCGCAGGGCGACATCCACGCCGAAGGGGTGGACGAACTGATCTACGGCCGCGTCAACAACGTTCTGCAAGGCTAGGAGAGGCGAACATGACCTACAAACGCGGAACCGATCGCCTGCCCATCCCGCCCAAGGATGCCAAGGTCCACAACGTGGTGTGCCATTACTGCATCGCCGGCTGCGGCTATAAGGCGATCACCTGGGACGTCAACCGCCAGGGCGGCCCCCGGAGCGAGCAAAACCTGTTCGGCGCGGACCTCACCCGCCAGCAGGGCGCCAACGCCCCTGCGTGGTACGCGCCCTCTATGTACAATGTGGTCCGGCAGAACGGCGCCGACGTTCATCTGGTGCTGATGCCCGATGCGGCCTGCGAGGTGAATTCCGGTCTGGGCTCGGCGCGCGGCGCCCGCATGGCCGAGACGTCGTATTCGCTGACCGCCGGCACCCAGCTCAACCGCCTGACGACCCCCTTGGTCCATCGCTACGGCATCTTGTCGCCGACCTCGTGGGACGATGCCGCTTGGCTGGTCGCTGAGGTCACCCGGCGGGTGGTCGAGGAGCAGGGCGAGGACGGCGTCATCGTCTCCGCCTTCGACCATGGCGGGGCCGGCGGCGGCTACGAGAACACTTGGGCCACCGGCAAGCTGTATTTCGATAGCATGAAGGTGCGCAACATCCGCATCCATAACCGTCCGGCCTACAATTCCGAGGTCCATGCCACCCGCGACATGGGCGTCGGCGAGCTCAACAACTGCTACCAGGACGCCGAGTTGGCCGACACGCTGGTGGCGGTGGGCACCAACGCGCTCGAGACCCAGACCAATTACTTCCTGAACCATTGGGTGCCTAATCTGCAGGGCGCGAGCCTGGAGCAGAAGCGGCGCGAGCTGCCGGGCGAGGCCCATGCCGCCGCCCGCATCATCGTCATCGACCCGCGCCGTACCGTCACGGTCAACGCCTGCGAGGTCGAGGCCGGCACCGCCAACGTGCTGCATCTGGCGCTCAATTCCGGCACCGACCTCGTGCTGATGAACGCGCTGATGACCGAGATCGCCGCCCGCGGTTGGCTCGACCGCGCCTTCATCGACAGCCATACCGGCGGCTTCGACGAAATGGTGGCCGCCAACCGCGTCTCCCTGGACGAGGCCGCCGCCATCACGGGCCTGACGTCCGAGCAGATTCGCAAGGCCGCCGCCTGGATTGCCGAGCCCAAGGCCGGCGGAGCGCGCCGCCGCACCATGTTCGCCTACGAGAAGGGACTGATCTGGGGCAACGACAACTACCGCACCAACGCCGCGCTGGTGAACGTCGCGCTGGCCACCGGCAATGTCGGTCGCCCCGGCGGCGGCTGCGTCCGCATGGGCGGCCACCAGGAGGGCTATGTGCGCCCCAGCGACGCCCATGTGGGCCGTCCGGCTGCCTACGTGGACCAGTTGCTCATCGAGGGCAAGGGCGGCGTGCACCATGTGTGGGCGTGCGACCATTATAAGACCACGCTCAACGCGTCGGTGTTCAAGCGGGCATACAAGAAGCGGACCGATCTCGTGCGCGCCGCCATGGACGATGTGCCGTACGGCGACCGCGACGCCCTGGTTGAGGCCATCTTGAAAGCCATCCGGGCTGGCGGACTGTTCTCGGTCAATGTCGACATCGTGCCGTCCAAGATCGGCGCCCACGCTCATGTGGTGCTGCCTGCCGCGACGTCCGGCGAAATGAACCTGACGTCCATGAACGGCGAACGCCGGATGCGGCTGACCGAGCGCTACATGGACCCGCCCGGCGAGGCCAAGCCGGACTGCCTTATCGTCGCCGCCCTGGCCCAGGCGCTGGAGAAATCGTGGCGGCGCGCGGGTAAGCCCGATATCGCCGACCGCTTCACCGGCTATCACTGGAAGACCGAGGAAGACGCCTTCATGGACGGCTACCACAAGCACGCCGACGGTGGCCGGTTCGTCACCTACGAGCGCCTGCGCGCCATGGGCACCAATGGTTTCCAGGAACCGGCGGTCGGTTACGAAGGCGGTCGGATCATCGGCACCCGCCGCCTTTACACCGAAGGCAAGTTCAAGGGCGCCGACGGCAAGGCGCGCTTCATGGCCACCGCTTGGCGCGGTCTCAGCGCGCCGGGCAAGGAAGCGGAGAAGCGCGACTTCCCGTATCTGATCAATAACGGGCGCACCAACCAGATATGGCAGTCCGCCTATCTGGATCAGGGCAACAGCTTCGTCATGGACCGCCTGCCGTTCCCCTTCATCGAGATGCATCCCGAGGACATGAAGGAAATCGGAGCCGGGCCCGGCGACGTGGTCGAGGTCTTCAACACCAACGGCTCGACCCAGGCGATGGCCTATCCCACGCCCACGGCCCGCCGGAAGCAGACCTTCATGGTCTTTGCCCATCCTGCCGGAGTGCAGGGCAACGTCATCTCGGCCGGCGTCAACGAATTGGTGCTGCCCAACTACAAGCAGGCCTGGGCCAACATCCGCAAGATCGCCGATGCGCCCGAGACTGTCCGCAAACTGACCTTCAAATCCCAGGAAATGCCGGCGTCCTGAACGGACGCCTCGCCTGACCCGACGACATTGCGCGCCTCGATTACACGAGACTTCTAGGAGAGTGGAATGATTTACGCCGTTTCCCCCTTGGCCGGCATTAATCCCGAGCCGTTCATCGCCAACATCCCCGGCTCGAAGTCGCTGACCAACCGCGCGCTGATCATCGCTGCGCAGCGCATGGGCGTGACCCACATTCGCCGGGCGCTCCATTGCGACGATACCGACTACCTTGCTAATTGCCTCAACCAGTTCGGCGGGCTCTCGGTCGAGAAGACCGCTGATGGCTACCGTGTCACCCGCTCACGCGAAAAGCTGCTGGCACCGGAGAACGAGATTTTCGTGGGCGGTGCGGGCACGCCGGCGCGCTTCCTGCTGTCCTTCGCCACCACGGTCGAGGGCAGCACCGTCATCACCGGCAACGCCCGCCTCTGCGAGCGGCCCATGCGGGACCTGCTCGCCGCCTTCGACAAGATCGGCGTGCACTATGACTGCCTGAAGAGCCCTGGCCACCTGCCGGTGCGGGTCCAGGGCACGCACATCGTCCGCAAGCGCTGGGACATCAACGGCTCGACCTCGTCGCAATTCACCAGTTCGCTGATCCTGCTGGCGGCGTGCCAAGACTCGGGCCCCATCACCATCCAGGTCGACAACAAGCTGGTGTCGCGTCCCTATGTGGACATGACCATCCAGATGCTGAAAGAGAACGGCATCACCGTGCGGTCGGGCGGCGAGCAGAAATTCATCGTGGAGCCCGCCCCCCCCAATAGCGACACCATCGAGATCGAGGCCGACGCCTCCGGCATGTCATATTTCCTCGCCGCTGCCGCGCTGACCAAATCCCGGGTGGTCATTCCCAATATCGGTCGCGATTCGGCGCAGGGCGATTTGGGCTTCGCGCGGGTTCTCGGCCAGATGGGTGCCACGGTGACGTTCGGCGCCAATGCCATCGAATTGGAGGGCGGCAAGCTCACCGGAATCGACGTGGACATGGACCACATGCCCGACACGGTGCTGACCCTTGCGGTGGTGGCGCCGTTCGCCGAGGGCAAAACCCACGTCAGCAACATCGCCAACCTACGGGTCAAGGAATGCGACCGTATCCACGCCGCAGCCGCCGAGCTGGGCCGGCTGGGAATCCGCGCCGAGGAGGGGCCCGACTCCATCACCATTCATCCCGGCACCGTGACCCCGGCCAGCATCCACACCTATGACGACCACCGCGTCGCCATGGCCTTCGCGCTGATCGGGTTGCTGCATCCCGGCGTCGAGATTGAGGACCCCAAATGCGTCGCCAAGTCGTTCCCTGAATTCTGGACCGAGTTCGAACGCTTCCGCGCCCACCACGCGCTCGTTCCGGCTCTGGCCTGAGTGGAGAGGTCATCACAATGAAAGCGCTTCTTCTAATCCTCGACGGCGCAGGTCTGGCCGCGCCCCAACCGGGCAACGCGGTGACTGCCGAAACCATGCCGGTGCTGTTCCGGGCCATGGCGGAAAATGGGCATGCGGTGCTGGGTGCCTCGGGCAAGCCGGTCGGGCAGGACGACGGGCAGGTCGGTAATTCGGAAGTCGGGCACCTGACCATCGGTGCCGGTTTCGTCATTCCCTCGACCTTGTCGCGCATCGACGACGCCTTCCGTAATGGCGACTGGGACGCTTGCGGCGTGTGGGCCGGCCTCAAGGGCAGCGGTCGTCTGCATCTGATCGGATTGCTGTCCGACGCAGGCGTGCACGGCCATATGCGCTCGCTGGTCCAGGCGGCCGAGCTGGCCTGCCGTCATGGAGTGGCCGACGTGGTCGTGCACCCGGTGCTTGACGGCGTGGATTCCCAGGCCGGCACCGCGCCCGCGCTGATCAAGGCGCTGCGCTCGGCGCTGGCCGGGCTGCCGCGGGTGCGGCTCGGCGTGGTCAGTGGGCGCAAGTGGTTCACCGACCGAAGCGGCGACCTGGACATCAGCGCTGTCTTCGCTGACGGCCTGGCCGGAACCGCCGGCTTGCCGGAATTCACGGGCGAAGCCCTCGATGCGCACTTGGCCAAGGGCTCCGAGGCCAGCTTCCCCGCCCATTTGGCGCCCGGCGGCGTCACCGTGGCGGCGGGCGAGCCGGTCCTGCTGACCCAGCACCGTGCGGATCGCGCCACCCAGGTGGCCCGGGTGATCAGCATGCGCAATCCGGTGTACTCCCTGGTGGAGCTTGCCGACGCGGTGCCGGCCGGCCGGATTTTCTTCCCGACCGTGCCCTTGACCAAGGGGCTGGCCTTTGAGCTTCGCCAAGCCGGGGTAAGCTCGACCCGCATTGCCGAGGCCTGCAAGTTCCCGCACGTCACACGGTTCATCAACGGCCTCAATACCGAGTTGGAAGGGCGACCCGTGCGCGTCGAGTCCATTCCCGACGCCCAGATCCCCGAGCGCCCGGAGATGTCCATCGACCAGGTGGCCCGCGAGATCGAGGCGGTCGTCCGCGATCCCTCGGCGCGCGTCGCCATTGCCAACATCGCCAATCTGGACCAGGTGGGCCATCTGGGCCGATACGACCTCGCCGCCACGGCGGCGCAGGCGGTGGATCGCACCTTGCAACGGTTGCTCGGGCTGTGCCGGGAGCACGGATGGACGGTGTTGATCACCTCGGACCATGGCAACGCGGACCGCACCCAGGACGAGGCCGGCAAGCCGTTCGGCTCCCACACCGAGCGTCCGGTCCCGTTTACCGTGGTGCCGCCCCCGGGTCTGTCTTTCACCTGGACCCGGCGGGAAGGCTCGCTCGCCAACGTCGCGCCGACCCTGCTCAACGCCCTCGGGCTGTCACAGCCGGGCTACATGGAACCCAGCCTCATCGCAATGGTTGCGAAGGCCTGACAAATCACACGGCGGAGCCAAACTCCGCTTGGTCCGTCCCACTTAATGCGCTATAGTTCGATTAAACTAGATATATCGAATTGTGCTCAGTAGCGGGCGGCAGGAGAGGGAGAGACGAATGCGACACATCGCGATTTACGGCAAGGGTGGCATCGGCAAATCGACGACCTCGTCGAACCTGTCGGCCGCCATCGCCGAGATGGGCTACGCGGTCATGCAGATCGGCTGCGACCCGAAGGCCGATTCCACCAAGAACCTGACCGGCGGCCGCAAGATCGACTCGGTGCTGAGTCTGGCCGAGCGCTACGGCATCGCCAAGCTTGAGCTCGACCAAGTTGTGACCAAGGGCTTCGGCGGGGTTTATTGCGTCGAGGCGGGCGGCCCCGAGCCGGGCATCGGCTGCGCCGGCCGCGGCGTCATCTCGGTGATGGACTGCCTCAAGCAGCTCGACGTGTTCGAGGCGCTGAAGATCGAAGTGGTGATCTACGACGTGCTGGGCGACGTGGTTTGCGGCGGCTTCGCCGTGCCGCTGCGCAACGGCTTCGCCGACCAAGTCTACGAGGTCACCTCGGGCGAGATGATGGCGCTTTACGCCGCCAACAACATCGCCCGCGCCTTACACCGCTTCGGTCAGCGCGGCAGCGTCCGGCTGGGCGGCTTCATCTGCAACCAGCGCAACGCCTTCATGGAGCGCGAGGCGGTCGAAGGCTTGGCCAGCGCCATCGGCACCCAGGTGGCTGCTTTCATCCCGCGCGACAACGTCGTGCAGGAATGCGAAATGCAGGGCAAGACCGTCATCGAAGGCGCGCCGCAATCGGCCCAGGCCGACGTCTACCGCTCCGTGGCCCGCACCATCCTGGAGAACGAGATCTATACCATCCCCACGCCGCTCACCGACGATGAGTTCGAGGAGCTGCTGGTGAAGGTCAAGGCGGAAGGGCTGGCCGCATGACCCCCGCCATCGAAGACCGGATGGGTGTGTTCTCGGAACTGGTCGAGGCGATCGAAGCTGATGCGGTGCACATCCGCGAAGGCCTCGACATGCACCAGTTCTGCGCCTACTGGGGCGCGCACGAGATCTTCGGCTACATCGACGGCGCCGTGTGCGTGGTGCACGGCACCTCGGGTTGCATGTCGAACCGACGCTTCCTGATGCCGTTCGGCGGCGCCGACAAGTGCCATCTGCAGCCGCAGTACAGCACCAACTTCAACGAGCACGACGTCGTCTTCGGCGGCGAACGCAAGCTGGAGGAAGCGGTCGCGCTGGTGCAGCAGCGCCACGACCCCAAGCTGATCGCCATCATCACCAATTGCTGCGCCGACATCATCGGTGACGACGTCGGCGGTGTGGTGCGCGGCATGGAGCGCGACGGCCAGCGCATCGTCTGGCTGCACACCGGCGGCTTCACCGGCAAGTCTTACCGCAAGGGCTCGGAGGAGGCATTCCGCGTCCTCGCCGGGCTAATGGAGGAGCAGCCCGCCAAGCCGGTGGTCCCCGGCACCATCAACCTGTTCCCGCGCCGCTGGGTGTGGGGCGAGAACCAGCAGCGCGAGGCCGCCGAGGGCATCCGCATGCTGGAGAAGCTGGGCCTGAAGGTGAACAAGGTAGTGCGCAAGGGCATGCCCTACGAGGAATTCCTCGACTTGCGTACCGCCGAAGCCAACGTCTCGCAATGCTTCTTCTTCAGCATGTCGCTGTTCGAGGAGATGCAGAAGCGCTTCGGCACCAAGCAGATCAAGGCGTCCAACCCGGTGGGCTTGGCCTCGTCGCTGGCCTGGATGCAATCCACTGCGCGGGCCATGAACATCGACTACGATTTCGACAATGATCCCGAGATCGCCGAGCTCAAGGAAATGCGGGAAATCACCCGCCAACGCCTGGGCAAGGGGCGCAAGGCGGTGGTGTGGACCACCACGGGCGAGCGCATGATCGCGTTGACCAAGTTCGCCCGCGACGTGGGCTTGGAGCCCATCGTCGCCGGCGTCGATCCGGCCAATGTGCGCGACAAGATCAACATGTTCCGCAAGGAAGTGGATGACGGCTTCGACGTGCCGATCTTCATGTCGCAATACGTCGAGGACATCCAGGAGCTGGTCCGCGAGCTCGACGACCCGATCGTGCTGTGCAACGAGGACTATTTCCCCGGCGCGACCGTGTTCGGCTACCGCTTCAACGGGCGGCAGACCTACGGGCTGGAGGGCGCGCGCGCCATGTACACCCAGTTGCTCAACGTGCTGGACAACCCGCGCAGCCGCTACTCCTTCATGGCGGAGGCTATGTGATGGACACCGTGCTTGGAGCCGAAATTCACGGTGCCGACGAGGCGGCCAACCCGTGCATGCTCGATCCCGTCACCAAATGCGCCATCTTCGGCATCTCCCAAGTGGTGGGCGAAATCCGTGGCGGCGCCGTGCTGGTGCATGGGCCCAAAGGGTGCGCCTTCCCCGCCTTCGAGGCCACCCACTTGTCGCAGGTCAGCTTCAACTATTCGGAGATGTGCGAGAAATCGGTCATCTTCGGCGGTGAGGAGCTGCTGCGGCTGAAGCTGTGGGAAACTTACCGCGACAACGATTCCTCCCTGCTGGGCGTCATCTCGACCTGCTCATCGGAAATCATCGGCGACGACATCGTCGGCGTCATGGCCAGCGCCAACCTGCCGGTGCCGACGCTGAAATTCGAGGGTGCCGGGTTCAAGCGCAACCACCGCCAAGCGGTGGACTACGCCATGGAAACTTTGCTCAAGGAATTTCTGGCGCCGTCCGGGACTTCCGACGGCTCGGTCAACCTACTGTGCCATGTCAGTTCGCATTCGCGCTGGAAGGATGACTGCGCCCAGTTGGAGGCCATGCTCGGCGGCTTCGGCGTGCCGGTGCGCAAACTCTTCCTCGACAACGAGCTGGACGACCTCCGCCAAGCGTCGGCGGCCACCCTTTCCGTGCTGGCCGCGCCCGACGTGGGCGAGGGGGCGGCGCGGTTGCTCCAGCGCAAAGCCAATATCCCGTTCATCGCGCCTTTGCCGCCCATCGGTATGGAGCGAAGCGTCAACTGGCTGCTGGAGGTGGCCCAGGCTCTGGGCAAGAGCCTGACCCGCACCGAAGTCGATCAATTGGCCGAGGCGACCCGCCGGCGCTTCCTCAACGGCCTTGGCCGCGTCATTTCGCAGCGTCCGTTCGACAAGATCCGCACCTGCAAAATCGCCATCGTCGCCGAGCCTGTGCTGGCCGAAGGCTATGCCCATCTGCTGGCGCGCGAGTTGGAGGGTGTCCCGGCCCTGGTGGTGCTGCGCACCACCAACCCCGAGGACGAATCCATCCGCGCGCTGGCCGACAGGTTGCCGCGCAAGACCCGCGTGGTGGTGTCGGGCGACAACGCCCGCATCCTCGACGAGTTGAACGCGATCAAGCCCGACATCCTGCTGGGCAGCGACCTCGACTACATCACCTATCGGGGCCTGGGTAAGGACGCGAAGGTCGCTTTTGTCGGCATCGCCCAGCCATCGACCCGCCGCCTGTTCCTCAATCCCCGGTCGTATTGGGGCTTCGATGGGGCGCTGAACTTCATCGAGGATCTGGTCAACGCCGTGACGGAAACGCACAACTAAAGGAGAGAGCCCATGAGCGAGAACGAAGCGCCGAAGAGCGAAGCCGAGCCCAAGCCCTGCTGCGGCGGCGAAGCGCCCAAACCCAAGGACACCAGCAAGTACGACTATCGCCCCAAGGAGCAAGGCCAGGAGGTCACGCGCCGCAAGGGGTGCTGCTGACCAAGGATGAACCGGCGGCCCTGGTGGCCGCCGGATCGCCCCCATCTTCCCGACCCAGAAAGTTTCTTCCCGACCCAGAAAGTTGCCGAAATGACCATGCTTGGGCTGACGCCGCCTTCGCCGAAGAGCGCTTGCGCGACCACCTGCGGTGATACCCGCACTCCGCCACGGATGGACGACGACATTGCAGCCAAGGTGGCGCAGCATCCCTGCTACAACGCCAAGGCCCACCTGAACTTTGCGCGCATGCACGTTCCCGTCGCTCCCGCGTGCAACATCCAATGCAATTATTGCAACCGGAAGTATGATTGCTCCAACGAGAGCCGACCGGGCGTGACCAGCACGCGGCTGACGCCCGAGCAGGCTGCCGACAAGGTGTTGATGGTCGCGGCGCGCATGCCGCAGCTGAGTGTGGTGGGCATCGCCGGGCCGGGCGACCCCCTCGCTAAGCCTGCCGTCCTGTTCGAGACGCTGGAGCGCATCCGCCAGAAGCTGCCGAGCATCATGCCGTGCGTTTCCACCAATGGCCTCGTCCTTGCCGACCATGTGGACACGCTGAAGGAGCTAGGCGTCGAGCACGTCACCATAACCATTAACGCGACCGCCCCCGATGTGGCCGCCCAGATCTACCCGTGGGTCTATTTCGAGGGTAAGCGGCATTCCGGCCGCGAGGGCGCGGCCATCCTGCTCGAACGGCAGATGGAGGGACTAAGGGCGTGCGTCGCAGCCGGCATCCTGGTGAAGGTGAACTCGGTGATGATCCCGGGCATCAACGACCAGCATCTGGAAGACGTGAACAAGGCCATCACGGCGGCCGGCGCCTTCATGCACAACATCATGCCGCTGATCTCGGACCCCTCGCACGGCACTTGGTTCGGCCTCAACGGCCAGCGCGAACCCACCGCCGAGGAGCTGGAGGACCTGCGCGAGCGTTGTGACGGGCCGGTCAAGCTCATGCGGCACTGCCGCCGCTGCCGCGCCGATGCCATTGGCTTCCTCGGCGAAGACAAGCATGCCGAGTTCGCGTCCTCTACCAGCATGAGCGTTGAGGAAATGGAAGCCCGGCTGCAGCGCCGTGAAAAGTACCTGCGCTATCAGAGGAGCGCGTGACATGCAGACTCTCAGCCTTCAGATCCCCGAAGGGGGCCCCGACAAGGTCGCGGTCGGCCTTCTGGTCCCGATCCCGCCCGACACGGCGCACCAGCGCCGGACCAACGTCACGCAGCCGACCGTGGCCTCGCTCAGGCGGGTAAAGGCGCTCAATGCCGAGCAGGAGGCGTTTTTCCTGCCGGGGCTTGATGGTGCCGGCGCACGCTTCGCCTTCGGCCTGGAGAACGGCAGCGGGGCCAGTCCCGCTGCCCATTGGCAGCCTCTCCACAGTCGCTACTCCACCCCTTCGGCCGAACTGCGCGACCACATCGTGGCCATGGTGAAAGACGCACCGAACCGCCAAGCGGCCGTGGACACGTTGGTCGACTTCACCGCCTCGCTGTTCGATTACGACCACCCCAAGGCGCGTTTCTGCGACGGCAAGGACGAGGTGCCGCTGCTGTTGACGCTGACCAAAGGCAGCTGCACCGACATCAACACGTTCCTGCTCAGCTCGCTCTATGCGGCCGCGATCCCTGCGACCTACTACGCCGGCTATTTCTTCGAGAACGGCAAGCCGCGGCAGACCTCGGGCTTCCACTGCTGGATATCGACGCTGGCCGAAGAGCGCCACCTGGACTGGGACATCGCCCACCACATCAAGAACGGCAGCCGCGAGGTCAAGCCCGGACTCAACCCGGTGCCGGGCGAGCGGGTCGCGTTGAGCTACGCCCGTGGCCTGCGGTTCGAGGTGGACGGAACCGAGGTGGAATTCACCCACTTCGCCTATCCGTACTGGGTGTTCGCCGACGGCTCCTATCAACCGGCTGCGGCCATTGCGATGCTGGCCTGACCGCCGGGCAAAAAAACAGGGGGACACAAGATGATCAAAGCCCAGGACTTCATAGCTGCAGCCAGGGATGTCGGCATCGACTTCTTCACCGGCGTGCCGTGCTCCTACCTCACGCCGCTGATCAACCGCGTCATCAGCGATCCGGGCACGCCCTATGTGGGCGCCACCAGCGAGGGTGAGGCGATGGCCATAGCGGCGGGTGCGTGGTTCGGCGGTCGCCTGCCGGTGGTGATGTGCCAGAATTCGGGCCTGGGCAACACGGTCAACCCGGTGACTTCGCTCAACTATCCGTTCCGCATCCCCGCGTTGATGGTCGTCACCTGGCGCGGCGAGCCGGGCTTTCCGGACGAGCCGCAACATGACGTCATGGGCGAGGTAACGCACGCGCTGCTCGACACCATCCGGGTGCCACACGCCACTTTCCCCGAGCAGCCCGAGGAGCTCGCGCCGCGGCTCAGGGCGGCGGTCAATCACATGCGGGGCGAGGCGCTCCCCTATGCCTTCGTCATGCGCAAGGACAGCGTGGAGACCGAGACGCTGGATTCGCCGGCCAAGGCCGTGCCACCGGCCGGCCGCGTCGTCGATCTACGCAGCCACGGCGCAGTGCCCACCCGCTTCGACGTGCTGACGCGCTCTCTGGGGGTGCTGCCGGGCAATGCCGCGGTCATCGCCACCACCGGCAAGACCGGCCGCGAGCTGTTCACC
Organism: Rhodospirillales bacterium; assembly: GCA_014380005.1. Taxonomy (GTDB): domain Bacteria; phylum Pseudomonadota; class Alphaproteobacteria; order Rhodospirillales; family Magnetospirillaceae; genus Magnetospirillum. The sequence continues at coordinate 12,196 of JACMKT010000098.1, forward strand.
GCCGCCGACCGCGAGCAACATCTTTATGTGGTCGGCTCCATGGGCGGCGCCTCGGCCATCGGCCTGGGCGTTGCCACCCAGGTGCGCAATCCGGTTGTGGTGTTCGACGGCGATGGTGCCGCGCTGATGAAGCTGGGCAACATGGCCACCATCGGCGCCACCGCGCCCGACAACCTGATCCACGTGGTGCTCGACAACGGCGTCCATGATTCCACCGGCGGCCAGGAGACGGTGTCGTCCTTTGTCGATTTCGCCGCCGTTGCCGCCGCGTGCAGTTACCGCACGGCCGCCCGCTGCGACGACCTTGCCGGTTACGAGCGCGCGCTGTCGGATGCCCTGAAAGCGCCGGGCCCGCACCTGATCCACATCCGCATCCGCCCCGGTTCGCTGGAAAAGCTGGGCCGGCCCACGGTGAAGCCGCCCGAGGTGGCTTTGCGGTTCAAGGCTTTTCTGGCAGGAGGTCTGCGATGAATACCCCCATGTGGATCGCCGGCCAAGCGCGGACTGCCGACACCTGGGCGCCCGTGCACGACCCCTACACCGGCCGCGAGGTCGGCCGCGTGCCGGTGGCGACCAAGGCGCAGATCGTCGAGGCCATTGAGCTGATGACGCGCGGCGGCCCGTCCAAGCTCACCCGCAACCAGAGATCCGTCATCTTGCGGCGGGTGGCCGAGCTGATCCGGGCCGACGCGGATACCCTCGCCCGGCTGGACAGCTCGGAATCTGGCCTGTGCCTCAAGGACACCCGGCACGAGATCGCGCGCTCGATCGATGTGCTCAACGTCGCCGCCGACGCGACGACCTTCGACGATTCGTCGGTGTATCCCGGCGCCATCGGTGCCTGCGGCAAGAACCGACGCATCTTCACACAGCGGGAACCGCTGGGGCTCGCGGCCGCCCTCACTCCGTTCAACCATCCGCTCAATCAGGTGGTCCACAAGATCGCGCCCGCCATCGCGGCCGGCACGCCGATGATTGTGAAGCCCTCCGAGAAGACCCCGCTGACGGCGCTTCGGCTGGCGGAAATCTGCTACGAAGCCGGCCTGCCGCCCGAGATGCTGTCGGTGGTGACCGGCAATCCGGGCGAAATCGCCGAGGTGTTCACCACCCATCCCGCCGTCGCGCTGATCAACTTCACCGGCAGCCCGGCGGTGGGCAAGCGGCTGGTGCAGATGGCCGGCTATCGGAAGATGGTCGTCGAATTGGGGGGCAACGACCCGCTCATCGTGATGGAGGACGCCGATGTCGAAAAGGCGGCCGAGATAGCGGTCGGCGGAGCCTACGGCAATTCCGGCCAGCGCTGTACCGCGGTCAAGCGGATACTCGTCCAGCGAGGGATCGCCGATGCCTTCGTCGCCGCCCTGGCACGCCGCACCCAGGCGCTGGTGTGCGGAAACCCCATGGATGAGCGCACGGACATTGGCACGGTCATCGACGAAGCCGCCGCCATTGCCATCGAACGCCGGGTGGAGGCCGCACTGGCGGCGGGTGCGACGCTGGTTACCGGGCAGCCCCGCCAGGGAGCGCTGTTCCATCCGACGGTGCTTGACCATGTGCCCGCCGATTGCGAGCTGGTGGCCGAGGAGACCTTCGGTCCGGTGGCTCCAGTGATCCGCTTCGACGATATCGACCAAGCCATCGCGCTCAGCAACGGCACTCGTTACGGGCTGTCGTCCGGCGTGTGCACCGATCGGCTGGACTGGGTCACGCGGTTCGTCACCGAGCTGAAGGTGGGAAGTCTCAACGTCTGGGAGGCTCCCGGCTATCGGTCAGAGGCGTCGCCCTTCGGGGGCGTCAAGGATTCCGGCCTGGGCTGCAAGGAAGGCGTCGCGGAAGCGATCAAGCTCTATAGCACCATCAAGACCTTCTCTCTGCCATGGCCCAACCCGTGAAAAATGCTGCTGGGGTGTAACACCTTGGCGTCTTCCCCCGTCAAATGAGTGTGGGTGCGGAATTGTCCGTGCCAAGGCTATTCGGAGGAAGACCATGGCATTGTCGATGCTGGAGAAGGAGTTGGTGGCGGTCGGCATTTCGGTGGCGGTGGGCTGCCGCCCCTGCACCACCTACCATGTGGGTGAGGCCCGGCGCGCTGGCGCCACTGACGAGGCCATCGAGAAGGCCGTGGCCAGCGCGGTGTGCGTGCGCACCAGCGCCACCGAGGGCATGCGCTGCCACGCCCTCGGCCTGGAGCCGGGCGCCAGCAGCTGCGGCTGCAACGTCCCCGAGGCCCTGGCCGAACTGGTAGCCATCGGCGCCTCGCTGGGCGTCAACTGCACTGCCAACATCAACAAGCACTTGGCGGCGGCGCACTCCATCGGGGTGCCGCAGGAGCACCTCGACGAGGTGTTCGCTCTCGTCCAGAAGATCCGCCTGCGCGCCATCAGCCACGGCGAGGCGGGCTTCGTCGGCGAGGGGGCGGCGCCCACGGCGTGCGGCACGCCGGTCCCGGCCAGCTCGGGCTGCTGCTGATCCACGGTCGAGGATGGGGCCGGCCATGGGGCCGGCCCCGTTGGCATATCAGGAGAGTGGCTGGCATGTCCCACCTGGAACCCATTGTCTTGCTTGAAATCCAATCGGGCGTCGCGACCCTGACGCTCAACCGTCCCCAGGCGCGCAACGCGCTCTCGACCGAACTTATGATCGATTTGGAGAAAGGCCTCGCGGCCATCGCCAGGGATTCCGCCATCAAGGTCGTGGTTCTTGCGGCCAACGGCCCCGCCTTCTGCGCCGGCCACGACGTGCGCGAAATGGCAGGACTCGACGGGCGCGACCAAGTGGCCGCGCTCTTCGCCCAGTGCGCCAAGGTGATGACCGCCATCGTGCGGCTGCCCCAGCCCGTCATCGCCAAGGTCCACGGCATGGCCTCGGCCGCCGGCTGCCAGTTGGTCGCCAGCTGCGACCTGGCCTACGCGTCCACCGAGGCGCGGTTCGCCACGCCGGGCGTCAATATCGGCCTGTTCTGCTCCACCCCCATGGTCCCCCTGTCGCGCAACGTCTCCAGCAAGCATGCCATGGAGATGCTGTTGTGCGGCCAGCCGATCAATGCGCAGACCGCCGAGGCCTACGGCCTGATCAACCGCGCCTTCTCGCCCGAGCAGCTGGGCGCCGAGGTCCAGATGGTGGCGGAGACCATCGCGGCCAAGTCGGGCTACGTCGTCAAGGTCGGCAAGGCCGCCTTCCACCATCAGCGTGAGATGGGCCTGGATGAGGCCTACGCATATGCCAGCGACGTGATGACGGCCAACATGCTGGCTGCCGACGCGGCGGAGGGGCTCTCCGCCTTTCTAGAGAAGCGGTCGCCGATTTGGAGGGGCTGTTGACGCATTTCGGATAGCGACCTCCACTTGGGCCCTCGTCCCGTTTGGACGAGGGCCGTTTTTTTGTGGTTATCGCGGATTAGCGGGAGCAGGTTTGAGCGGCATTTCCCCCAGGCCAAGGGGCGTCAGCGCTGCTCGTACCAGTCCTTGCTGGTGTTGACTAGGCGCACTACCGACAGCATCACCGGCACTTCGACCAGCACGCCGACCACGGTGGCCAGCGCGGCCCCCGAGGAAAAGCCGAACAGGCCGATGGCGGTGGCCACCGCCAGTTCGAAGAAGTTGCTGGCGCCGATCAGCGCCGAGGGGCCGGCCACGCAATGGGCGACGCCAAATTGACGGTTCAGCAGGTAGGCGAGGCCGGAATTGAAGTAGACCTGGAGCAGGATGGGGACGGCCAGCAGGCCGATGACCATGGGCTGGTCAATGATCTGTTCGCCCTGGAAGCCGAACAGCAACACCAAGGTGGCCAACAGCGCGCCCAGCGAGAACGGCTGAACCGCCTTCAGCACCACCGCCAGCGTGCCCTGCCCCCCACGCGACAGCAATTGCCGGCGCAATATCTGTGACACCGCCACGGGCACGACGATGAACAACGCCACGGAGAGCACCAGCGTTTCCCATGGGACGGTGATCGAGGACAGGCCCAGCAACAGGGCCACGATGGGGGCGAAGGCGAACACCATGATGGTGTCGTTGAGCGCCACCTGCGAGAGGGTGAAATGTGGCTCGCCGTCCGATAGGTTGCTCCAAACGAACACCATGGCGGTGCATGGGGCGGCGGCGAGGATGATCAGGCCGGCCAAGTAGGAATCGATCTGCGCCTCGGGAAGCCACGGGCGAAACAGGTGGGCGATGAAGAGCCAACCGAGCAGCGCCATGGAGAACGGTTTGACCGCCCAGTTGACGAACAGAGTGACGCCGATGCCGCGCCAATGTTCCTTAACCTCGTGCAGGGCGCCAAAATCGATCTTCAGCAGCATGGGGATGATCATCAGCCAGATCAGCACCGCCACCGGCAGGTTGACCTGGTTGATCTCCATTCGGCCGAGGGCGTGAAACGGCGCCGGCCAAAGGCGCCCCAATCCAACGCCGGCGCCAATGCACAGCATGACCCATAAGGTCAGGTAGCGCTCGAAGAACCCCATGGCGGCACCGCCACGCTTGGCCCCTGCGATCTCGCAAGCCGCCCCCATTTCACTCTCCTGTTTCTATCCGCAAAAATTCATGGTCGAGCCCAGGATGGACATCAACGGTGTGTGGTACATGGCCCAGGCCGCCCCCAGGACGATTCCCGCCACGGTCAGGGCAGCGGCGACCGCCAATGTCCTGACGGCGGCCCGGGCCATGCTCATGCCGTCACCTTGGCCTGCTCAGGCGCCTGATACGCGACCTCACGGATCGGCACGTTGATGAGCGCTGCGGCGAGGCTCAGCAGCACCGCCGCAGTCCAGGCGCCGTCATAGGAGCCCAGGCGGTCGTACAGCACGCCGCCCAGCCAGCCGCCGAGGAAGCCGCCGATCTGGTGGGCGAGGAAGACCACGCCGCCCAGCATCGACATGTTCTTGACACCGAACACCGAGGCGATGGTCCCGTTGGTGAGCGGCACGGTCGACAGCCAGAACAGGCCCATGGCTGCGCCGAACGCATAGGCGCTCCATTGGCTGACCGGCAGGAAGGCGAAGGCCCCGATCACACCGGCACGGGCCAGATAGACCCAGATGAGCAACCGGGGCTTGCTGATCTTACCGCCCCACAAGCCTGCGAAATAGGTGCCGGCAATATTGACGAGGCCGATCAGCGCCAGCACCGTCGAGCCCACGCCCGCCGAGAGGCCGCGATCGGATAGGAACGCCGGAACGTGGGTGGCGATGAACACCACCTGGAACCCGCAGACGAAAAAGCCCATGGACAGCAGAAGGAAGCCCCGGTGCGACATCGCCGTGCGGATGGCTTGCCCGGCCGTCATGTCGCCGGGAGCCGGCGCGGCGGCAGCCCGACCGCGCTCGAACAGCGGGGAGGCGAGCGGAACTATCACGACGGCGATAAGCGACATCACCACGAGGGCGCCCGACCAGCCCAGCACGTCGATGCCATAAAGGGCGCCCGGCAGCATGAGGAACTGGCCCACCGCGGCGCCGCCCATGGCGATGCCCAGGGCGAGGCTGCGCTTTTCCGGGGGCACGGCGCGCGACACCGCACCAAGTACCAGCGGGTAGGTGGTGCCGGCCAGACCGAGGCCGACGAGCACGCCGGCGCCCAACGTGAAGACCAACTGGCCCTGGGGATACGCCATCACCAGCAGGCCGAGGGCGTAGAGGACGGTGCCGGCAATGATGACCCGGCCGGCCCCCAGGCGGTCGGCCATCATGCCGACGAACGGCTGAGACACGCCCCAAACCAAGTTTTGCAGGGCGATCGCGAAAGCAAACACCTCACGCCCCCAGCCGCCTTCAAGGGAAATGGGCTGCAGGAAAAGTCCGAAGGAATGGCGTACACCCAGTGAGATCGCCAAGATGATGGAGGCGCAAGTAAGCACAACGGTCGCGTGCCGGTTCATTTTTTGGCTCATAATTTACTCCCGGTTCGGGGCGTGCAGGGCACGGCATCGCGGCCAAGATCAAGCTGGCAGTGACTGCCCAGCCGTTCACGGAGTGCGGCACGCGCCCGGTGCAGCAGCACGCGGGCATTGCCCTCGCTGATGCCCAGGGCTTCGGCAACCTCGGAATGGCTGGCACCGCCCATGTCATGGAGGACGAGAACTTCGCGCTGCCGGTCTGGCAGCGCCACCAGATGGGCGGTGATGCAGGCCCCCATTTCGTCCTTCATCAACGCCATGACGACACCTTCGTCGTCATCGGGCACTTCGGCCATGGCCAGCTCGTCGGCCTCCACCTCGTTACGGGTGGAGGGACGGCGGTAATGGTCGCGCAGGACGTTGAGCGCGATAGCCGACAGCCAGCTGCCCGGCTGCGAGCGTCCGGCGAAGGCCGCCGGCGACTTGACCGCTCTCAACAGGGTTTCCTGGACAATGTCCTCGGCCAAGGCGGCGTTCCCGACCAAGCGCACCACGAACCGGCTCAGTTCGGTTCGATGGGCGGCCAGGTCAACGGCGGCAACGCTGTCCTTTCCGGTGCTCACGTCCTGCAGGTCAGACACATCATCCTCCTTGAAATCGGGCCGCGACGACCCTTTTCAGTCGTTTGACGGACGGGAGCGGGAAAACGTTACACGCAGCAGCGGCCCGGCTTAGTGGCCTGGATGTAAGCCGAGGCGATGTAATCCTCGATACCGAGGCCGGGCGCCCATTCCCTGATCAGTTCGCGGCTATCGCCCTTGAGCGTGATCCGGATATCGACGAAGCCGGCGGCGCCAAGCCATTCGGTCAGCTCCTGCACCGTGGCGGCGCCCGCCGCGCAGGCCGACAGCAATTCCTTGGACACCAGCAACTCGTCCGGCAGCTTCCGTACCATGACCGCATCGGACACCGCGACGCGCCCGCCCGGCTTGAGCACGCGGAATGCCTCGTCAATAACCGCCGGCTTGTCGGGCGACAGGTTGATGACGCAGTTGGAGATGATGACGTCTGCGGTACTGTCGGCAATCGGCAGATGCTCGATCTCGCCCAGGCGGAATTCCACGTTGCCCAGCTCCAGCTTGGTGGCGTTCTCACGCGCCTTGCGCAGCATGGCCGGGGTCATGTCCACCCCGATGACCCGGCCCGCCTCGCCGATCTGGCGGGCGGCGAGGAAACAGTCGAACCCGGCGCCCGAGCCCAGGTCGACCACGACCTCGCCCGGGCGTATCGCCGCAATGGCCTGGGGGTTGCCGCAGCCCAGCCCAAGATTGGCGCCTTCTCCCACTGCCACCAGATCCTCTGCCGCATAGCCCATGCGCCGCGCCATTTCGTCCGCGTCCATCTCATCTTCATCGTCACCGCCGCAGCAAGACTTGGCGGCAGGCGTGGGGTTGAGTGCGCGCGGCCCCCCTTCGGCGATATCGCCATAGCGGGCGCGGATGAATTCGCGGACCTCTTCGGGATTCATGAGCTTCCTTCCGTGACGGGGGTGGATCCAAGCGGCACACCCTTTAAACTATTGTTCCAGAATGATAGAACGATGCGAGGGCGTCAAGTTTCTCGCCTCTATGTGCGGCACCATCCGTGGCGACAGCTACCGACGCTTGAGGCCATGTCCTGACTGTTGGCAGGGGCCAGTTCTTCGTGTCGCCAGGGGATCAGTTCCTGGTGTCGCTTGGATCGTTTTGCCTTCGTAGAGGTGCAGGATAGACCGGGGCGCGGAGCTCGGGAGCACAGGGGGGGGGCTGATGTTGCAAACGCTGTCTGAAGGCGATCTTGAGGTCGCCCAAAAAACAATCAAGTCGCTTGCGAGTCGCCCTTAGCGGTGAAAAGCCGCCGCGAGATTGCACCCGGTCGCCAGGGATGTGAGCCGACGCTGGCCGCGCCGTCTTGCACTTCGCAGCCGCCCGCGCGCCCAAAAGGGGCAACTCAACCGGGTGAGACGCCTCATTTTATTGAGGCAATAAATTAGTTTGAAATCAATAAATTACGTAATGAGCCACTGGGGTGGCTCCTATCTAATCGAGGCAAACCCATAGGCTGCCATCGTGATAAACGTGCTCAGAGCTGCACTGCGGGCACTTCAATCCATCGTCCATTATTTACTCTCGTCGGTGCGGCGTGACCGGGAAGAAACGCCCTAGTACACGCCCTTGGAATTGAGATAGCTGGTATAGCGCCGGTCTTCGGTGCAGATATGATTGACCAGCCATTCCTTCAGGAAGGTCAGGATACCGGCGCTTTCGGCGAAGCCCCGTTCCTCGATCTGCGCGCGGTTCTCGGCCAGCATGTCCATCAGGCGGGCATGGCGGGCGCGGTGGGCTTCGGTTTCGGGATAGGCGTAGCGCTCCATCAGCGCTTCTTCCTCGCCGAAATGATAGCGGGCGTATTCGGCGATGGCGTCCATCAGCGACAGCACTTCCGACAGCTCGCGCCCGCAATCCACCGCATCGACGATGGCGTTGGCCTGTTCGAACAGGCGGCGGTGCTGAGTGTCCAGGCGCAACACATCGACGCGGTATTCCTCGTGCCAGCTCAACATGACCCGGCCCATGTGCTCGCCCTCGAAGATGGAGGTCATGCGCTTGCCCAGGGTCTCGAACAGCTTCCACCGCACGGACGGAATGCCCGCCAGCATGCCGGCGGGGATCAGAAACACGTCGGTGGGTTCCACCGGCTTGAGGCGGAACATGCTGGGCGTCCAGAAGATGGCCAGTTCCTCGCCGAAGAACTCGCCGGCGCCTAGCATCTCGACGATATGCTCGCCCAGGATACGCGCCACGGTGCCGCGGATGATCAGCGCCACCGCTTCCGGGCCGATGTCGATGGTCTCGCCCACTTCGAACCGCTGCAGGGTCATTTCCTTGGCGATGCGGTTCAGGGTGCGGGTGGACACCACTTCGCCGAACAGCCAGGTGCGCTGCAGGAAGTCGCGGTTCTCGAAGATGCGGGTGATTTCGGCGGATAGATTGTTGCGGCGCACGAACTCGCCATACAGCGAGCACGGGATTTCCAGCGCCTGGACGAAGCCGATGGCGCGGTAGGTTTCCGACACCGGCGAACCGAACAGGGCCGACAGCTCGCCGATCATGGCGCCCGCCGACAGCACCGAACGCCCACCGCCATTCATGTGGATGGCCTCGACGCTGCCCGATAGCAGCAGGAATATGGACCCCGCCGGCTGGCGTTCCTTGACCAGGATGGTGCCCGGATTGAAGGTCGCCACCGGGTTGTTCAGCAGCACGCGGACCTGATGGTGGGGAATACCGGGGAAATAGCCCAGCAGCAGCTCGTAGGCCGAGCGCCAGATGAAGTCGTGGTTGGACGGGATCAGCACGTCGGTGGTGCCGAAGGACGCGGTGGAACCGATGGCCTTCTGGGCGATGGTGTGGCGCAGCGAGGTATGCGCCAGGATCACCTTACCCGAGGTGTCGTCGCGGAAATCATAGGCGTCGCCGTGGATCATGCCGCCGCCCACGTCCACCTTTTTCACGTCCACCGGGGTGGCGTAGTCCTGCACCACGCGCTGGTACAAAGCGGGGGTGATGCCGGGCTGGGTCTCGTCTTCGTTGATGAAGGTCTTCAGCACCTCAAGCCGGCAAATGTCGGCCATGTGGGCATAGGTGCGGAAGCCGCCATCCCACAAAGCGCGGAACAGGAAGGTGGTGGTTTCCACCGGATGGGGCGAAAACAGCGGCTTGACCTCGAGCCCCTCGATGTCGTTCCACGCATCCTCGACCATGTCGTGGCATTCGAAATAATCGGCGAAGGCCGACGGTTCGATGGACAGCAGCGCCGCCATCTTGCGCGCCACCGAGGCGCGCACCAATGGCGTCGCATAGTATTTGATGCGGTGATCGGCACGGATCAGCGTGGTCAGGCCGGCGAAATGGTCGTCGTGGGAATGGGTATGGAAGATGCCTTCGATCTCGTTCACGCCGATGCCCAGGGCGTCCAGCGTGTACAGGATGTTGGGGCCGGCGTCGATCAGATAGACCTTGCCCTGGAACATGAGCACGGTGCCCATGGCAGGGCGGTTGATGTCCCAGCCGTCACCCTCGCCCGAATGGACCACGGCGAAATACTCGCGCGGCATGTTGTAGAAGCCCAGCGGGTACGGGCATTCATAGGTCTCGAACGGCGGCAGGTTCAGATCGACGGTGACGATCTCGTCCCCGTAGCGGAACTCGAACAGGTTCAGGCGCAGGCGGCGGACGCTGACGCCGTCGCGGATATCCACCTGCTCGCCTTCCACCGCCAGGGTATTGATGATTTCCGTCGGATGGCAGATGCGGCCAAAGGCGAATTTCAGCTTCAGCCGCATGCGCTCGGCGGCTTGCTCGGGCGTGGCGCCGGCATCCAGCAATTCGTCTTCGCTGATCAGACCGTAATTGCCGCGATGAATATATTGCAGCTGAGCGCGAACCTGCTCAGGCGAACCGATAATCAGCGGCTTGACCCCGGTATTGCCGGGATGGCCGGGAATAATCATGCCCTGGCGGTAAAACATCTGCAAAACCGGGAACTCGCCCAGATTGGCGAAGGTGCCGTTCTGCACCATGACATCGGACAGCAAGATGACGTTGGGGCCGGTCTCGAAGGCGAGGCCGCCCACTTCCGTGGGCGCGATCAGGCCGCGTTTCATCAGATGCTTGACTGCATCGGCAGGACAGCCGCACAGGATGCGCACATCGGCGGCGGGTATCTCAACCCACCACACGCCGGTAGTCACCTCGATCTTGCGTAGCGCCTGCATACGTTTACCCAAACCCAACGTAAGTTTGTCATGCTAGGGCTTTAGACTGTGCACATCAACCCGCAGCCCTTCATCAAGCAATAAATTATCACGATTTCCACTCCTGCGAGCGCCGCAGAACCGCCATTTCATATTCCTGTTTCACACTAAAGTTGATGAGGCATCGACGCCGCCCCACATCCCAGCGCTAAAACCAGCCATGCACCATACGCATGCACCTCTGTGCGCATGCAACTTGCACCGGCTGGCCGAATCGGGTTTTCTGCGCCTCAGCCCCACCCGTCGGGGCGGGGCAGACCAACACTCTTGACTCATGGGTGCAGCTTACCCTATACGACGGGATAGGATTTACTATACTTTAGGGTAGACTGCCGTGAACGACAACACCGCATACACCGATCAAGATGCCGACAAGGGCAACGTTGCCCTGCGCGTTATCGTGCTGGGCGCCTTGTATGCGCTGGCGGTGGCATTCACGGTGGCGTTTTCGCCGTCCATGGGCGTGGTCCGGCATCACCACCCCACCGGCGAGGTCGGCCCCATGGCTTCCATGGAAGCCCCGGCCCGGCGGTAACGCCAACCAGCCCCACAACCCGCCCCCCTTGGGAGGCGGGTTTTTTTGTGCCATGCGTTTGCAACATGCGACTGCGAACAAATCGCACTTGATTCACACACTAAGTTCATGGCTATTCGCTTAATTGGCAGTTTCACATGAGGCCCCACCCATGCCGTGCTGTTCCGTCTTTCTGCTCCGCACGGCGCTGGTGCTGCTGCTGACGACCTTGGTGCCGGTCATCGGCATGTGGGCCATCAAGCGCGCACGGGCCACCCCATGATGCCCCGCCAGCTGCCGCCCGGCGAAGCGTCGCGCCTGTCCGCCCGCGTGGCCGGGCCGGTGGAAGCGTTCTTCGTGCGCAACATCCGCTGGCTGCCCTGGGTCCACGCGGTGATGTTCGTGGTCTTCGTATCCCTGATCCTGGTGCCGGCTTTGCTGTCGGACCCGGCAGAGAACGCCGGGCCGCTGGATCATCTGGCGGTGTTCGCCAACCTTGCCTTGTGGGGCCTGTGGTTCCCCCTGCTGCTGCTATCGGTGCTGGCCACGGGCCGGTCATGGTGCGGCCTGTTATGCCCCATGGGTGCTGCGTCGGAATATGCCTCCAAGCACGGTTTCCGCCTAAGCCCGCCGCGCTGGCTGACGTGGCCGGGCACTCCGGTGCTGTCGTTCATCGTCGTCACCATCCTGGGCCAGACCACCGGCGTGCGCACCCACCCCGAGGCGGCGGCGGAAATCTTCGGCGGCACCATGGCGGCGGCCATCATCCTGGGCTGGCTGTTCGCACCGGGCAAACGGCCGTGGTGCCGCCACGCCTGCCCCATCGGCCTGCTTTTGGGCGTGTTCAACCGCCTCAGCATCGTGGATTTCGCCCCCAAGCGCCCCGAGCCCGGCGGCGACCGCTGGAACGACAAGGGCGCCTGCCCGACCATGATCGATCTGCGGCACAAGACCGAAACCCGCCATTGCATCGAATGCTTCCGCTGCGTCAGCCCGCCGGCCCCCGGTGGGCTGTTCCTGCGTCTGCGCCGCCCCGGCGAAGAGATCGAACAGATCGCCAAGCGCAATCCCAATCTGTCGGAAGTGCTGTTCCTGTTCCTGGGCGGCGGGGTCGCCCTGGGCGGCTTCCTGTGGGGCGTGCTGCCGTTCTTCGTTGAGCTGCGCGACGCCCTTGGCCTGTGGGCCATCGAGCATGACGTGGCATGGTTGCTGGAAAGCGGCCCGTCCTGGCTGATGAGCGTCCACCCCGACCGCCGCGAAGTCTTCCTGTGGCTGGACTTCGTCATGATCACCGGCTTCATGGCGGCGACCATGCTGGCTTTCACATTGGGACTGTCCCTGCTGACCATGATTGCGTCCTGGCTGGCCGGTCTGGCCGGCGCCAACGGCACCCTGCGCAGCCGTTTCCTGGAACTGGGCTACCAGTTCACCCCCATCGCCATGGTGTCGTTGCTGATCGGCCTGGGCGGCGGCCTGTTCACCGCCATGAAGTCGGTGGGCCTGCCGGCGGAAGCGGTCTCCATGATCAAGATCGCCCTGTTCGTCGGCGGCATTACCTGGAGCCTGTGGCTGGCATGGCGCATTCTCGCCACCCAGAACGTCACCGGCATCCGATCGTTGCCGGCGTTGGTTCCGGGTCTGGCCGGTACAGTCGCGGTGGCCTTGGCGTGGTGGCCGGCGCTGTTTTAGGGGGCGCTCTCCCGCGCCTCCTCCTCTGCCGCCTCCACCACCCGCGCCGCGGCCAGCAAAGCTGGCGATGACCAGCAACAGCATTTCAGCGAATAGATCGAGCCTTTCGCAGCCAGAATTGACCACGCGGCAGTCCAATCTGTACGCTTGGCGAGCCGGATAGCTTGCAGGGCAGCAGCCAGTTGCAAGACAATGGAAAGTGCAATTATCGCAAGCATGAGCACCACCTAATTGGTAGTACCAGTGTTGCGCGGTCTTATCACAATACGCAATATGCCTATAGTTTAAGAAGGAATTGTAACTAAGACGTGACCAAGCCCGCCAGCCCCATGAAGGCCGGCTGCGGATGGATCACCAGCCATGTGGGGATGGGCGCCAGATAGTCCTGGAAGCGGCCCTTATCCTCGAAACGGCGACGAAATCCCGATTGAGCGAAGGCTTGACGCATGCGCGGCAGGACACCGCCGGCGATATAGACGCCGCCGCGCGCCCCCACGCTGAGCGCCAGATTGCCGGCGATGGTGCCCATCATGGCGAAGAACATGTCCAGGGTGTCGCGGCAGATCAGGCACGACCCGTCCAGCCCGCGCTGAGAAATGGCGTCCGGCGTGGTATAGGCGGCGGGGCGGGCGCGAATGGCGCAGATGGCTTCGTACAGATTGACCAGACCGGGGCCGGACAGGATGCGTTCCGCCGACACATGGTCGAAGCGCTTGCGCAGCCACGCCAGCACGTGGTCTTCCTGATCGTTGGCCGAGGCCATGGTGACGTGACCGCCTTCTGCCGCCAAAGCGGTCCAGCCGCCGCTGCGGTCGGGCACCAAGGCCGACACGCCCAATCCGGTGCCCGCCCCCAGCACGGCGATGGGGGCGTTGGGCGCAGCCTCGCCACCGCCCAGCTTCAGCTTGTCCTGCTCGGCCAGATGGCGCACGGACAGGGCCACGGCGGTGAAGTCGTTGACCACGTCGAAACGGTCCAGGCCCAATTCCACCCGCACCGCCTCGGTGGAGAAATGCCATGCCGAATTGGTCAGATCGACCATATCGCCGGTGATGGGCGAGGCCACGGCGAACGCCGCCCGCTTGGGCTGAGCCCCGCCGCCGAGAGTGGCAAGATAGGCCTGGGCGGCCTGGGCCGGGCCGGCGTAATCGGCGCAACGCATGACGGAGGGCTCACCGGGCACGCCGTCGGGTGTGACCAAAGCGAAGCGGACATGGGTGCCGCCGATATCGGCGATCAGCGCGGGAATGTCGGTCATGGCGGCCCTCGGAAAGCTTTGAAGTTAGGAAGCCGTCAGGCCGTTGTACAGTTGAACATAGCGGCTCGCCGAACGATCCCAGCCGAAATCCTGATAGATTCCGGCAGTCTGGATTTTGCGCCACTGGTCCTTCTGGCGGAACATGGCCACGGCGCGCTCCACCGTCCATTGGAAGGCGCCCGCATTGGCGTGCTCGAAGGCGAAGCCGGTGGCGGTGCCGGTCATCAGCCCGTCATAGGTGGTGTCCACCACCGTATCGGCCAGGCCGCCGGTGACATGAACCACCGGTACGGTGCCGTAGCGGAAGGCGTAGAACTGGGTCAGGCCGCAGGGCTCGAAGCGCGACGGCATCACCAGCATATCGCCCGCCGCCATCAGACCATGGGCCAGCGCCTCGGAATAGCCGATCTTGACCGCCACCTGGGTGGGATTGGCCTCGGCCACCGCCTTGAAGCCGTCCTCCAGCCCCTTGTCGCCGGTGCCCAGCACGGCCAGTTGCGCGCCCTGGCGCAGGATGGCCGGCATCACCGCCAGCACCAGATCCATGCCCTTAAGATCGTTCAACCGGCTGACGATGATCAGCAGCGGAGCGTCCGGGTCTTGGGCCAGCCCCAGTTCCGCCTGCAACGCGGCCTTGTTGACGGCCTTGCCTGCGATGAAATCGGCGGGCTGGTAGCGGTGGGTCAGGTTCGCATCCACCGACGGGTCCCATACCCCATAATCGGCACCGTTGATAATGCCGCTCAGATCGGTGGCGCGCTCGGCCAACAGGCCTTCCAGGCCACAGCCATGGGGCGCCGCCTGGATTTCCTTGGCATAGCGCGGGCTGACCGTGGTCACCCGGTCGCTATAGAACAGACCGGCCTTCAGGAAGGACAGGCTGTCGTAATATTCAAATCCATCAATCTGGTACATCTCCCACGGCAGGCCAAGGCGCGGCACGGTGTCGTTGGGGAATAGACCCTGATAGGCGATGTTGTGGATGGTGAACACCGTCTTGGGGCGTTCCGCCAAATCCCAGGCGTTCAGATAAGCGGGCGCCAAGCCGGTCTGCCAATCATGGCAATGCAGCACCTCGGGCCGCCACTTGATGGGGCTGGCGCTGGTGGACAAATGGGCCGCCACCCAGGACAGCAGGCCGAAGCGCAGATGGTTGTCGGCGTACTCGCTGCCGTCCACATCCTGGTAAGGGCCGCCCTTGCGGTCGTACAAAGCCGGGCAATCGATCAGCCACAGGGGAACGCCGGAACCGGGCAGCTTGGCGCTGATCAGCTTGGCTTCCGCACCCACACCCAACGGATCACCCAAGGAGGCGACTTGGCGCTTGCCCTCGGCCTTGGCCAACGCCTCGGGATAGCCGGGCAGCAGCACGCGGACATCCTGGCCGGCTTGCGCCAGCGCCGCCGGCAGCGCACCGGACACGTCGGCTAGGCCGCCGGTCTTCACCAACGGGTAAACCTCGGAGGAAGCGAACAGCACGCGCATGGACTCACCCATAGTAGGACCTCATGGTCAGTCCGACCAGCCTAGCCCAAGGCCGCCCTCGGCGAAAGCCGCTTCGCCACCGGTGTTACCCGATGATTAAGACAGGCAGGACTGCTCCTGCGACAGTTGTGCCCCTTGCCCAGATATGGCACGGTCCCGCTTAGGCCCCAGGATGTGTTGGAGAACTACGCTGATGTCGCAGTCTGAGGATCGGGTGAGCTACGATTTCGAAGTCAACATGCGCCTGCGCCGCACCCTGGCGCTGGTCCTGGCCGGCGGCCGCGGCTCGCGCCTGAAGGCGCTGACCGATTGGCATGCCAAGCCCGGCGTGCCCTTCGCCGGCAAGTTCCGCATCATCGACTTCACCCTGTCCAACTGCATCAATTCCGGCATCCGCCGCATTGGCGTGCTGACCCAGTACAAGGCCCATTCCCTGCTGCAGCACATCCAGCGCGGCTGGGGCTTCCTGCGCGGCGAGTTCAACGAATTCATCGAGCTGCTGCCCGCCCAGCAGCGCACCGATGGCGAAAACTGGTACAAGGGCACTGCCGACGCAGTGTTCCAGAACCTGGACATCATCCGCCAGCACGGCCCCGAATTCGTGCTGATCCTGGCCGGCGATCACATCTACAAGATGGATTACGGCAAGATGCTGGCCCACCACATGGCGCAAGGGGCCGACGTCACCGTCGCCTGCCTGGAAGTGCCGCTGGAGGACGCCAAGGGCTTCGGCGTCATCGCTGTGGACGAGAACGACAACATCACCCGCTTCGACGAAAAGCCGGCCAATCCGCAGCACGCGCCGGGCAAGCCCGACGTGGCCCTGGCCAGCATGGGCATCTACATCTTCAACGCCCAATTCCTGTATGAGCGCCTGAACCTGGACGCCAGCCAACCCGGCACCGAACACGATTTCGGCAAGGACGTCATTCCGCAGCTGGTGGGCAAGCACAAGCTGGTCGCCCACCGCTTCGAAGATTCCTGCGTCATGCACGAAGGCGCCAAGGAGCATTATTGGCGCGACGTGGGCACCATCGACGCCTATTGGGAAGCCAATCTGGACCTGACCACGGTCACCCCGGCACTGAATTTGTACGACACCAACTGGCCCATCTGGACCTATCAGGCCCAATTGCCGCCAGCCAAATTCGTCTTCGATTCCGACACGCGGCGCGGCATGTCGGTGGATGCACTGGTCTCGGGCGGCTGCATCATCTCCGGCGCCACCGTGCGACGCTCGCTGCTGTTCTCCAACGTGCGGGTCAATTCCTACTGCTTGGTGGAAGATTCGGTGATCCTGCCCGATTGCGACATCGGACGGCACGCGCGGCTGCAAAAATGCATCGTCGATCAGGGCTGCACCATCCCCCCCGGTCTGGTGGTGGGCGAAGACCCCGAATTGGACGCCAAACGTTTCGACCGTACCGCCAAGGGCGTGACCCTGATCACGGCGGATATGCTGAAGAAGCTGGAATCGTAAGACGCTCGCCACGCTCAAGACCCGCCTGAAAGCCCTCAAACGCGAGACCCTGGCGCTAACCATCGCCGCCCGCGACCCACGCACGCCGTGGGCCGCGCGAGTGGTGGCTGCGCTGGTGGTGGCCTATGCGCTGTCGCCCATTGATCTGATCCCCGACTTCATCCCGGTGCTGGGTTATCTGGACGATCTGATCCTGGTGCCGCTGGGCATCTGGCTGGTCCTGCGCCTGATCCCGCCCGAGGTAATGGCCGACGCCCGCATCCAGGCAGCCCAGGCCGGACGCCCAGGCAGCAATTGGTGGGGATTGGTCATCGTGGTGACCGTGTGGGTAGCGACGGGGGTTCTTATCTGGCGGTGGCTGGCTTAACGCTCAGCAAAATCCCTCCGCCCACCAGGAAAAAACCCAAGATCACCGCCATGCCGGCACGCTGGCTGTGTGTCACGGCGGTGACCGCACCCACCGCCCACGGCCCCAGGAAGGCGGTGGCCTTACCCGACAGGGCGTACAAACCAAACAGTTCGGTGCGGCGCTCGGGTGGTGCCATGCGGGCCAGATAAGTGCGGCTGGCCGCCTGGGCCGGGCCGACGAACAGGCCCAGCGCGCCGCCCATGATCCAGACCAACGCCCGGCTATCCGCCACCAGCACGCCGGTTCCGGCCATCAACAGACCCGCCAGCGCCAACAGAATGACGGTGCGCGAGCCGAACCAATCGTCCAGCCAAGCGAAACCCGCCGCACCCAAACCGGCGGTGACGTTCAGCACGATGCCGAACAGCATGACCTCTTGCAGGGTGAAGCCGTACACCCCGGCGACGAACACGCCGCCCATGGCGAACAGGGTGGCAAGGCCGTCGGCGTACAGCATGTGGGCCAGCAGGAAGCGGCCAACGTCGCCCATGCGGGCCAGTTGCTTGAGTGACACCGCCAGCGAGGCCAACGCCGCCTTGACCCGCAGAGGTTTGCCCGCCCCGGCATCCGGGGTCCATAGGAACAGCGGCGCCGAGAACACCAGCAGCCACAGCCCTACCAGCGGGCCGCAGATGCGGATATGGGCGGCGTTGTCCTTGGGGATGCCGAACCACGGCTGATCGGGCAGCACCAACGCCACCAAAGCCAGAGCCAAAGCGGTCAAGCCGCCCACATAACCCAAACCCCAGGCCCAGCCCGATAGGCGTCCCAGGCGTTCCGGGCCGGCCATTTCGGGCAGCATGGCGTTGTAGAACACCCCGGCGGTCTCGAACCCCCAATTCGCCAGCACCACCAGGGCGATGGCGAGGGGCACCGCCGAAAGCTGGGGCGTCACCCACCACAACCCAGCCGAGGCCGCCGCGCACAGCAAGGTGAACGCCAGCAACCACGGCTTGCGCCGCCCGGTGACGTCGGCCACGGCGCCGAAGATGGGGCTGGAGATGGCCACCACCAGCCCGGACAGGCCCATGGCAAAGCCCCACTCCGCCTGCCCCTGAACCTGATCGCCCACCACGGCGGTGGCGAAATAGGCCGGAAAGACGAAGGTGACGATCAGCGTGGCGAAGGGCGAGTTGGCCCAGTCGTAAAAAGCCCACGACAAGGTGGAACGGCGCGAGGAGGACGAGGCTTTCATGCCCGTCATCCTGCCCGAAAGCGCTGGGTTATGAAATGCGCCTAATGGGCGACGCCTCACCCCTTGGACGGTTGAACCACCACGGCAGATCCCAGACCAGCCCCGGCAGGGGCGATCCAACTGGACGGAAACGCCGCCACTTTCCGATGGGGCAAGGCGGCTGCCACCTGGGCGAAGGCGTCGTTGCCGCGCCCATCCTCGAATTCAGGCACCACCACCCGCTCGCCGGCCACGAGGCAATCGGCGTAACAGCCGCCCTTGCGCTTGGACGACGGCAATTCCACCAGCACCAGCCGGCGCCCGCGCGCGTCGATGACATCAGCCAGAATGTCGCGGTTGACCGCGCTTTGGGCGAAAAACGGATGGCGCTCGTCACGCTCCATGGTCACGCCGACAATGCCGGGGGCCAGGAAGCGCGCCCCCAGGGAGGCACCCGGTTGGGGCGCCGCCAGCCAAACCAATTGCTCCAGCCCCAGCCATTGTTCCAGCATGGCGGCCAGCGGGCCGGTTTCTTCGACCGAGCGGGCGCGGACCAAGGCGGTGCCCTCGCCGTCCATCTCCAGGGTGGCGGGCAGGCCGGGTGGTGCGTCAAATACCTGCACGCCGGCGGTTTCCGCCATCACCCGCGACAAAGGCGACCGCACCAGCGCCGCCGTCAGCTTTCCCTCGCCGTCCAGCAGCCACAATGGGGCATGGCTGCAAATGGCCGAACCATCATGCTCCGCCGCCAGCACCCCTACCCCGGTGGGCGAACGCAAGGCGCATTCGGCCACGTCATGGGGCGGGCAAACGATGGAGACCGGGGCATAATCGGACAATAACTCGGCCAGACCCAGGCAGTCCTCACGGGCGGCCTCGTCATGGTCCTTGTCGCCGCAGGGCGGGGGCCAGACCATCCAGAAACGGCCCGGCTTGGTCCAGGCCGGGGCCGGTCGCCAACCGCGCTCACGCGGGCTATCTCCCATGGTCGGCATCGGCCCTCCCATTGACTAGGCACTTGGTGACTAGGCACTTGGTCAGGTGGGGGCAGCCGGGGTTGCGAACAAGGTGTGTCAGGACGCCCCGTCGAGTACAAGGTAATGCGCTTCCGTACCGACGATCTCCGCCGGATGTTCCGCTTCCAACGCCGGCACCTCGCGGGCCACCGCCGCCTGCACCGCCGAGATATCGTCCTTGCACACCGCCAAGCCGCCGGAAACGCGCCACGGGCCGCAGCCGTGGGCCGATGCCAAGGTGGGGGCCGATGCCAAGGTGGGGGCCGAAGCCAAGGTGGGAACGAAAGAACTGGTGGTGGTGATTGTGGTTTCGGGCGCCGCCGCGCAGCCGCTCAGCGCCAGGGCGAAACCAATGATCCATAAAGCCTTCATAACACCCTCCATCGCGCTGATGAGGGGAGTCTAGGCCCATTGCCGCCTAACCGGCTGGGAGCATCGGCGCTACCCCAATGGGCGGAAATGCCCCGTTAGAGGTAGATAAGACACAAGGAAACGGCGGCAGCGGGAGACGGCGAACGGAGCTTGCGCGGATGGCTGGGGGAAGCACACAAGCTTGCGGGGGGTAGCCCTTTTTTGTTGGTTCTTCAGGGGTTGCCGAGGCCATCGCACGAGGCTGGCCCCGCAAGATTCACCACCAAGGGCACCAAGGACACCAAGAAGACGTGCCGGAGCACACCTAATGCGGCCACCCGGCAGATGGCTTCGTGCCCCTAGTGCCCTTGGTGGTAAATCTTGCCAATCCGCGACGCCAACAAAAAAGGCGCCCCCGTAGAAGCGCCCTTTCCGTGTCGTCGAGCCGAAGCCCTGTCTCAGCCTTCCTTCTTCGGCTTGGGCAGGTCCAGCTTGAGGTGCAGTTCGCGCAGGCGGGGCGATTCCACTTCCGCCGGGGCGCCCATGAGCAGGTCCTGGGCCTGCTGGTTCATGGGGAACAGGATGACCTCGCGGATATTGGGCTGATCGGCCAGCAGCATGACGATGCGATCCACGCCGGGGGCCGAGCCACCGTGCGGCGGGGCGCCGTAGCGGAAGGCGTTCAGCATGCCGCCGAATTTTTCCTCGACCACTTCAGGACCATAGCCGGCGATGCCGAAGGCCTTGATCATGATGTCGGCACGGTGGTTACGGATGGCGCCCGAGGACAGCTCCACGCCGTTACAGACGATGTCGTACTGATAGGCGTTGATGGTCAGCGGGTCCTGAGTCTCCAGCGCTTCCATGCCGCCCTGGGGCATGGAGAAGGGATTATGGCTGAAGTCGATCTGGTTGGTTTCCTCGTTCATTTCGAACATGGGGAAATCCACGGTCCAGCAGAACTTGAACACGTCCTTTTCCAGCAGGTCCAGATCAACGCCCACCTTGGTGCG
>JACMKT010000099.1 GCA_014380005.1 Rhodospirillales bacterium
GAGGGCCGCTCGGAACGCTGCGCCTGCTTGCCATGGATGGTCAGCTGCTGGGGCGTGCGGATGCCGGCCACCACGTCCTCGCCCTGGGCGTTGATCAGGAACTCGCCGTAGAAGGCGTTCTCTCCGGTGGAGGGATCGCGGGTGAAGCACACGCCGGTACAGCAATCGTCGCCCATATTGCCGAACACCATGGCCTGGATGTTGACGGCGGTGCCCCAGCTTTCCGGGATTTCATGCAGGCGGCGATAGATGATGGCGCGGTTGTTCATCCACGAACCGAACACGGCGCCCACAGCGCCCCACAGCTGTTCCTTGACGTCCTGGGGGAACGGCTTGCCCAGCTGTTCCTTGACCTTGGCCTTGTATTTGGTGACCACCAGCTTCCAATCATCGGCGGAAAGTTCGGTGTCCAGGCGCAGGTTCTTGTCGTCCTTGTGGGATTCCAGGATTTCCTCGAAATGGTGATGGTCGATTTCCAGCACCACGTTGGAATACATCTGGATGAAGCGGCGGTAGGAATCATAGGCGAAGCGCGGGTCGCCCATGCGCTTGGCGAGACCTTCCACCGACACGTCGTTCAGGCCCAGATTGAGGATGGTGTCCATCATGCCGGGCATGGAAGCCCGCGCGCCCGAGCGCACCGACACCAGCAGCGGGTTGGCATCGTCGCCGAATTTGGCGCCCATGGTTTCTTCCACCTTGGACAAGGCGTCCATGGTCTGGTCCACCAATTCCGCCGGATAGGCGTGACCGTTGGCGTAGTAATAGACGCACACATCGGTGCTGACGGTGAAACCGGGCGGCACTGGAATGCCGAGATTGCTCATCTCCGCCAGATTGGCGCCCTTACCGCCCAGCAGGTTCTTCATGTCCGCACGGCCTTCCGCGCGGCCACCACCGAAGCTGTACACCCACTTACTCATGGTCGTTCCTTACGTCCCTTGGACTGAGGCAGAGCGCCCAAGCGCCCGCCCATGTGAGATCGTGACTTTCCCGCCCGCGAAAATCAGCAACAATTTTCGCAATGGTGCTACCACTTGGCGGGGAGAAAATCCCCCCGCCTTTCTCCTTAGCCTTCGATCTTCGAGAAATCGGCCACTTCGCCCATGGCTGCGCCGATTTCGGCCAGCAATTTCAACCGGTTGACGCGGATGGCCGCATCATCGGTATTGACCGTGACCTTGTCGAAGAAGGCATCCACCGGAAGGCGCAGACGTGCCAAAGCGGCCATGGCCTCGGCGAAGCGTTCGCCCTTGCACGATTGGATCACGCTGGGGCGAACCTCGGCCAAGGCCCGGTACACCGCCTTTTCCTCATCTTGGGACAACGCCGCCTCGTCGGCGGGGCCGCCGTAGGTGGTGGAATCCTTCTTTTCCTCGATGCGCACGATGTTGGCGGCGCGACGATGGGCCACCAGCAGATTGGCGCCGTCATCGCTGCTGACGAATTCCGCCAGGGCATCCACGCGGGCCAGCAGGCGGACCAGATCGTCTTCGTCACCCAAGGCGAACACCGCATTGACCAGATCAAAGCGGACGCCCTTTTCCTTCAGATGGACCTTCAGGCGGTCGGCGAAGAAGTCCAGCAGATCGTTGGCGACCAGCTTGGCCTCACGGGTCAGGGTGCCCGGCTTGAACTGGGCATGGGCCAGTTGGAAGAAGTTGAACAGCGGAATGCGCAGTCCGTTTTCCACCACCAGACGGATGACGCCCAAAGCGGCACGGCGCAGGGCGAAGGGGTCCTTGGAGCCGGTGGGCTTTTCGTCGATGGCGAAGAAGCCGACGAGGCTATCGATCTTGTCGGCCAAGGCGACGCAGACGCTGACCGGAGCGGTGGGCACCCGGTCGCTCGGGCCCAGGGGCGAGTAA
The DNA here is from genome assembly GCA_014380005.1 of Rhodospirillales bacterium. Classification (GTDB taxonomy): domain Bacteria; phylum Pseudomonadota; class Alphaproteobacteria; order Rhodospirillales; family Magnetospirillaceae; genus Magnetospirillum. The sequence continues at coordinate 1,869 of JACMKT010000099.1, forward strand.
TGCTCGGCAATGGCGTCGGCCACCACCGGGGTCTCGCCGTCATGGAGCGCGTAGTAGCGGCCCATGATGCCCTGAAGCTCGGGGAACTCGCCCACCATTTCCGTGGACAGATCGGCCTTGGCAAGTTCGGCGGCACGCTCGGCATCGGTGGCGGAAGCGCCGGTGACGAAGGCGGTCAGGTGCTTGGACAGCACCTTCATGCGCTCGACCTTGTCGGCCATGGTGCCCAGCTTGGCATAGAACAGCCGCTCGCCCAGCTTGGGCAGGCGGGCTTCCAGCCGGTGCTTGCGGTCGGTGTCCCAGAAGAAGGCGGCGTCGGACAGACGGGCGCGCAGCACGCGTTCGTTACCGGCCACCACAGCGGCACCGCCATCCTCGGCCACCATGTTGGAGGTGACCAGGAAGCGCGGCGCCAGCTTGTCGCCCTGCATGAGCGAGAAGTATTTCTGGTGCGAGCGCATGGAGGTGATCAGCACCTCTTGCGGCACGCCCATGAACTTGTCGTCGATGGAGCCCACCAGAACGGTAGGGAATTCCACCAGACCGGTGACCTCGGCCAGCAAGCCGTCATCGTCCTTGAGGGTCAGGCCTTCGCGCGCGGCGGCTTCCTCGGCTTGGCGCAGGATGGTGTGGCGGCGTTCCACCGGGTCCAGCATGACCTTGGCGTTGTACAGCTTGGCGAAGTAATCGGCGAAATCCGTCACCGTGAATTCAGCCGGGGCCAGGAAGCGGTGACCGCGCGACACATTGGCGGCGGTGATGGGGCCGAACGAGACCGGCACCACGGCGCCGTCGAACAGGCACAGGATGGATTGCAGCGGACGCACCCAGCGGACGGTGTTGGTGCCCCAACGCTGGGATTTCGGCCAGGGGAAGTCGGCCATGGCGGCCTCGATGACATCCTTGGCGGCGTCCACAGTGGGACGGCCCTTGCGGTTGATATTGGCGAAATAGAACACGCCCTTGCCGGTGTCGCGCTGTTCCAACTGGTCGAGCGACATGCCGGTCGACGACAGGAAGCCGGCCATGGCTTGCTCGGGCGCACCCACGCGGGGGCCACGGCGTTCTTCCGACACGTCGGGACCGGCCACCGGCAGGCCTTCGATCACCAGCACCAGACGGCGCGGAGTGACATAGGCGCGGGCGCCGTCGAAGGACAGGCCGTTCTTGGTCAGGCCTTCGGTGACCATGCGTTGAAGGTCGTCAGCGGCACGGGCCTGCATGCGGGCGGGGATTTCTTCCGAGAAAATCTCAAGCAGAAGCTCGGCCATCTCTTAAGCCTCCTTCTTGGTACGGGAGGCCAGCCAGCCTTCGCAGCACGCCTTGGCCAGCGCACGCACGCGGCCGATATAGGATTGACGCTCGGTCACCGAGATGACGCCGCGCGCATCCAGCAGATTGAAGCGGTGCGACGCCTTGATGCACTGGTCATAGGCAGGCAGCGACAGCCCGGCCTTCAGCAGGTTTTCGCACTCTTTCTCGGCGTCGAGGAAGTGGCGGTACAGCATGTCGGTATCGGCATGCTCGAAATTATGGGCCGAGTATTCCTTCTCGGCCTGCAGGAAGACGTCGCCGTAAGTGACGCCCTCACCGTTGAAGTCCAGGTCATAGACGTTTTCCACGCCCTGGATGTACATGGCAAGGCGCTCAAGGCCGTAGGTCAGTTCCACCGCCACCGGGTCGCATTCGATGCCGCCCACCTGCTGGAAATAGGTGAACTGGGTCACCTCCATGCCGTCGCACCAGACTTCCCAGCCCAGGCCCCAGGCGCCCAAGGTCGGGCTTTCCCAATCGTCTTCCACGAAGCGGATATCGTGGGCCAGCGGGTCCACGCCCAGGCGCTTCAGGCTTTCCAGATAAAGTTCCTGGGCATTGGGCGGCGACGGCTTCAACAGCACCTGGAATTGGTAATAGTGCTGGAGCCGGTTGGGGTTCTCGCCGTAACGGCCATCCTTGGGCCGGCGCGAGGGCTGCACATAGGCGGCTTTCCACGGGTCCGGGCCCAACGCACGCAGGGTGGTGGCCGGATGGAAGGTGCCCGCACCGACCTCCATGTCATAGGGCTGAAGGATAACGCAGCCCTGCTCCGCCCAGAAATTCTGGAGGGTCAGGATCAATTGCTGGAAGCTGGGCTTCTTGGCGCCGCTGTGGCCCATGGATTTCCGCCGTTTCGCGTGAGAGACCGAAATGGGGGCAACCCTAACCAGCGCCCCGGCTACGGTCAAGGGTGCGGCAGTCTTGTTAAGCTTGACCGTACTCAATGTGGCAGCGGCGCAACCGCCATAAGGTATCGCTATCCTAAGCACAGGGGCCGCGCGCCATGATCAGCCAATCGCAAGCCATGGAAATCCTTAAGGGCGTCATCGACCCGGACGTGGGCATTAATATCGTCGATCTGGGGCTGGTGGAAAGCGTCGCCACCGATCCCCAAGCGGTCCGCGTGGCCCTGATCATGACCACCCCGGCCTGCCCGCAGACCAGCTATCTGCAAGACGAATGCGCCCGCCTGCTGAATGCCACCGGCGCCACGGCCACGGTCCAGGTACTGGACGAACCCCTGTGGGACCCCAGCCGCATGTCTGCGAGCGCCAAAGAAACCCTGGGCTGGAACGGCTGATGGCCCCCACCATCCCCCGTCTGCCCTTGGCTTTGGCCGGCGTGGTGTCCCTGCTGGCCGGATTGGCGGCGGGCGAGGCTCGGCTGGGCTGGGACTTGTCCCTTTCCTTCGTCCATTTGCACGGCCCGCTGATGGTGTGCGGTTTCTTCGGTACGGTCATCGCGCTGGAGCGCGCCGTGGCATTGGGCCGCCCCTGGGCCTACGGCGCCCCCTTCGCCACCGGCGGCGGCGGCCTGCTGCTGCTGGCGGGAGCCGAAAACTCCGGCGCCATCATGCTGACCCTGGGCAGCCTGATCTTCCTGGCCGTGGCCCTGAACGTGGTGAAACGCCAGCCTGAACCGTTCACCCGCCTGCTGGCCCTCGGCGCCCTGGCATGGTGCACGGGCAATGTTCTGTGGACCCTTGGCGCGGCTGTGTCCGAGGTAGTGCCGCTGTGGGCATCCTTCCTGGTGCTGACCATTGCCGGCGAGCGGCTGGAGTTGTCGCGTTTCCTCAAACCCTGGCGCTGGCGCAACCCCACCTTGGTGGTCCCCGTCGCCCTGATCGGCGGCGGCGCAGGGTTGTCGGCGGCGGGCCTACCCTTCGCCTGGACCCTGTTCGGCGCAGGCTGCGTCGCTTTGGTGGCCTGGAGCCTGGTCAACGACATCATCCGCCGCACCATCCGCCAACCCGGCCTGACCCGTTACGTGGCGGTGTGCCTGCTGTCGGGCTATGTCTGGCTGGGCGTGGCGGGACTGCTGGCCCCGGCGCTGGATGCGGGCATCGAGTCCCTACGCTACGACGCCACCCTGCACGCCCTGTTCGTCGGCTTCATCTTCGCCATGGTGTTCGGCCATGCCCCGGTGATCCTGCCGGCGGTGCTGAAGGTGAAGCTGCCGTACCGGGGGTATTTCTACGGGCCGTTGGTCGTGCTGCATGGCTCGCTGGTGCTGCGCATCGCCGGGGATTTGCTGGCGCTGGAGCCCATCCGCATGTGGGGCGGCATGCTGAACGGGGTGGCGGTGTTGGGGTTTGTGGTGATGGTGGTGGGGACGGTGTTGAGGGCGCGGCGCAGTTAGCGAATATTCAAGACCGCTCGTTCTTTAGCTAATTATCGACACCCAATCTCAAATCGGTTGAGCTACGGGCTCATTTTCACCGAGAAGCTTACTTATCAGCGTAATGGCTTCTGGATACCAAAACCACTGCCCACCTAGGCTCCGGACCCATAAATTGGATTCCCAGCGAAGCCGGTTTGTGATTCAAGGTTCCCGAAGGGAGCCTATTGATGGATCGAAGCTATTTCTGGCTGAGCGCTGAGCAATTTGCGCGGCTTGAGGCCCATCTTCCGACC
>JACMKT010000100.1 GCA_014380005.1 Rhodospirillales bacterium
CGACGCTGTCGCCGGGCAGCGCGAGCAACTGGGAGATCAGCTGCATGTGGACGCCAAACGTTATCTCTGCGCCACCCGGCCTGGTTACTTCGCCGCGCTCTCTGAAGATTCCAAACGCTCGCTCGCACTGCAAGGCGGCATCTTCAGTGACGGCGGTGCTGGTGGTGGTGGTGGCCAGGGCGGCGGCTCGGGCTGGGAACCGCCCGCTGATTTGGACGACGAAATTCCGTTCTAACGGAAACTTACGAAACGGCGGGGAGCGCGGCTCTCCGCCGTTTTTCGTTTCAGGCGCCTAGGCGCAAATCGTCTTCCACCAATTGCGCAACTTCGGCATGCCGCCCCTCGCCCACATGCTTGGCGAGCAGACCGGTTACCGTCACCGTACGCCCGTCGGACAGCGTGATATCCGAGGATAGTCCGGTCTGCGAGGCAGCCCCGCCATGGGCGGAGGTCACCGTGACCAGCAGACCTTGCTCGACGAAGAAGTTGGTGGGGGAAAAATCGGTGAAGGTGCGCACCTTCCAGCCATGGGAATTGGCGGTGTCCAACAACAATTCTTCGGCTAGGCTGAGGTCGCCGATCTTGCCCGCATCCTTGTCTGAATTATCGAGATAAATCACGCCGCCCACCGCCATTTTCGGCAAGACCGAGCGGACGCAATGGCGGCGGTCGCTGCCATCGATCAACGCGAAATGAAAATGGCCGTCCGGGAATTCGCTTAAATCCGCATAGGTTTCGCGGCTGCGCAATTCGTACCGGACATTATCGGCAGTTCCCAACTTCGCCAGCATCTGGCGCACCCGGCCCGCCCACTCCGGATGGTCCTCGACGCTCAGCAAAAAGCCGCAACGCTTGGCGAGCCAGGGTGTGGACATGCCCGAACCGAACTCCACCGCGTTGAAATCCTTACGAAGAAAAGCCGCGAGCTGGCCCGTGGCCCGAATGGAGATCATGGGCCGTTGCAGGCGGAAACCGAACAAGCGCTTCGCCGCGGCGGTGCCGAAGGCGAAGGCCGCCGGCCACAGCCAGCCGGCATCCACCAGATTGCCCTTTTCATCGTGGAACCTAGATTTCCTCAACCCGTCAGGCGACCAAAATGCCATTCACCTCGCTCCGCATGTTTGCCAGTAGAATACTTTAATCCGTTGAATGGGGATATGCGCACCAGCCCCGCGCGCCGGGTAACCCCGTTTTGCGCTGACGCTACAGAGGCCAGCCTTTATCCCAGACTAAAATGTCTCTAACATCGCCCCCCTTGTGGTTTCTCGGGGGCGAATGCTCATGTCCGGCTTCATCCGCGTGCGTGGCGCACGCGAACACAATCTGAAGAACGTCGATGTGGACATTCCCCGCGACAAGCTGGTGGTGATCACCGGCCTATCGGGTTCGGGCAAATCCTCGCTCGCCTTCGATACCATTTATGCCGAGGGCCAGCGCCGTTACGTGGAATCCCTGTCGGCTTATGCCCGGCAATTCCTTGAGCTGATGTCCAAGCCCGATGTGGAAAGCATCGAAGGCCTGTCGCCGGCCATTTCCATCGAGCAGAAGACCACGTCCAAGAACCCGCGCTCCACCGTGGGCACGGTCACCGAAATTTACGATTACATGCGCCTGCTGTGGGCGCGCGTGGGTGTTCCCCACTCGCCCGCCACCGGCCTGCCCATTGAAAGCCAGACTGTCAGCCAGATGGTTGATAAGGTGCTGGAGATGCCCGAGGGCACCCGCCTTTACCTGCTTGCCCCCTTCGTCCGTGGCCGCAAGGGCGAGTACCGCAAGGAATTGGCGGAATTGCAGAAGAAGGGCTTCCAGCGCGTCAAGGTGGACGGCACCCTGCACGAAATCGACGCAGTGCCGCCCCTGGACAAGAAGAAAAAGCACGACATCGAAGTGGTGGTTGACCGCTTGGTGGTGAAACCGGGCCTGGGCAACCGCTTGGCCGATTCCGTGGAAACCGCGCTGAATCTGGCCGACGGGTTGTGCATCGCCGAACACGCCGATACGGGCGAACGCGTCACCTTCTCCGCCAAATTCGCCTGCCCGGTCTCGGGCTTTACCATCGAGGAGATCGAGCCCCGGCTGTTCTCGTTCAACAACCCGTTCGGCGCCTGCCCGGCCTGCGACGGCTTGGGCGTGAAGCTGTATTTCGACCCCGCCATGGTCATCCCCGACGAAGATTTATCCCTGCGCGATGGCGCGGTGGCGCCGTGGGCCAATTCCACCTCGCAATATTACCTGCAAACGCTGGAGGGCCTGGGCAAGCATTACGGTTTTGACGTGCACACCCCATGGCGCCGCCTGCCGGTCAAGGGGCGCGAAGTCATCCTGTATGGCTCGGGCAGCGAAGCGGTGGAATTGCATTACGAGGACGGCTTCCGCAGTTACACCACGGCAAAGCCGTTCGAAGGCGTCATCAACAACATGGCGCGCCGCTATAAAGAGACGGATTCCGCCTGGGTGCGCGAGGAATTGTCGCGCTTCCAATCCACCACCTGCTGCGAAACCTGCAACGGCGCCCGCCTTAAGCCCGAGGCGCTGGCGGTGAAGATCCACGGCAAGCATATCTCGCAGATCACCGAATTCTCCATCCGGGTGGCGCGGGATTGGTATGCCGAGCTGGAACAGCATCTGCGCCCCAAGGACCGTGAGATCGCCCGCCGCATCCTGCGCGAAATCAACGACCGCCTGGGCTTCCTGGTGGATGTGGGGCTGGATTACCTGACGCTCAGCCGGGGCTCGGGCACGCTGTCGGGCGGCGAAAGCCAGCGCATCCGTCTCGCCAGCCAGATCGGTTCGGGCCTGACCGGCGTGCTGTATGTGCTGGACGAACCGTCCATCGGCCTGCACCAGCGCGACAATGACCGCCTGCTGACCACGCTGAAGCGCCTGCGCGACATCGGCAATTCGGTGATCGTGGTGGAGCATGACGAGGACGCCATCCGAGCCGCCGATTACCTGATCGACATGGGACCGGGCGCCGGCATCCATGGCGGCCAGATCGTCGCCGAGGGCACGCCCGAGGAGGTGATGAACCACCCCGACAGCCTGACCGGCCAGTACCTGACCAACAAGCGGGGCATCGCCATCCCCGCCACACGGCGCGAGGGCAGCGGCAATGCGTTGAAAATCGTCGGCGCGCGCGGTAACAATCTGAAGGATGTCACCGTGGACATCCCGCTGGGCACCTTCACCTGCGTCACCGGCGTGTCCGGCGGCGGCAAGTCCACCTTGGTGATCGAGACCCTGTACAAATCCCTGGCCCGCCGCCTCATGGGCGCCAAGGGACAGGCGACGCCGTTCGACCGCATCGAAGGCGTCGAGTATCTGGATAAGATCATCGATATCGACCAATCGCCCATCGGCCGCACACCACGGTCCAACCCGGCCACCTATACCGGCGCCTTCACCCCCATCCGCGACTGGTTCACCGAACTGCCCGAATCAAAGGCGCGCGGCTACAAGGCCGGACGCTTCAGCTTCAACGTCAAGGGTGGCCGTTGCGAAGCCTGCCAGGGCGACGGCGTGCTGAAGATCGAAATGCACTTCCTGCCCGACGTCTATGTGCAATGCGACGTCTGCAAGGGTAAGCGATACAACCGCGAAACCCTGGAAATTACCTTCCGTGGCAAGAGTATAGCCGACGTTCTTGACATGACAATTGAGGAGGCCGCCGACTTCTTCAAGGCGGTGCCAAGCATCCGCGACAAGATGCTGACCCTGCAAAGCGTCGGCTTGGACTACATCCATCTGGGCCAGCAGGCCACCACCCTGTCAGGCGGCGAGGCCCAGCGCGTCAAGCTGGCCAAGGAATTGGCGCGCCGCGCCACCGGCCGCACCCTCTATATCCTGGACGAGCCCACCACCGGCCTTCATTTCGAGGACGTAAGGAAGCTGCTGGAGGTGCTGCACACCCTGGTGGAGGGCGGCAACACCGTGCTGGTGATCGAGCACAATCTTGAAGTCATCAAGACCGCCGACTGGCTGATCGACATGGGGCCAGAAGGCGGCGACGGCGGTGGCCGCGTGGTGGCAGCCGGCACGCCCGAGGACGTGGCCGCCTGCGCCGGCAGCTATACGGGGCAATATTTGGCGCCGTATCTGGGCAAGAAGGTGCGCAAGAAGCGCGCGTGATGCTGACGCACACACGTTAACAGGGAAAATTTGCATTTTCCTACCCCATAAGCCCTAAAACTTATTGCAGTGCGATGACGGTTCGGGTAATAAGTAACCACCAGACGCCGCTGATGCGAAATAAACTTTCGCGGCGACGATCTCTTAAAGGGTTGAAAGGGGATTCACGATGCTTGGACCGGCCGAACTCCGCGAACTCGACGAGGCGTTGAACGAAGAGAAGCGTGCCGAAGGCACCCGCTCCGTCAAAACCCCGTATCTGACCACCCATTTCGCCATGGGCTTGGCCATGACCCGCGCCGCTACCGCCGGTCTGAAGACCCATTCCACGGGCTTCCAGTCCAAGCGTTAAGACTCTCTACCGGCGGCGTCCTTTGGGCGCCGCCGGTTCGCGCCATTCGCCCGGCGCCAATTCATCCACAGTCCAATCGCCCACCGCCCAGCGAATCAGCCGCAGGGTGGGAAAACCCACTGCCGCCGTCATGCGGCGGACCTGACGGTTGCGGCCTTCATGCAAGGTCAGTTCGACCCAGGAGGTGGGAATGTTGGCGCGCCAGCGGATGGGTGGGTCACGCGGCCATAGATTGGCCGGTTCCTCCATCAAACGCGCTCCCGCCGGCAAGGTCGGCCCGTCATTGAGCACCACGCCCTGGCGCAACGCATCCAGCGCCGCCTGGGTGGGAATGCCCTCCACCTGCGCCCAATAGGTCTTGGGCAGCTTGTGTTTGGGCTGGGCGATGCGGGCGATCAGGGCGCCGTCATCGGTCAGCACCAGCAGCCCCTCGGAATCCCGGTCCAACCGCCCGGCAGGGTATATATCCGGCACCGGAATGAAATCTTTGAGCGTGCGGCGGCCAGCTTCGCGGTCGGTAAATTGGGTCAACACGTCATAAGGCTTGTTGAACAGGATCAGGCGGGGCACAACACGGGTTCCTTAATTGTCCGGCAGCATCCATGGCACGCCCCCCAAACAAGCACAAGCCCTCCGCCACGCCCGCCCAGTCGCCGGAACGCCCGACCCTGGCCCTGCGCGGCCCGCGCGAGGACACCCATAAGATCGCCGGCCTGCGGGCGGTGTCGGCGGTGTTCGCCCGCGACCCCGAGCGCACCGAACGATTGTTCTTCGACGACCGCATGAAGGCGGAAGCCACCGAGTTCTGCAAAGTCATGTCGGCGCGGCGCAAGCCCTACCGCCACGTCCCCACCGAGGAACTGACCAAGATCGCCGGCAGCCCGCTGCATGGCGGCATCCTGGTGGTGACCCGGCCCAGGCCGGTGCTGACCTTCGATGTGGAAAAAGCTAAGGAATGGGCCAAGGCGGGCCAGCCGCTGCTGATCCTGGACGGCGTGGGCAACCCGCATAATCTGGGCGCCATCGCCCGCACCATGGCGTTCTTCGGGCTGGAGCATCTGGTGGTGTCGGGCCATCCTGGCCAGGCCTTGCCGTCGGAAGCCGCCTATCGGGTGGCCGAAGGCGGGCTGGAATGGGTGGACGTGCACCGCGCCCCCGACCTTGCCGGCGTGCTGGCCGCCATTCAGCCGTTCTACCGCGTCATCGGCACTGCCCTGGGCGCCCATGGCCCCTTGGCCGAAGTGCTGTCGCGCGGCGAACGCCCGCTGGCCATCGTCCTGGGCAATGAAGAAGACGGCTTGCCGCCCCAGACCCTGGCCGCCTGTGAAGACGTGGCCACCCTGCCCGGCGCCGGCCGCGTGCAATCCCTGAATGTCTCAGCCACCGCCGCCATTCTGGTGCATTTATTGGCCGATTCGCGGGGCTAACCGCCGATTTGGCCGTGACATCCCTCCCCCACCGCCTGTTATGGTCGGGTTCCTTCAACCAAATTTGCCGAGGAGATTTCCATGGCGTCGCAGATCCGCGCCTCGCATATCCTGCTCATGTATCAGGGTTCCATGCGATCCACCGCCAAGCGCAGCAAGGATGAGGCTTTGACCTCCATCAACGCGCTGAAGGCCGAATTGGCCAATGGCGCCGAGTTCGGTGCCCTGGCCCGCGAGCATTCCGATTGCCCTTCGGGCGAGGAAGGCGGCGATCTCGGCAAGTTCGGCCGTGGCGCCATGGTGCGCGAATTCGACGAAGCCGCTTTCGGCCTGGAAGCCGGTCAGGTCTCGGACGTGATCGAAACCCCGTTCGGCTATCACCTGATCCAGCGCACTGAGTAGA
>JACMKT010000101.1 GCA_014380005.1 Rhodospirillales bacterium
CCGATGATCAAACCGGACAGCCGCTGCCACTGCGCGTCGTCCAACACCAACCGATCCATCACGCCCAAGACTGCCTCCCCAAAAGCAGTCTTGAATCACATATCTGCGAATCTGTGAATCCCTAAGAGTCCACAACTCCTAAGGCTAAAAATTATAGGAACGCGGGGAATATAAGAATATAGGAAAGGGCCTCGACGCGCTGACGCACGTCTTCGGCCGTCGGCCTCACGGTGTCGCGGCAGGTCTTCCGTGAGGCATGGCGTGGTTGCTGGACTTTCCGATATCTGTTCCGGACCTATGGGGAAAAAGATCCCATGTAGCCGCCAACGAGGATTCCGCCGAGCTGTGCCCTGGCGATTATCGCCCTTCCGTTTCCCCCGCGGTCTGGGCCGGGATGGAAATGCGACAGCGTCTCATCCGTCTGTCTTAAATGACGCCATTCTGGTCTTTTAATCGACAGGGGGCCGCCATCCCGTCGATCCGCCACATAAGCGGCAGAAAATCGTTCAGAAACAATTTATTACCATGATCGCGGCCTTGCCGGCCCATGCCCCGCCAAACGCTCCTAAAGCCTTTGCCGCACGGCAAAGGCCGTGGACATAGCCAGAAAATATGGCCGTTCCGCCGAAACCGAGCTTCGCCTCATCTTCAAGCTTGGTCTCGGCCAGCCCTCTCCCGTTCCTCCTCGGTATGGAAACCGTTTCGGCGACGATCCTCCGTTGCCGGCCGATCCTCGAACATCCATTCATCGCCGCCCGGCCCGACGGGATGCCACGCTCCATCCCACTTCGTCACGGCATCCCGACCCGGCGATTCGGCGGCAGCCGGCGTCGCTCCCAAGATGGAAGTGAGCAACGTCCCGCCCCGAGAGGGGAATTTACGAGACCGAATGAAGATCGGAGTGCCTTCGCGGACTGTCAAGGGCGTGCCGGACAGCAGCCCGCTACGAGGGCCATGCCGATTACAACCCGGAAGAGCCCTGCAAGGTCGGGAAGCGGCGTGGAAGGAAGCACTATGGGCCAAGTTCTACACGGCAGCGCCACGACGACAGAGGCAGTCCGTCGAGCAGCACAAGACGTCAGAGCGGGTGGCAGTCTTCTCTGGGGCCGTCGCTTCTCTCCGCGAGTTCACCGAGAAATTTCGCAGATCGCATGCCGTCGAGAGCCTACGCATAGGTCTTGCGAATCAATTGGTCCGTGGTGGCGATCCAAGAGATGAAAAGTCTGGCCAGTGGATCGTCCAGAGTTCCGGCGGTCGCCTTGTCCATGACTTCTTGAAATACAGGGTGCAGAAACATCTGCATCACCCTAAGCAACATGATGCATTCGTTCAGAATTTCCGCTGTACATTCTCCACGTTCAAGCAATTCCTCCGCCATGGATGCTAAGTATAGCACTTCATCATACATGGCGTCGCCATGGCAGAAAAGGGTGATGACGGATTGGGCGGCCTTGCAGCCTTCTGCGTTTCGCACCACCTGATCCGCACACAGGTGATCAGGGTTGAAGCGCGTCAGGGCATAAAGCCGGGGCGCGGTAACGCTGTAGAGCAGAATGGCGTTGTGAAGGCATTGAATAGTTTGGCGAATCTGTGAACCCAGGACATCATCCACAGCCTCGGAAATTTGCGCAGATTGCACTTTGATGGGGCGAAAGGCGTTGTCGATGTCTTGGTTGCTGGGCTGAAACCAAAAACCCTTTCCCCGCTGCTCCAGTACCGGGTCAGATGGGAAAGGGGGAACTTCGGCGATCCTTGCCCTCAGGTCCTCCAATTCCTCGTTCACGGGCGGAGGCTGCAGGCCGACGAGGTAGCTGGCTATCCCGGACAGCAACGGCGAACTGTAGCGGCGCCCGCCAATGTCACCTATGACATCGCGCGCATCCTCCCACCGCAAGCTTTCCATTTTGATAGGGGTGCTGACCAGGCGATACAGTTTCAGAATGGCTGAACGCACATTGCACAGCGTGCTGAGACTGTTCATCGAGAAGTGCATCAGCACAGCGGCATTGGAGAGGACCGAATCCCGAGAATCGCCCTGCCTGACCATCCACCCTTGGGTAGAATGATCCTCCGCTGTTCGATAACGCTCGGTAACATTTTGCCACCGCTCGACCTTGACTTTTCGTTCGAAATCAACGGGAAGGCAGAAAAACGGCCGCGATGGCAAACTGTCTCCCAATCCCCTTTCCGCGAACACCCGCGCAATCAACTCGGAACAGAACACACGAGACAGATCGAGCGAGCGAACAAGGCGCGACAGAAAGAAACCTGAATTGTACCCCTTCTTCAGATGGAAAGTGGCGCTGTGCAGTATCTTCACCGAGAGGTCGACGTTAGCCGACCATTCCTGGTTTCGAAAGACGGTGACGCGTTTGTATTTCTTGAAAAGATTTGCTTCTTCGGCACGAACGGTAATAACGCCCCCAGGTTTGTCAGAGTGAATGTACAGCCCCGGCCAAATGCACAGCATCACGTGCGAATGACGGGGGAAACGCCCTCGCAGCAGGAACTGGGCGATGCGGTTGACCCAAGGCGCCCACCCTGGGGCCAGGGTGAAGATGATGTCGCCGCAGGAATGGTGCTCGGACCACCAGATTATTTTCGGCTCGGACGCTTCCGTCATAAATCCTCCCGGGAGGAAGTTGTAAAAGTTACCACTATCTGGAGCAGATCCCACGAGCAGAGACAATGCCACGCCATCGAATGATGCCTCGCGGCCGCCGAAAAACGCTGTCCCCTGACATTCCTGAGGGTGCTGAGTGAGCGCTCTGCCTGCTTGCTGTCGCAGCGAAGCATGTGCAATGCCTGAGAGGCCAGCATAGTCGGCCCCCATCCGGGTCACCGTTCACGTCCGCACGCTGGCAGGCGCCCTGCGGACCACGCCGGAAGCCGAGGCCGACGTCGAGGAGGCCATACGTGTGGCGAGGCGGCTGCGCGAATGCCGTTGACGTCGGGAGCCGTTCACCCCGATTTCGTTAGCTCCACCACCACGGACGTTGGCTCCTTGAAGGCAGGAGTGAAGACGTATGGGGACATAAGCATTGGGGACTCGCCAAGTCCCCGGCTACGCTCAACTGGCACGCTGTTGTGGCCGGGGCAGATATCCGCGCGGGGGCGGCCCCAGCGGAGCCACCGCCCCTTATCGCCTTTCTCCTCAGCGGATGTGGTGGATGCCCCTCTCGACGATCAGCGACCTCTCAAGATGCCCGAAATACGGCAATCCCTCGTCCTGATCGCCCTCGAACGACCGCAGGCAGACCGCCAATTCCTTGTACGCCCCGATGAGCGCGGCCCCCCAGACCCTGACGAGCTTCGGTCCGAGCACCGGCAGTATCTCGGCGACGGCAGCTTCGATGGCTGCCTCGAACGTCTGGGTGAGGATGGGAGCCGCCTTTGAGGCGACGAGGCGGCCTCCATGGCCGCACGCGTCGCCCCAGACCTTCTTCGCGGCCATGTCGCGGGACCATTCCGGCAGCCGTGAGAACGATGGCGTTCCGGATAGCGTGCAGCTGACGATGCGCAGTCCGTTGATACCCACGGCCATCAGGGCCTCATCCGCGACGAACCCGAGTGCCTTCTTGACGACCGCCCCCGCGATCATGTGGGCGGCCAGCCTCGCGAAGTAGAGCTTCGACGTCATCTTCCGGACATGCTCGATGGCTTCACCTTGGCTCAGAGCCAGTTCAGCCATGGTCCAGACGTAGGCGTTGGACAGCACCCCGAAGAAGCAACGCCATTCCTCCGTTCGGGCGAACGAAAGGAGGCCCTCCCAAGGCATCTGCATCATCGCCTCTGGGAACGTCCGGGCCATGGATACCCGCATTTCCGAAGTCAGCCGTGCGAGGATGACGCCATCGACCTCGTCCGCCTCGCGGGGAAGGCTGGCGCCGGCGCTGATGGCATTGGCGCGGGCGAACTGGTAGTCGAAGTGGATTCCGGCGAGCCTTACCGAAGCCGCGTCGGGGACATGGCCGGAGATGGTCTCAAGGGCTGTCTCCCGCTGGAACAACCGAGACCTGTCGCCACAAAGGTCCTGAAGGGCCTCTGCGGTCTCCGCGGCGATCCCAGCCGGCGTTCCCAGAATGTCTGGGAGGAAATCCTCTGCGAATTCGCCAGTGATTCGGCGGAACACCTCGTCGGCGTCATGCACGCGGTCGTGCCGTCGGGCGTCCCCGTACCCGGCCGTGAAGGTGTCGAAGGCTTCGAAGCGGCCCGACGTATAGCCGGACCATTCGTAGTGCGAGAGCAACGCCTCCTCATGGAAGGCCGCCTCCAGTTTCCGTTTCCTGGAAGCCATGTACTTCCCAACGTCGCCGCCGTATTCGGGTGAAAGCACGTAGGATATCCTGCCATCCTTCCACAAGGAGTCGCAGAGCAGCATGGTGGCTGCGGTGAAACGGCATTTGGCGATGGCCGGGGCGGCGATCAGGAAATGAGCCGCCGGATAGGCGAGGATGTCGAACCGGAAGCGTCCCGCCTTGTAGCCGTCGCTGTTTTTCCTGACATCCTTGGCGAAATAATCGAGGTAATGCAGGTAGATCGGTGAACTTTTGACAGCAACGACTCCCATGGCCATCACCGTAAGTCGAAGAATGGTCGCGTCCATCAATCATACGGAAATCGCGGGCAGGGGCAACCCCAGGTGGGTTCCCATCTCGCGGGAATTGACGATCACAAGGGTGGCCTCCCCCGGGGCCGCCGTTTTCCGTCCGGCACTCCATGGGTGCATGACATCATGAGGGACTACAGCCTGACGCGTTTCACCGTCATGTCATCGATATTGAGGATCGTCACACCAGCCAGAACCTGTAGGGATTCTTCCTGACCTCGTCCTCCATGCCACGGCAGGCTGGCGACGATCTTCGCGAGAAGCCAGATGGTCGATGAGTGGCACTTGTTGTTATACCAAATACCCATGATGGCAACTCATGGGGATTTGGTTAGGCGCGACTGCGCCGCGCGCCTTATGGCGCGGGAGCCAAGCCATGCGGAGCAGGGCGCCCGGCGCATGAGGGCGCTGCTGATCGGTCACGATCAGCAGGACATGGTATTACCCGTGTCGACGTACTCGAACGACGAATGGAAGCGATCCGGCAGCCCCTGGATTTCGCCTTCGAGACGCGTTGCGATTTCATTGGCCATTGCCGTCCGCTCGGGCATGGGGACTACCGCTTCGGAGCGGGGGGGCTTGCCGCCGCCCGCCCGCCTTTTGGTCAAGAAATAGACTAATGATTGCAAATCAGCGAAGCTACGGTTACTGCCCAAGCGACCCACCCCGCGCGACCGAGACTGGAACGGACTAAAATGGGCATCCTTTCGCTGTTCACCGCCAAGCAGGTCTATATCGGCATCCCACTGGTTATGGTCGTCTGGGGCCTGTGGCTACTGCTGAAAGCCGACCCGGCCAAGGGGGATTCTCGCGGTCCCGGCATCTTGATGTTGGGCGGCGGGTTGCTGTGGATATTTGCGGTTCTCTTCGTGGCCAGGATGGGGGGCGGCTCCGGCTACCGGGAGCGTACCCCGGAGGAGATCGCCTGCGTAGACGCAGTGAAACAATATGTTGGCTCCCCTCCACCGGAGCAGTTCGGCTGTGATACGCAAACCCCTCAATCCATCTTACGACACTCCGGCAGCCACGGCCAAGTAACCGTGCCTTCGGGAGCAGCCACTGTCTTGATGCAATGCTGGCCTAGAACCACCCTTCCCCTGCAAGGGGACAACATCCGGGTTGCCGACAGCCTTGAAGGCATCAGTGAACTGAGAGCTTGGTGTAGTTATGAGTTCGGCTGTAGCGCGGAAAAGGAAGGGGGAAAATGGCGAGCAACCGTGCGTTCCCTCATGCCCTGGACTCGCGACCAGTCCTGCTTAACCAAAGCCCCCTCTGCTCCGCAGTGAGAGACGCGCGGTTTCCGTCGTTGCCGGTCCCACGACAATTCATAAGCCTGCTTGGATAACTGGTACATGGCTTAAGCGAGCCAGCAAGACTGGGGCTTGCCGCCGCCCGCTCGCCTTTTGATCAAGCAACGGACTAATGATTGCATGCCATTGATCCCGCAATTACCCTCTCGCGCACAAGCGTAGCGCGAGCGGTTCGGCTGCGGGGGAAAGCGGCCAATGGCCGAGGGGGAATCATGTCCACTGTGCGCGTTGGCGTGTTTTTCGACGGCACCGGTAACAACATGTTCGGTGACGGTGGGCAACCGACCGACAACTCGCTCACGAACGTTGCCGCCCTCTATCAAGGGTATGCGTCCGGCGGCTCGGGTGACACGACCTATTCCAAGCTGTACGTGAGCGGCCCCGGCACCACGTTCGGCACGACCTCCTCCGACCACGGCAATTCTGGTGTCACCGATCCGGCGATCATCGCCAAGGATTCGGTGTCGCTGGCGAACGCCATTGATGCTGCGACAGGTGCCACCTCCGGCATGCGCATCGAGGCGGGTAAGGGGGCGGCGCGGCCTCATGGATTCTTCGGCTGCGCTCATCTTCTGTGAACTAAGACGGATACATCTGATAGATAGCGCTACGCATGGGCCGATGTAGCCGTGCCGAAGATGCGGTCGAATTTTTCGGAGGTCATTCGTGCTCAAGGACGGGAACGATGGCGGAAAAGGACCAGGACATCACCTGGAGCTTGCGCTGGCTCGATGTTCCTCCACGACTGGAGGCCAAGCGTGACGAGGTGGTTGCAGCTCTCAAGGAGGCGCTGGATGCCTACGGGTACGGGCCCCGGCGAGATTTCTACCGCCATGTGATATGCGAGTTCTAGAGCGCCTGAGATTGAAGAGAAAACTTATCGTCCCGGAAATGCACCGCAGGGAGGAGACAAAATGGCATTCGTTGTCGAGTTCATACCAGACGAGACGAAAGAACGCGTCGATTTCAGTTCGCTTAATTATCCAAAAAAGGGAATGCCGGACAGCCCATTGCAATGGGTGATCGACAAGGAGCGCGACATTTTCCTGATCAGCTCCGGCAATCCAGTCGGTGGTCCGGATTTTGTGCCCCGACATTGCTTCGTCCTATGGTGGGGCGGTTCGTTCGTCAAGATCGAACTCGAATACAAAGTCACGGGCCGGTTCAAGACCGGCGACCAGGACATCACCTGGAGCCTGCGGGGACTTTACCCTCCAGCGGAACTGGAACCGAGACGGAATGAGATCATCGCATCGCTTAAAGAGGCGCTCGACGCCTATGGCCATCACTTCCGGAGGGACGCCTTCCGCCATGTGATGTGCGAGTTCTAGCGTGTTTGAGGAGGGGGACGGGGGATGACGCTCAACGAATTCAAGGCCAAACTCGCCCAAAACGGGCGCGATGGTGTCTTTTTTTCTAAAGAGCAACTCGTCGTATGGGTATTGGAGTTGTCGGCCGATATTCCAGGTTCCAAGCCTAACGCGGTGACATTGGCCTATAGTGGCCCCCTCGACCCCGCTGGCACAGGCTTGTGGAGCACCAAGGTTGCCGAAACCATCGGTGCCAACAGCAATGGTTACGTTCGGACCATCGAGCAGACTGATATTGCCAAAGGGCTGAACAGCACACTATTCCGGGATGCTCTGCTCATTGCCGTGGGTGGTTCCAACGCGGAGCGGGAATTGGTGCTTATAGGTGCCGACGTTACCGGGACTCGCGTCTCTTCCGGACTTTGGGACGAGGCATCGAAATTATTCATGTCGACGGCGGACGGGCCGGTCCGATCTCTCGTTCCGTTTTCCAGCGTAGATCGCGTATTCGCGCAAAGCGAAATCCAGGCGATTATCAACAACCCCAAAATCCCCAACTTCGACGGCATTCCGAGAGAACAAATTTTTCCAGAACATAAAATTTGAATTCTAAGCGCATGGCGGGGATGACCGGGACCAATTCCTGGATCAACGGGGCGGAACGCCCGAAAGTAATGGAGCCAGATATGGCGTTCGTGAACGAAAATGTGCCCGAAGATGATAATAACAATATCCTCTTCACAAGGAACAATCCCTTCCCGCCGAAGACCTCAAAGCCATCGTCGCGCAAGCGGCAGTCGGAGCAGGCCAAGGCAAAAATGGAGGCTGACCCCGTTCTTCCCCAAATCCTGCTCTATGACCGCTTCATCGGCATCCCGGCATAGTTATTCGAGGGAGAGTACAAAATGTCACCCAACCCTTCCGATACTGATAAAAATGCTTCCGGATTCAGGAAGGCTCCAGACCTTTCTAATCCTGGGACCTGGGAAAGGCCGACCGTCGAGGATGTGATCGAATTCGCCAAGGCCGCCAGCGCCGATCCGAAGGTGTGGGCGGTGTGCGTCCGCGCAGGCAAGTTCCCGGAGGAAAACGATGGCTTTCTTACGGACGAAGAGCAGGGGGCATTGAGTCAATTCAGAATAGACTATGCTCTAGAAAGAAAGATGGATCCAACGGGCTTCGGAGCCGCATCTTCAATTCTTTACAAGTTTGCCGCAGGCTCCATTGACAACCTCGACTGCAACGAAGCCGTCGATGAAATTAAAACACATCCCTTCGTCCGTCGTTGAGAGGCAGTCATGGAATCCGTCCTTCTTGTCGATACGCGATCCCTCGCCACCCTGACCCGCGCGGAACTCAACGGTGCCTCCGGCACACTCGATACGCTGTTGCTGAGCCCGGATCGGATCGTCATTACTAAAGACGTTCTTCAGGAGATGGATGACTGGCCCGACCAAACGGCCAAGAACCAATTTCGCGGTTGGTACGACAATGCCCTGTCCCAGGGAAAGGTGACCACGCCGGATTTCGTCGCGGTGACGGATTTGCCAACCCAGCGCGGCGATGAATCTATTCGGCAATACGCCAAGCAAAATGCCGATACATTGTCTTCTCGATTTCTCTCGGATGACGGCGGAATTCTTCTGAACGAGCAGAATCTTGGCCTGACGCCTGATCGGCTGGCTGAGCGAGGGCAATATGCCCGCCCATATTATGGGACCGGTGAATATCTTGGCGAGCTGCTGGTCGAAGGAAAGATTGCGTCATCACAATATAATGTAATCGTTAATTCTATTAATACAAGTCAAGCCTGGAGTACTATTCCGAGCTCAGATAGCCCGACAAAAGTAAATTTTCAGAGAATGTATTTCACGGCGGAAGAGGCTAATGGCTTGGCAGGAAAAGCCATTGCACTGGCCGAGCAATATCACCTTGCTTCTAAACTTGAGAAAATTGGCATTGCCGGAGCCTTGTTCGGCGTGGTCATGGCGGCCCGCGATGCTCAGGCCGCGTATGCACGGGGCGATACGGCGGGCGCGAAATCGATCATCGCCCATGAGGTCGCCGGCCAGCTTGGCGGGTTCCTCGTCGGTCTTGCCGTAGCGGCCGAGGTGGCGCCTTTCCTGGCGCCGTTGGCTGCGGCCGGTCCGGTCGGTACGGTGGCGGCGGGGCTTATCGTCCTGGGCGTCGGCATCGCCGGCGGCATCTGGGGCGACCAGATCTCCCGCGACATCGTGGATGCCGTGGAGGGAATGCGCCCGTCCGTCAGATTCGAGATCACGCAGGGCACAATCCAGGACATCGACCGGTCGATCATTATTCCGGCCGGGGCCACGATCACATACGACAATTTTGACGGCACGTTCGTGCAGGCCCCGCTGACCGGTGCGAACGCCAATGGATACTTCGCTGGCCCTTGGGATCTTTTCATCGAAAACAGGCATGTTGAGAAGATAACTATACCCAACGTGGTCGACGGAGCCGGGACTTCCCGCATCGAAACCGCCTGGAGCAATGGTTTCAGGACGTCCGAAGGCACCGACGCATTTGGTGCCTATCAGGGCACGAGGATGAACGGCGGCGAACTGCGGTCCTATTCCGGTGACCTGATGGTGTTCGTGCCCGCCGGCGGGGGCGCGAAAGTGAATCTGCGCTTCGTCGGCGACCGCGTGCAAGTCACTGCCGACGGCGTGACCAAGGATTACGCGGCCTCGGCGTTCGAATGGGACGAAGACCACGTCCCCGGCTTCACGCAGGCAGAATCCCCCGCCGTGTCCTCGGCGACGAATGGTTCTCTATCGCTGGCGCTGTCCAACAACACGGCCGAGGCCACTGCAGTCGCTCGCCTGACCGAGGCCTGGATGGAGTCGAGCCGAAATTACGACGCAATAGGTATTTACTCCCAATTCAGCTCGATCTTCGGCTTGGCTGACACTGGCTCGCAGGTGGAGATAGAAGATGGATCATTCAATCTGCAGTGGAATAACAATTCGTGCCAGGAAACCGACGGCAGCCTGAGCATGAACGGCTCGCTGCTGGCCAGCATTGATGCGGGCAATGGCTATTTCGATTACACCGCCACCAATGGAAGTCTGTACCGCCTGTCGGATGATGGCAGGGTATCCGTACTGTCCGGCAGCGGGATCGCGGTCTACGACGGTGTCTCATTGCGCGGTTCAAGCGACTTGATGCTGTCCTACCTGGGTGAACGGTCGTGGGCAAACGTGCTCGACAACGGATTGTCCTCGTCCTGGGTCAGCCCGTTCTCGTCCACTGCCTGCGAGGCGAATTACTCGTACAATTACGGCAGCTACTCGGGCGTCAACACCTTGCTCGAGGTGACCGTCCTCAACAACAATAACTGGTTTAGCAACAGTTTTGTTGCCCCTACTGGTTACGGCGGTGCCGTCTATGGCTCCGACTACGCTGTCAGCATGCCGCTCAACGTAATCAACGGCGACGGTTACACCAACACCGCGCCGTCCTACGTCGTAACCGGCGGCGTGCGGCCGGGCGACAACTCGCTGTCGGATGCCGGCTTGTTCTCCAGCGGCGACGGTGCGTTGGCCGCGCTGTCCTCCTATCTTGAATCGACGTCGCGCAGCAGCGATTCGGAATCTGATTACAGCGTCGGCATGGCCGATATCAATACGTGGTCGAAAAACATCCCGTCATTCGGTGGCAGTGCGAGCGTGGCTTGGAACTACTGGGACAACAAGATCAACTCTTACCAGACGCCACTTTACAGACCAAACCCTGTCAGCTGGAGTTATTCGAGCTACGCGGGTATTGAGATATGGGCGCCATTTTCGAATTGGGTCCCCGGTTATATTGCGATCGACTATTCATCGCCCTATTCCGGGCTGAGCAGCATGATGTCCAGCTACTCGGTGGCTGCGCTGTCCTCGTACCAGGGAACAGCCTCAGGATTTAAAAAAATGGATCCGCTGGTGATCGACCTGGATGGGAACGGCATCTCCCTGCTGAATCCCATGGCCGGCAACGTTCTGTTCGACACCGATATGGACGGCCGTATCCAGCGGACCGGCTGGGCCGGACCCAACGACGGCATTCTGGTTTACGACCGCAACGGCAACGGCAAGATCGACAACATTGCGGAAACATTCTCGGAATACTTCGCCAACGGCATCCGCGATAGTTTCGGCGCTCTGGCCACGCTGGATTCCAACAAAGACGGCGTATTTTCCACCGGGGACGAGGCGTTCGGTGCGGTACGGGTGTGGCGCGACCGCAATTCGGACGGTCAGACCGACGCGGGCGAACTGCTGACATTGTCTGCGCTGAATATTGCCTCCATCGGTTTATCCACCACTTCAGCCAACGGCGCGCTGATCGAAGGCAACGAGGTGCTCAAGTTCGGTATGGTCACCCTGGCCGACGGCTCCATCCGCGCGGCGGCGGCAATCGACTTCCTGACCAGTCCGCAGGACATCACCTTCAATGCGGATTCCGACGGAAATCGTATTACGGCGGAGGGCGGCGTGGCCTCATACGCCGTGACTGCCCATGATGATGTGGTGGTGGATTTGGCGCAAAAGGGCGTGCTCAGCGCCTATGGCAATATCGGCAACAACAAACTTATCGGGACCAGTGGCGACAACTGGCTGGGCGGCGGCGGCGGCCAAGACACCCTGCTGGGTGGCGGTGGCAGCGACGTTCTGCTGATCGACGCCGAAGACCGGCAGGAAGACATCGATGGCGGCGATGGACTCGACATCGTCCAGATCGTGGGCGATCAAGGACGAACGTTCAATTTGACCAAAGCCCACGTCGAGGTGGCCATCGGCGGCCGCGGTGCCGACGTGCTGATCGGCGGCGGCGGCGGCAACGTGTTCATCCGCGGCGGCGGCGGCGACGACATTATCATTGGCGGCGACGCCGACGACGCGCTGTCGGGCGAGGACGGCGACGACCGTGTGCTCGGCGGCAACGGCGACGATTTCATCCGCGGCAATCGCGGCGCCGACGTGCTGGAGGGCGGCAACGGTAACGACGTCCTCGACGGTGGGCTGGACAAGGACACTCTGCGGGGCGGTGCAGGCACCGACGTGCTGACCGGCGGTTTCGGCGACGACACCCTGGACGGCGGCGCCGGGCTGGACACGGCGGTGTTCTCGGGCGGCTTCGCCGAGTATCGCATCACCAAGCTGGCCGACGGACGGGTGCAGGTGACGGATACGGTCGAGGATCGCGACGGCACCGACATCCTGTCGAACATGGAGAACCTGACATTTAAGAATACCAAAGACTTTTCCATCACCAACAATTCGCCGCTGCCGGTCAGCGACGTGGTCGATATCTCGGGCACGGCGTCGTCCTATACCCTGACGGCCGCCGAATTGGTGGCCAACGATGTCAGCTGGCAAGGGCGCGCCCTGCGCTTGCGCGACGTGTCCGATGCGGTGGGCGGGACGGTGAGGCTGGATGGCAACGGCAACGCGGTGTTCACGGCCGACCCGTTCTATCGCGGCGTGATGAGCTTCCGCTATCACGTGGTGGATTCAGCGGGGAATAATGGGGCGACGGTCTACGGCAGGACTGTGGACGGTTACCAGACGACGGGGGAGCTTCAGGCTCAGGTTTTCCTAAAGACCCCGGACATGCCCGACGATCCGCTGTTCATCAAACAATGGTATCAATCGACCCTGCGCATCGAGCCGGTGTGGAGGGACTATACCGGCAAGGGCGTCAAGGTGGCCGTGATCGAGAGCCATGGCGACTTCTCCGAGGATTCCATTGCGGATTATACCAGCCCGGATCTGGTCGAGAGTATGGGAAGGGATTCTTATACAGTAACGCACCATAATCCTGATGAATTCAGCAACCACGGTACGCTGGTAGCGGGGCTCATTACTGCGTCGAGGAACGATTTTGGCGGCACCGGGGTCGCCTATGGAGCCTCGTTGGCCAGCATGAGTCTTGCGAGTGGCGAGTGGAAAGAAAGGATTTGTGATTATGATGTCACCAACAATAGTTATACGAATGTAACGCCATTCTCTGTTAATTATGACAAAGTATACTTTGTAGGCGCTGCGGAAAAAGGACGCGGCGGACTTGGGGTGGTCAGTGTTTTTGGCGCTGGCAATGAGTATGCGCTAGGCATGGACACCAATCTTCAAACAATGCTCAGCGACAGGCATGTTGTTGTCGTTGCCGGTTACAATAAGCCTTACCAACTATCGTTGCGCGATGATTGGTCTACGCGCTTCAGTTCCCCAGGGGCTTCCATTCTGGTTACCGGTGCCGGAACCAACACCCCTACAACGATGATCGGACTTGAGACCGCAAACGGAGATACGTTCGGCTCTTCAACCGGCAATGGCTCTGGCACCTCTGCCGCCGCCCCGATTGTGTCAGGCGTTGTCGCGCTGATGCTGGAGGCTAATGCGAGCCTCGGCTATCGCGACGTCCGCAATATCCTGGCCTATTCGGCGCGTCGAACCGCCGATATGAGCACAGACTGGACCTATAACGGCGCCAGCACCTGGAATGGCGGTGGGTTGCATGTCAGTCACGATTACGGCTTTGGTCTGGTGGATGCCCTGTCGGCGGTGCGCTTGGCCGAGACGTGGCAACAGCAGAGCACTGCCTCCAACGAATGGAACTGGTCATCCAAGCATGTTACCAATGCCGGGATTCCCGACGGCGGCACGTTTACGGATTCCATGACCATCCAACTGGATGGCAAACATCGCCTGGAGGATGTCCAGGTCACCCTCGACTTTGTCCACCAGCAGGCGGGCGACTTGATCGTTACCCTGACCTCTCCCACCGGTGTGGTCAGCCGTCTGATCAATCGTCCGGGCAAGACACCTAACGGCGTCAGCCCCGAAGATAAGTCCGCAGTTGAAGCCTATCGCCACGTTATGGCAGCCCAACTGGGTGATGGAGCCGAGGATCAATCCGCCTGGGTTCTCGACACTACCCACGACTTCGGCGAGCTTGGTAACGGTACGTGGACGCTCAAGGTAACCGACGCCGCCGGTGGTGCTGTGGGTACTTTGCGGTCGTGGAAGCTGGACCTGTACGGTGCTCAGGCCAGCGAAGACGATACTTACGTCTACACCGAGGAATTCCGCACGCTGGGCACCGGCAGCCGCACGACGCTGTCGGATGTGTCCGGCACGGACACTATCAACGCGGCCGCCGTGCTGGGCGATTCGGTGGTGGACCTGCGCGCGGGCGCCACTTCGGTGGTGGCCGGCCGCAATTTGTCCATCGCCGTCGGCACGGTGATCGAGAATGCGTTCACCGGCGACGGCAACGACCGCATCATCGGCAACGACGCCGCGAACCGGCTCGATGGCGGGCGCGGTGACGACACCATTTCGGCGGGATATGGCGACGATATCATCGGCGGCGGCGCGGGCTCGGACGTCATCGATGGTGGCGCGGGGAACGATCTGGTCTATTACGACCGCACCCTCGACCACTACACCGTCACCACCAGCGGCGCTGACGTCGTCGTCACCGGAACCGACGGCACGGTGGACAGGCTGACCGGCGTCGAAACGATCCGCTTCGCCGACCGCACGCTGGCGTGGAACGGTGGCCAGTGGACGTGGCGCGACACTGGGCCGGCGACACGGGCCGATTTCGTCTCCGGGCGGCGCGACCAGTTGCTAACGGTCGCGGCGAGTGAGCTGCTGTTCAACGACCGGCTTTCCGTTACCGAACAGCTGCGTCTGGTCGCGGTGGGCAACCCCGTGCATGGCACGGTCGAATTGAAGGACGGTGTCGTCTCGTTCGTGCCCACGCCCGGTTTCACCGGCAGCGCTAGTTTCGAATATACGGCGGTCGATGAATTCGGCCACAGCAGTGTCCAGCGTGTCGCGGTGTCGGTGGCTGGCGACGCTTCCACTCCGGTCATGCTGGGCGACAGTACCCATGTACCCAACGCGGCCGACCTATTCCCGAAAAGCAGCGCGGTGACCCCGCTTGCCGATGGCGGATTTGTAGCCATCTGGCACAAATGGGGCATCAATGGGTGGGACGTCATGGCGCAACGTTATGACGCCGCTGCCAACCCCGCAGGCTCGCCGGTCGTAGTCAACACTATCCTGCCGGGCACGCAGGGCTATGGCACCGCCACTCAGCTAACCGACGGGTCGATCCTTGTGGCATGGCACACGAACGTACCACCGGGTTCGCCCCAATGGGATATCAACGGCGTCCGCCTGTCGTCGCAGTTGGAAAGACTTGGGACGGATTTCGTCATTGCCTCGTTCGCGGGCAGTAATCAGGAGGCTCCTTCGATAGCCTCCGTCAAGGATGGCGGCTACGTCGTCACTTGGGAGGGATCCCGTACAGACGGTGTCGGCTACGACGTCTATGCCGCACACTACAATGCCGATGGAACACGGCGTGGTGGCGAAGTGGTGGTGAATACCACGCGGGCCAACGACCAATGCTGGCCTTCGATCACGTCCCTTCCCGATGGCGGCTACGTGGTGACGTGGTCGTCGGAGACCACTGATAACGCGCGCTGGGACATCTGCCTGCAGCGGTTCTCGGCTACCGGCGCGAAAGTCGGGAGCGAAACCAGGATCAACCCCTCCACCGGCTACTGGCGCAAGGCGTCGGTGGTGGCCAGCCTCAGCGATGGCGGCTTCGTCATCACTTGGCACTCCTGGGAACAGCCCGGCGACCCGCGCTGGGGCGTGTACGTTCAGAAATTCGATGCCAACGGCAACGCGGTCGGCGCGGAATCGCATGTCAACAGCATCGTCGCCAATGATCAGGTAATGCCCTGGGTGACAGGAACCGCAGATGGCGGGTACGTGGTGGCGTGGCAAAGCGGATTGGCGGGCCAGGTCACATACGAGATCCGCGGCCAACGCTATTCCGCTCTGGGCCAGAAGCTTGGCGAAGAATTCCTGCTCAGTTCGCCCTCTCCCCTCGACGCGGTGTATCCAAAGATCACCAGCTTGGCGGACGGCCGGGTGACGGCGATCTGGACCATGATGGGCCAGTCCGGCCTTGGCATCGACGTGGTGGCGCGCCAGTTCGCCCTGTCGTCGAACCTGGGCGCGGAGACCGCCGACAACTTGGTCGGCCTGGGCGGTTCCGACAATCTGGTCGGCTTGGGCGGCGATGACATCCTGATGGGCCTGGGCGGCGACGACTTCCTAACCGGTGGCGACGGCAACGACACGCTGGTGGGCGGCGATGGCACCGACGAGGCGGTCTATGCCAAGAACTTCGCCAATTATTCGGTTGCCCGTCAGTCGGACAAGATCATCATTTCGGGCGCCGAGGGCACCGACACCCTGACCGGCATCGAGCGGCTCCGCTTCCTCGACCGGGTGGTGCTGACCGCCAACATGAACGGCCTGCCCGTTGGCGGCGACGACACGCTGTCAGCCACCGAGGACGTGCCACAAATCATCACCCTGGCACAGCTGCTGGCCAACGACGCCGACCCCGATGGCTCCGCGCTCACCCTGGTCGACGTGTCGGGCGCCCAGGATTGCACGGTGACGGTGGGCGCGGATGGCAATTTGCTATTCTCGACGGCCACCAACTATAACGGCGTCGCGTCGTTCAACTACACGGTGCGCGACGTGCTGGGCGCTACCGCCACGGCCCGGGTCGATGTGATCGTCGCCCCGGTCAACGATGCCCCAATGGTGGGCGAAATGCATTTCGGCGGCGTTCAGGGGCACGCCGTCGCGGTATCGGCCGATGCCTTGCAGGAGCTTTTTTCGGACGTCGAAAACGACGATGTCGGCCTTCAGGCGGTCGTCGGAGTGCAAGGTGGCACTGCGGCGCTCGACGCGGAAGGTGGATTCGTGTTCACCCCGGCGGCGGAATTCGTCGGCGACGCCAAGGTCGCCGTCACCGTCGTCGATTCAGGCGGCCGGACGTCCACTGCTACCGCCATCATCACCATGGACCCGCGTCCAGTGCTGGCGGAAAAGTCGCTGTTCGTCCTGGAGGACCAACCGCTCACCCTGACCGCCGGGGATCTGTTCGCCGAAGGTAAGTTCGCGCCAGGCGCCACGCCGCGCCTGGAGCAGGTCGGCAACGCAGTCGGCGGCTCGGTCGCCGTGGACGCGCAGGGCAACGTGGTCTTCACCCCCACTCCCGATTTTAACGGCACCGCGGCCTTCGACTATATGGTCAGCGACGGGCTCGGCCACAGCGTCAGCCAGCGTGCCGTCGTGTCCATCGCCTTAGTCAACGATGCCCCTGTGGTGACGGCGAAGACGGTGGTTCTGGCGTCGAACGCCACGCTCACGCTCACCCAGGCCGAATTGCTCGGGAACGCCGTGGACGCCGATGGCGACCATCTGTTCCTAGCGGGGGTCGGCAGCGCGGTCGGCGGCATCCTTGCAGTGAACCCCAACGGCAACCTCACCTTCACGCCGACAGCCGGATTTAGCGGGGTAGGGGGATTCGATTACTCGGTGGCGGACGGCTTCGGCGGCAAAACCGACGGCCACGTTTCCATCGTGGTCCCTAATGAAGCCCCCCATCTCCTTGCCAAGGCGTTCAGCGGCCTTGAGGATGCCGTACTGACCATCTACGCGGCCGAGTTGCTCGCGGGAGCCACAGACCCGCAGGGCGATGCCCTGTCGCTGGCCTCAGTGGGCGATGCCACAGGGGGCGTTGTATCGCGCAATGCCGCCGGCGACGTGGTGTTCATGCCTGCAGCCAATTTCAATGGCACCGCCGGGTTCGACTACACCGTCTCGGACGGTCATGGCGGCACCGCCACCCAGCATGTCACGGTCAATATAGCTGCCGTGAACGATGCGCCAGTGGCTTGGGCGAAGACTACGTCTGCGATCGAGGACACGGTGCTGACCGTCAGCGCCGCGACGCTGCTGGCCGGTGCCACCGATGTGGATGGCGACACGCTGTCGCTGGCCTCGGTGAGCAATGCGGTGGGCGGCAGTGTAACGCGCAATGCCGCTGGCGATGTGGTGTTCACGCCCACGGCCAATTTCAACGGCACAGCCGGGTTTGACTACACCGTCGCCGACGGTCATGGCGGCACCGCCATCCAGCATGTCACGGTTAATGTGGCCGCCCAGAACGACGCGCCGACAGCTTCGGCGAAGACCCTGTCTGCGGTCGAGGACACGGCGCTTACCATCACGGCCGCAACGCTGTTGAGCGGTGCAACCGATGTGGATGGCGACACGCTGTCGCTGGCCTCGGTGGGCAATGCCGTGGGCGGCAGTGTTTCTCTGGGGGCGAATGGTGACGTGGTGTTCACGCCCACGCTCGACTTCAACAGTGCCGCCGAGTTCGACTACACCGTCTCTGACGGCCATGGCGGCACCAGCACCCAGCACGTCACGGTCAATGTGGGCGCTGTGAATGATGCGCCGGTGGCTTTGGACAAGGCGCTCGCCCAGGTGGACGGCCTCACCGTCTTCGCCGCGGCGGATCTGCTGGCTGGCACTTCCGACGTGGACGGCGACACGCTGTCGCTGGTCTCAGTGGGTGATACGGTGGGTGGCACGGTGGCATTGGACACTCAGGGCGACGTGGTGTTCACGCCCGCCCCCGGCTTCTCCGGCCAGGCCAGCTTCCGGTTCACCGTCAGCGACGGCCATGGCGGGACTGTGACCCGTACCGCCGCCATCCAAGTTGGGTTGCCGCCCTTTACCATGCCAGACATCCAGATGGGCGTCGAAAGCACCGGCGTCATGACCGGCGGCAGCCAATTCACCCTGTTGTCGGGCGCCACCCATGGCCAATTCTCCATTGACGCCGACGGCCATTACGCCTACCGCAGCGACGAGGGCTTCACCGGTCATGACAGTGCGCTGGTCCAGGTGAGCGATGCGGGTGGCACCCGCCAAGTGGTCGTGGACATCAGCGTCGGCGCGCGCCGCGAGGCCGCCGACGCGGTAGCGCAGGCCATGCCCTTAGACCGGGTGTACAGCCGGTCCGTAGCGAAGACGGCCGCGCAGGCGGACGGCAGCTATCTGGTGGTTTGGCGTGAGGGCCAGGAGCCAAGCAGCATCCGCTCGTTGTGGTACGACCCATCCGGTAAGCTCCAGGGGTCTCCGGTCGTCATCGCCTCGGAGAACTTCTATTCCGAGGGCACGCCCGCTGTCGCCGCGTTGGCCGACGGCTCGTTCGCGGTGGCATGGCGCAGCTCTACCGGTATCTCGACTACCCGAGTGTCGGCGGCCGGAGTGCCGTTGGCTCCGGCCACCGTCGTGGGGCCGCCGCCTTCGGAAGGCACGCTCACGCTCAGCGTCGTCGCCCAGGGCGAGGGCTACCGGGTGGGGTGGAGCGTCCAGAGCTGGTCCGGCACCGCCAGCGCCGGCTTCGCCAGTGTTGGCGCCAATGGTCACGCCGCCGAGCCGGTGTCCTTGGCGGTGCCGTCCGGAAACACGAGCACGAGGGTACAGTGGTTCGCTGACGGCCGGTCGCTGTCGCTCAGTTGCGCAGGCCCTTCAATGTCCGTTCAGCTATTCGCTGCGGATGGCACGCAGTTGGGGCAGTCGGTCGGCATGGTCAGCGGGACATCCAAGGCCATCCAGCTCTCCGGCGGCGACTTTGCGCTGGTGTGGGCCGGCACGGGCGGTGCCTACGTAGCCAAGTTGGCTGCCGATGGAACATTTGGGGCGCCTCGGCAAATTCTTAGCCAGTGGTATGGCTGGAGTACTTCGTTGAGCGTGGCGGCACTGCCCGACGGCAGCTCCATAATGGTGTGGAATACGGATGGCACGCACTGGATGGCGTGCCGTTTGAACGCAGCGGGCGAGCCCGGTCAAGCTGCTGCATTTTCGGTTTCGGGCGTGGCGGACGCGCGGATCCATGCCCTTTCCGACGGCAGCTTGGTGGCGCTGTTCCGGCGCAACCAGCCGGATGACACCAGCTATGTCTCGCTCCAGCGCTATACGGCCGATCTGCAGCCGATCGGCCCTGAAGAGCGGCTGGGCGGTTCGCAGACGTTGTCTGACGTCACCCTGGAGCCCTGCGCCGATGGCGCATTTCTAGTGGCCGCGCAGCTGGATGTAGGCACTGGCCCGGCCATCCAGATGACTCAGATGTTCTCCAAGGATGGAACGCTCTATCGCGGCGGCAGTGGCGACGACCACATCATCGGCTCTGGTTCGCTGGTGGGCGGCAACGGCAACGATATGCTCGAAGGCGGCGCCATGGGCGACGTGCTGGTGGGCGGCAGCGGCAACGACACGCTGATCGGCGGGGCCGGCCGGGACTACGCGGTGTTTTCGGGCTCGGTGCTGGACTATCAGATCAACCGCATGGCCGATGGCATGGTCGAGGTCTCGGGCATCGATGGCGTCGACCGCGTGAGCGGGGTCGAAGAGCTCCGGTTCGACGACCGCATCGTTTACCTGGACGGTAACAACCGGCCCATGGCAGGGCGGGATACGTTGACCGTGCGCGCGGGCAGCTCGCTCACCTTCACCAAGGCCTCGCTTCTCGCCAACGACCGGGAATTCGACGGCGACGCACTCAACATGTGGTACGTCACTGCGCACTCTGGCGGCACCTTGACCGATGACGGGCAGGGCAACCTGACGTTCACTGCGGCACCGGGCTTCATTGGCCAGGCGGATGTGCGCTATGGCCTGCGCGATTCGGCCTACGGGTTCAGTAACGGCTACGTCCCCATCAATGTCACCCCCAACATAGCCCCGACGGCGGAGAACAAAGCCTTCGCCGGTGTCGAGGATTCCCCGCTGACCATCGCCGCCGCTGATCTGCTGGCGGGGGCGACGGACGCCGAGGGTGACGCGCTGTCATTGGCCTCGGTGGGTAACGCCGTGGGCGGCACTGTCGCGTGCGACGTCAATGGTAATGTGGTGTTCACCCCTACGGCCAATTTCGCCGGAGAGGTGAGCTTCAGCTTCACCATCGCCGATGCCATGGGCGGCACTGTGACCCGCACGGCAAAGATCGCCATTGCGCCGGTCAACGATGCTCCCGTTGCGGCGAGCATTACGCTGGCAAGCGGGCAGGATGAGGCGCTTTCCATCGCTTCCGCCACCTTGCTGGCCGGGATCATCGATATTGAGCACGATGCGCTGGCGGTTGTTCAGGTCGGCGAGGCGGTGGGAGGTGCGGTGGCTCTGGGTGCCGACGGGCAGGTGACTTTTACACCTGCCCCAGGGTTCCATGGCATGGCCCAGTTCTCTTGCGTCATCGATGACGGTCATGGCGGCAGCGTCACCCGCATTGTTCAGGTTAACGTTTGCGCGTTGTTCTCGACGGCGGAAGACGCGGCGGTTCTGATCCCCATCACCGATGTGTTGACGGACCCATCATCGACGCTTGCAGCCCTGGGCGGCAGTGCCGGTGGCACCGTGGCGCTGGACGCTGAGGGTAATGTGATCTTCACGCCCATTCCCAACTTCCATGGCCGCGCGTCCTTTACTGTGGACGTCACGGACTCCTTGGGTGTGACCAGTTCCTCCACTGTCCTGGTGGAGGTGGCCAGCGTCATCGATCCGTGGTCCGTCGGCGATGTAACCGCGACCACCTCCATGGGCGGCTGGGTCGGCGGCGCATTGCCGATCGGCAATCAGGCCGGAGAGGAATTGACCTACGCTCTGGCGAACGGCCCGGCTCATGGGACGGTGTCGTTGGGCTTGGACGGCAGCTACAGCTATCGTGCCGATTTGGACTTCACCGGCACCGATGTGTTCACCTACCGGGTCACCGACACGGCAGGCAACCAAGTGGAACGCACAGGCACCATGACCGTGACGCCGGTGCACACCACCGGAACCAATGCGCCTACCCGGATCAATGTGGATGCTACCGGCATTCAGTCGTTCGAATCCTCGGCGCGGCTTGCCGATGGCGGGTTCGTGGTGGTTTGGCATAACAACAATACCAACGGTAATGGCTACGACATCTACAGCCGCCGGTATGACGCCGCCGGGCGGCCAATCGGCGTGGATGGCGCAGTCAACACTAACTTGGCTGGTAACCAGATAATGCCGCAGGTGGCCGCTTTGGCCGATGGCGGTTATGTGGTCGGATGGCAATCCAGCGATTATAGTATGTACGCTCAGGTCTACGCGGCTGATGGAACTAAGGCCGGGGGCGAAGTTCGTCTCAACGCGGCCACCAACGTCTCGTACTCCCGCATCCGTCTGAAAGCTCTAGAACACGGCGGTTTCGTCGCCATGTTCTCTTCCTCTCAGGGGGTTGCCATCGGTAGCTTTAATGCCGAGGGGATTGCCCAGGGGGCGCAGACAACGGTCGCGGGCACTATGGGGGATTTCCAAACCTTCCGGGACGGCAGCTATATGGCCGTGTGGATGGAGGTTGGCCCCAATAACATTTGTTCGGGCCTGCTGGCTCAGCGGTACTCGGCCAGCGGTGCGTCTCTTGGCTCCACATTCCATGTGGAGTCGGGGGCAGCCGCCGGAACGACGACGCCCAAACTGGTCACCTTTGATGACGGCAGCTTCATGGTGACCTGGCTGCGCAGCACCGGCATTTCCGGCAGGTCCGACGTGGTTGTACGCCGGTTCAACGCCGACGGCACTCCTGCCGGAGCGGAATCCGTGGCTGCAACGTCGCTCGAAGTGCCGGAAATCAACTCCTATGTGCTCGCCGATGGCAGCGTTGCCCTGCTTTGGTCCGAGCGCAGCTATACCTCGGGCTTTGCAGTATCGAGTTTGGGCGGGCACGTCATGGCACCGGACGGGACGTGGGCCGGCCCTGTATTTGCCTTGGGCAGTGCCGCGGACGGAATCCGTGCCCTGCCGTCCATTGCGCCCACGGCCGATGGTGGGTTCATTGCCGCTTGGCATGTGCGGTCCACCACCACTGCCCCATCGACCATAATGGTGCAAACCTTCGACGGCATGGGACTGGCGCTTGATGCTCCGAAGGCGGTGGGGACATCCATCGCAAATTTATACGGTTCTACCTCGTCACTTCCGACGGCTGCCATGCCGGTTCAAATCCTGCCGCAAATCGATGGCGGTTACGTCCTGGTATGGCGCAGCGGCGACGGCAGCAGCCAAGGCCTTGTCTGTGCCACTGTGGGCACCGCAGGCTGGTTGGGCGGAAGCGGCGACGACGTTCTTATGGGCGACGGTCAGGCAGAACGTCTGGACGGCGGTGCGGGCAACGACACGTTGGCCGGTGGATCGGGTGCCGACACCCTGATCGGTGGGGCTGGCCGCGATACCTATTGGCTGGAGCCTGGCGGCGGTGCTGACATGATCGACAATCGCGGCCAACAGGGCAGTGGCGATCAATTAGTGTTCCAAGGCATCGACCACCAACATCTGTGGTTTGAGCGTGTGGGCAACGACCTCAAGGCCTCTGTCATCGGCACCACCGATTCCGCCACGGTTCTGGACTGGTACGCAGAAGGCGGCCATCGCGTGGATGCCATCGAGGTGGCAGACGGCTATTTCATCGGTGCCGACGCGGTGAATCCCCTGGTTGCCGCCATGGCGGCATTCGCGCCTCCGGCATTCGGGGAAACGGCAATGACGCCGGATCAGCAGGCAAGTCTTGCGCCGGTGCTGGCGGCCAATTGGCAGGCTCATTAAGATTAAGGTGCAGGGGAGGTTATCTCTTCTCGCTGCCACCCCACCCCAGCGCCCGCTGACGCGGCCGCAGGCGGCCCGCCGGCCTTCGTCCGGCGCGGTCGCCATCATTTTTCCCGGCGGCGCGGGATGGGCGGCGCTCCCTTTTAGGCCCGCCGCGCTTGGCCGGGAAGATCATTGGAGGTCGCTCCGCCAAACCTCGACCGGGATCGCAAACAGCTTGATCTCGGACAGGTCATGCAGATCGACGCGGCGATCGAGAACGCGCTCCAACGCCTGCTGGATCGACCACTAGGTTTGCCACGGGTCCTGGGCGGGTTCGACCAGTTCGTAGGCGAGCCGCCGGTCTTCGGAGTTTTTTGGCGATGCGGTTGGCGAGTTTGGCAATGGTTTTGGTTGGCCGAAGTTGCTTGCTCGGTGCGTGACAACCGAGCCAATCAAACTCTTGTTGCCGGAACTCGCCAAGCCGTCACCGCAATCATTCTGCGCCCCATACCTCAAACCCGTTGAAACCGATGCCGAAGCCTGCGACGCGCTTCTTCAACGTCGGCCAGAATGTAGGCTGCGGCGGCGGGATACGGCATGGATGAATGTCTGGATATGGCCCCGACCATCCCCTTTACATCCCCCTAACCAAGGGGGATGTCGCGGAACGAACCGCGATTAACCAGTTTGACAACGGCTTAAACCCTAAGAAAACTGCGGAGCATGCAATCGAGCAGAGCCCTCCGAAGGCAGAGGCCACTGGTTCGAATCCAGTCGGGTGCACCAAGCTTTCCCCGCAGAAATCCAGGCTTCCCGCGACAGGGCAGGCACTAGCCTGAAAAAAGCCAATGATTTTCGGGGACAAATCCGGGACAGTGACGCTGACAAAGTGTCCCCGGAGATCCGACGATGGCAACGGTCGTTTCGCGAAAAAATGACAAGGACGAGGTTATTGGCTGGCAGGCCAAGATCCGGCGCCGAGGCTTCCCCCATCCAATCCAAGACCTTTGAAAGCCGCAAGGCCGCCGAGGATTGGGGTAAGGTCATTGAAGCAGAGATGATCCGTGGCGTCCATGTCGACCGGTCCAAGGCAGAGCGAACCACGCTGAACCAGGTCATTGAAAGCTACATTCAGCGCGTAGCCCCTACACACAAAGGCGGCGAAGCTGAAATTCTCCGCCTTAGACGCTTCCTCCGCGAAGAACCCTCCCTGTGCTCCTACTCCCTTGCGAACCTCAAGACACATCATTTCGAAGACTTCATGCACCGACGCCTGGAAGAGGTATCGCCGGACACTGTTAAGCGAGAACTGGGCCTTACTGCACAGCGCGATTGAGGCCGTTCGCAAGGCCTACGGGATGGTCGAGAACCCTATTTCGGATGTGCGCCGTCCGCAGGTCAACGACGCTCGTGATGTTCGTCTCCACTCCGGCGACGAAGACCGTTTGCTAGCCGCAATCAAAACCAGCCGAAACCCCTGGCTCCGACCCGCCGTGGTCCTAGCGGTCGAAACAGCATTCACCCAATCGCTTCACGCGCTCATTCACCCATGAGCGCGACTTTCTAAGTTTATGGGCCATTGTGCCTTGGGCAGGGTGGCAATGAGCGGTTTTGTCTGCATGACACTGCATGGCCACGAAGACAGCGATTTCGTCAGCGCCGACGCGATCATCGTCAAACAAGGTCTTCAGGGCGCAGGCCAGCAGGTATAAGCGGCTGGTGTGGATGGGGGGGGCGGGTGTGGACGAGTGTGCTGTTGACCTCATCATAGGTGGAGTGGGCAAATGAATGCCTCGGCATGCCCTGCATGCCATGGCTTGCGGCTTCGGCCGCGCGCGCAGTCCCCTGCATCAGTGCCTACCTGGTGCGGGGGATTAGCGGGCGTCAGCGGCAAGTGCCGACTGATCTTTGCGCGGCCGCCCGACGGGGCGCTTAGGCGCGCTGTCGGATTTCACTTCAACCTTGCGCGGCCGCCCGACGGGGCGAACCATCGTTACGGACTTTGCCTGCCGCCGATCCTCGGCAGCTTTGATAGCTGCCGCACGCTTGCGCGCGACATATTCGTCGAAGTCACGAACTGAAATTCGAATGCTGCCGCGATGCTCTTCGGCGATGAGCTCGCCATCGTCAATAATGCGTGAGACGGTCCACCGCGAAACGCTCAGAACCTTTGCAACTGCAGCAATCGACAAATATTGCGGTTTATTTTCCGACATGAGACAGAGTCCGTCTGTCTCCGCCCCGCTGCATTGTCCCGGCTCCCGGGCAATACTCACCTTAACGTTGCAGCAGGACCAGAGAGGCGGGCTGCGCGTCGGTTTTTCACGCCAGCTCCTCAGGATCCCCCGGCACGTCACCACATGACCGCCGAGTCTGGATATCCTCATCTGCGACGGTAAATACGTTACTCACTCGCAGCAAGTGCAAAAAGCGCATCAGGCTAATTTTTTTGCTAAATCCCGCGCCCTCAAATGCGTGTAGCGCTTCAACATCGACAGTGACTTGTGCCCAGTAATTGATGCCACTTCCATCATATCCAGGCCACGCTCAAAAAAACGGCTGGTTGCTTCATGCCTTAGGGTGTGTCGTCAGTTAGGGGATTCCCAAGAGGCGAAATCGGTGATTCATAGGCAGTCGGCAAATTGGAGGGCCGACCGATGCGTCGTTATGGGCTGCGAGACGATCAATGGGAGCGGATCAAGAATTTTCTCCCCGGCCGAGAGGGGCATGTGGGTGGAACGGCGGCGGACAACCGCCTGTTCGTCGAAGCGGTTCTTTATCGCTACCGTGCTGGCATCCCGTGGCGCGATCTTCCCGCCCGCTTTGGCGATTGGAAGAACACGCACAAGCGGCTCCGGCGATGGTGCGAAAGCGGTGTTTTCGAGCGCATCTTCAAGGCATTAGCGGAAGATTGCGACAACGAATATATGATGCTGGACTCCACCATTGTCCGTGCCCATCAGCATAGTGCCGGGGCGCGGAAAAAAGGGGGGACTGCCAAGCCATCGGCCGATCCCGAGGCGGGCTGACTACCAAAATCCACGTCATCGTCGATGCTCTTGGCAATCCAGTTGCGATATCGCTCACACCAGGGCAAGCCTCTGATCTCGGTCAGGCCGAGCCTTTGCTTGAGGAGGTCGATCCCAAAGCCTTCCTCGCAGACAAGGCTTACGACGCAGATGCCTTGATTGAGGTCCTGGTCGAACGTGGAATCACTCCCGTCATACCGCCCAAGGCCAATCGCCTCATAAAACGCGAGACAGACTTTGCCCTCTATCGAGAGCGGAACATGGTCGAACGTTTCTTCTGTAAACTCAAAGGCTTCCGGGCCATCGCAACCCGCTACGACAAACTTGCCAGCACATTCCTCGCGGCGGTCCAACTCGTTTCGGCGCTATTCTGGCTCAACTGACGACACGCCCTAAGACAATCGCATTCTCGGCTGTACTTCTCCATGTTCCGTGGTACCTGTGAATGAAGTCTTCAAAGTCCCCCTTGATAGCCACGACCTGCTTCCCGGCTAGTGCTTCTCGCATTCGCTCGAAAATTCCGTCGCCGCTGCTGTGAGTAACCTTGCTACAGTCATGCTGAATCCATATCACCTGTTTCGGATTGGATGACGCCAGTATCGGTGTGATGTCAAAGTCATCATACCCAGAGTATCCAATGACAACAAGCGTCTTTGCATTTATTGCATTAAGTAATGTCGCCCGCCAATTTGGAAGAGAAGCAAATCCATTGTTTGTTTTTGACAACGCTTCGTCAGTTATTACAAGGCATTGCCTATTGCGTGAAATCGTACCGTGGGGCTTGTACAAGGCGGGTCGATTGTCCGGTCCAGCAAGGTCTCTCCCATCGTAGGCAACGACCAATTCTTCTCCAAGGCCGGATTGCTCAACGCATTCATCGAAATTAGTAGTTATCGCTACAGCGCCGTGATTTATGGCTCTATAAATGAATGCATGAATTGAATTAAAAGATTTGACGTTAAAAATATCAGCAAATTTAAGCGATGTATCAATTTGTCGAAACTGATTTATAAGGACCTCGAATCTAGGCTGGGGGCGAATTGTTCGAATTTTTTTCCACAGAACTGCCGCTAGCTCGTCCCTAATTTCAGCCACATGCATAAGCCGGTCATAGAAGGTAAACACCGTTGGAATTCGGGTTGGCACCGGCATTGAAGCGCCAGCGCCGAATAGAAATGTTATTTCACTCGTTTTGAGCAGCACTGCATTTAGGAAGTCGTCTGCGCATTCGTCGGGGGCGGGCATTGCGATACCTAACGTTGTTTTGTGGATGCTGTAACCTTCTAAAAGTCGGACACGTCCTTACGGGGTCTGGAGCTTCGCAATGAACTCCCTCGGGGAACGATAACCGAGGGCTTTATGCGGGTAAAGTTCGCATTACCGACGACCGCCCCATCCTTCCATGGGATACGGTGACACTGCACTTAATTCAATGGGCCGCTTTGCCACCCCACTCATCCCAAACCCGCCCTTCCCCTCCCGGCCCAGTCAGGTTGGTTCGGCGCCCTGCCCAGACGCTAGGCCGGAGTGACGCCGATGACGGTGCTCAGTTCCCGTCTGCGCACGAAAGGGAGGTCGCTGTGAAGCATGATCCCCTATCTATTGTCAGCCGTCTCTGCACGCTGCTGGGGCACCCACTTAATTTGGCGTCTAAGCTGGGGGGGGGCGCACATCGGACGGTACCGCTCTGTTCACAATCGGCAAGGCGCAGGTCTTCTGCGCTGATAAGGAAGTGACGGATGCGGCTGACCAGGAGATTGCCTGGATTTTCATTCAGCACGGGCAATGGGAAGAATCTGGTCCGGAGGTCATCATGGAAGGTGATCGCCTGGAGGCAATCGAGTTCACCTGGGAGCCGAGAGAACGGCTGAACCAGGGCTTCGAAATGATCGGCACGCTCAGCAATATGTTCGCTCGCTACTATGCCGAACACACGATCGATGAACGAGAGATCGTGCAGCTGCGGGCGCCGCTACGGCCGAACTGGTTTGCGCCATTGGTGAGTTCAGACCGTATCAGCGAGGCCTTGCCGCTTTGGAAGATGATCCAACAGGCTGATTACAGCAGCATCGAATGACGGGGACACGCTGCGTAATGACGTCGATGGCGTTCACGCCTTCCGTTGTACCCTTTTGGCGCACCGCCTAGAATGCCGTTTCCATTCGACCTCAGGGGCGTGTCTTGGGTATCGGCCATACCGTCTTTTTGATCGACGCAGATCAGATTTCCTCTGCCCGCGCGCATAGCTGGGGAACACGGGGCGTCATCGAGATCTTCGGCAACGCCAAGGCCGTGCGGGCATGGCAGCAGGCATGCGCGGCATTGGGCGTCTCGATCACAGCCACAGTGGCTCTTCCCCTGCGCGAGGCTGCCGACATTGACCTGGTGCTACGCGCCGGGCAGTTCATGGCCCAGTCGAATGAGGAGCGTCCAGAGCGCGTCTTCATCGTCTCAGCCGACCGACGCTTCATGGCCCTGGCGAACCGGCTGTGCGAGGCTGGGATATACGCGGTGGCTGGGATGCCGCCTGACGTCGAGAACGTGGAGAGCGCCACCGCTAGTGCACCGCCAGCATTCAACCTGATCCTGGCAGCGCTGTCCGAAGGCCCCGTGAAGGCGGCCGACATCGGCATGCGTCTGAAGGGGTTAGGCTTGAAGCCGCCGGGGAAGCTGACCGACTTCGCCCGCAGGGCTGGGTTCAAGGTCTTCATGCACGATGACGGCTTCTATTGGATCAACAAAGGCTCCCAGCCCCATTAGGGCGGGCGATCAAACCGACAGCGGATATTCGGATGCTCCCCTCATTTGATAACCATTACGTTGATGGCAAAAATGTAAAGCCACGAATAAATATTCTAGAAATTCGCGCCAAGGAGACGCCGGACAATCCCCCTATCGCTTGGCTGATTGTTGAGAGAATTGAAGAGAACACACCAGATAATTCAAGAATAACTATGCACTATGAGCGTTTTTCCACGACCGCATATCAGAGAGAAAGGCATTCAGGGACATTTTATGGAAGTTATTCGCGCTACCACAATGCAGTTTCTCTAACTTCCCCGTCTGGTTCCAGTGGCGCGGTGTTTCTCGACCTTCAAGGGTTGGAAGGGCAACGCATTGGGACGTATTTGATGAATGAAATTGTCACTTGGGCTAAACGCTGGCCAGGAGCAAGGGTAAACCCCATATCCCTCTTATCTCACCAAGCATTCAACAAGGAGCGCCGAAATCGCTTTTACGAGAAGTTCAACATAAGGTTTAACTACACTGACCCCACTCATAACGAGGGCACCTCCCTTCCAATGTTTGTTGAGGATTTAGCTACGGTCGACAATTGGAAGGAAAACATAACAGAGTTGGGGATACGCGAATATATCCACGGCTTCATTTGCAGAGAATACGATCTAAAATGCGAAAATAGACAGATAGATAGGCGGATAGACTCGTTAAAGAGCGAGCTTGATAGCGCGAGATCATCTCCCGTTTTCTGGGCAATCAAGACACTATGGAATAAATATTTTGTTTTTCTAATTTATGTGGCTTTTTTCTCGCTTATTGCAGTATCCATCCTATCAAATTGCTCGACCTAGCCCCCCCCCACCACCAGGGCGCCATGCGACCTGTCGGTGACGCCGGACAGCGCCGCCGTCGTTGGTCATGAGGAGCGGTTTGCACACATAATGCGCCGCAAGAAGGCAATGAACGGGAACGCTGAGCATCTCCATGACCTGCGGGGATGCGAGGAAGCAATCTTGGTGAAGATCTCTCGCCCGTCAGTGCCTCGCTTAGCAGACCACCTGGCCACCGCCAGATAACGCCCCACACCGTGAACAGATCGGCACCACTGAAGCGAACGCCTCAGGAACCCCCAGCGCCAAATCTGCTGCATTTCTGCTGCATAGAATTTCCGGAAACGGATGGGAATGGTCGGGAACCCAAACGTAAACCGTTGGAATCACTAGGGAATCCAAGGGAACGGATGGGAATGGCCAGGAAGCCGAAAACCAGCCTTAAACTGGACAGCTAAATCTTTGATTTTATTGGAAAAAATGGTGGCTGGGGGACTAGGATTCGAACCTAGACTGGCGGAGTCAGAGTCCGCTGTCCTACCGTTAGACGATCCCCCAACAAGCGGCGCTTGCCGGTGCGGCGGGTGGGGGCACCTTGGTAAGGGCCGGTCCGTCGCGAGAGGCGCACCTTTTACATAAGAAATTGGGGCTTGGGAAGGGAAAAATTGCGCGCTTGGGTCGGTTTAGGAATGGCGTTGGGGCGAGGCTGACATTTTCCTTGGGGGCGCCGGGTTTTGGCGGGTAACATTGGGGGTGTCCTCCCCAGCCGATGCCGGCGCCAAACGTAGTGTGCCAACCGTAGTGTGCCAACTGTAGTGTGATCGTGAGCCTTCCGTTGAGTTTCGTTCCGCCTCTGCCGCCGTCGCCCGGCGATGCCATCTATGCCGCGCTTGATTTGGGCACCAACAATTGCCGCATGCTGGTGGCGCGTCCGCTTGCCCGGGGGTTCCGGGTGATCGACGCCTTTTCGCGCATCACCCGGCTGGGCGAGGGATTGGCGACCAGCGGGGTGTTGTCCGAGGATGCCATGGCGCGCACGGTGGTGGCGTTGCGGGCCTGCGCCGACAAGATGGTGCGCAACCGGGTCACCCGCGTGCGTCTGGTCGCCACCGAGGCCTGCCGCCGCGCCGCCAATCACGCCGATTTTGCCGCCCGCGTCGCCACCCAGACCGGGCTGGCCCTGGACATCATCTCGGCCGAAGAAGAAGCCGGGTTGGCCCTGGGCGGCTGCGCCTCGCTCATGCGGCCCGAAATGCCGTGGGCGCTGGTGTTCGACATCGGCGGCGGCTCAACCGAACTGGTCTGGG
Organism: Rhodospirillales bacterium; assembly: GCA_014380005.1. Classification (GTDB taxonomy): domain Bacteria; phylum Pseudomonadota; class Alphaproteobacteria; order Rhodospirillales; family Magnetospirillaceae; genus Magnetospirillum. The sequence continues at coordinate 31,652 of JACMKT010000101.1, forward strand.
TCAAGAACACCGCCGGCTCACACCGCGTCATGGGGGTGCAATCCCTGCCCGTGGGCGTGGTCACCCTGGCCGAGGAAATGGGCGAACGGCTGAACACCCCTGAGGGCTATGCCGCCACGGTGGCCGATATCAGCCTGCGGCTGGCGCCGTTCGAGGCGCGCCACGATATCTCGCGCCGGCTGGTGGACGGCAGCGTGCAGATGCTGGGCACCTCGGGCACCGTCACCACCTTGGCCGCCCTGCACTTGAACCTGGAGCGCTATGAGCGCGCCTTGGTGGACGGTGTGGATCTGCATTTCGACAATATTGCCGCCGTCACCGCACGGCTGAACGCCATGAATGCGGCTGACCGCGCGCGCCACCCCTGCATCGGCCCCGAACGGGCCGATCTGGTGCTGGCCGGCTGTGCCATCCTGGAAGCCATGTGCCGCTTGTGGCCGCTGGCATCCTTGCGGGTGGCCGACCGGGGCGTGCGCGAAGGGCTGCTGCTGTCCATGATGGGCGAGGACGCGCGCCGTCCCGCCTTAGGAGAAGTTTAATGGCTACCAAACCGACCAAGCCCAACAGCGGACGCGGGGGCGTTGCCAGTACGGGCAGCCGCATGCTGTTCGAAAAGGTCAAGACCGCCAAGAAGCGCAAGCCGTCTTCCACCCGCTGGCTGCAGCGGCAGCTCAACGACCCCTATGTGCACGAGGCCCGCAAGCAGGGCTATCGCTCGCGCGCCGCGTTCAAGCTGTTGGAACTGGACGACCGCTTCCACATCCTCAAGCCCGGCCTGCGCGTGGTCGATCTGGGCGCCGCTCCCGGTGGCTGGACCCAGGTGGCCGTGGCCCGCGTGGGAACGCACGGCAAGGTGGTCGGCATGGACATCCTGGAATACGATCCGGTGCCCGGTGCCATCTCCATGCAGGGCGACTTCCTGGCCGACGATTCGCCGGACCGGCTGAAGGACGCCCTGGGCGGCCCCGCCGACGTGGTGGTGTCCGACATGGCCGCCCCCACCACCGGCCACCCGCCCACCGACCATCTGCGCATCATCGGTTTGGTGGAAGTGGCGCTGCATTTCGCCCTGGAAGTGCTGGCCCCCGGCGGCACCTTCGTCGCCAAGGTGTTCCAGGGCGGCACGGAAAAGGGGCTGCTGGACATGCTGAAGAAGAACTTCACCCTGGTCCGTCACGCCAAGCCCCCGGCCAGCCGCAAGGAATCGGCGGAGACCTATGTGGTCGCCACCGGGTTCAAGGGCGTGCGCGAAGACGTTGCGGGTGAGGACGAGGCGGATTAATTTTTACACGAATGAACACAAATAAACACGAATGGTAAGTAAGTCGAAATTACTTATTCGTGTCTATTCGTGTTCATTCGTGTAAAAAAAACTCAGTGCGGCAGCATCTCACTCAGATGCGCCTCCAACTCGCGCGGTGTGGCCTTGCTGAGGTTCTTTTCCAGCGCCCCCACCACCATGGACAGGGTTTCCGGGGCCATGCTGACTTTCACGTCGCGCAGCACCGGCTCGGGGCCGACCATGACGAGTTGGCGGAACAGGCTGGTGCGGGCAGCACGGTCGAGCTGACCGGCCAAGCGGTCGGCGAAAGTGCGGCCGCTACCGGGGATGCCGAAGCCCATGACCGGCTCCAGGGCATAGGCGGGCGCGTCGCAGTGATAGAATTGGGCGTGGGCACCATCGGATACACAGACCCAGGTCTCGGACGAGCGCATGGCAACCTCCCTATGCTATCGCTGGGGGCATTCATGGACAGGTCTGCCATTCACGGGCAAAACTGGGGGCGACCTATCGCAAGGCCCTTCGCACCAATTCATCATATTACCACATCCATCTTGAACTTGCTGCCATGGCGTGCTTGAGAGACAGGCCATATTGTGTATGATGGCGCGCCACTACTCCCCGGAGGTGGCATGGAAATCAAGGAAGCCCTCACGTTCGACGATGTTCTGCTGGTCCCAGCGGAATCGGACGTGTTGCCTGCGCAGGTCAATACCCGCTCCCGCATCACCCGCTCCATCGAACTCGGCATCCCGCTGGCCTCGGCGGCCATGGATACGGTCACGGAAGCGCGTCTGGCTATCGCTTTGGCTCAGGCCGGCGGCATCGGCGTTATTCACAAGAATTTGGACATCCAGGCCCAGGCCTACGAAGTCCGGCAGGTCAAGAAGTTTGAGTCTGGCATGGTGGTCAATCCCATCACCATCCACCCCGACCAACCCTTGGCCGAAGCCCTGCGCCTGATGGCGGATTTCCGTATCTCCGGCATTCCGGTGGTCGAGCGCGGCTCGGGCAAGCTGGTGGGCATCCTGACCAACCGCGATGTACGCTTCGCCTCCGACGTTCACCAGCCGGTGGCCGAGCTGATGACCCGCGATACGCTGATCACCGTGCGTGAAGGCGTGGAAAAGGAAGAGGCCAAGCGCCTGCTGCACCAGCACCGCATCGAAAAGCTGCTGGTGGTGGATGGCGATTATCGCTGTACCGGCCTGATCACGGTCAAGGACATCGAGAAGGCCAAGGCCCATCCCAACGCCTGCAAGGACGAGAAGGGCCGCCTGCGCGTGGCCGCCGCCACCGGCGTCGGGCCTGACGGCATCCAGCGGGCGGAAGCCCTGCTGGAAGCCGGCGTTGATCTGATCGTGGTCGATACCGCCCACGGCCATTCCAGCGGCGTCATCGAAACCGTGCGCCTGATCAAGCGGCTGTCCCCCAACGCCCAAGTGGTCGGCGGCAACATCGCCACCCCCGAAGCCGCCCGCGCCCTGGCCGATGCCGGTGCCGATGCGGTCAAGGTGGGGATCGGTCCGGGCACCATCTGCACCACCCGCATGGTGGCCGGCGTGGGCGTGCCCCAGCTTTCGGCCATCATGGAAGTGGCGGAAGTGACCCGCAAGGCCGGCATCTGCCTGATCGCCGATGGCGGCGTGAAGTACTCGGGCGATCTGGCCAAGGCCATCGCCGCCGGTGCCGATTGCGTCATGGTCGGCTCGCTGCTGGCCGGCACCGAGGAAAGCCCGGGCGAGGTGTTCCTGTTCCAGGGCCGTTCGTACAAATCCTATCGCGGCATGGGCTCCATCGGGGCCATGGCGCGGGGGTCCGCCGACCGCTATTTCCAGGCCGACGTGAACGACAGCCTGAAACTGGTGCCAGAAGGCGTCGAAGGCCGCGTGCCGTTCAAGGGCCCGGTGTCCAACGTCATCCACCAATTGATCGGCGGCCTGCGCGCGTCCATGGGCTATACCGGCAACGCCACCATCCCGGACATGCAAACCAAGTGCACTTTCCGCCGCATCACCTCGGCGGGCTTGCGTGAAAGCCATGTGCACGACGTTTCCATCACCAAGGAAGCGCCGAACTACAAGAGCGAGTAGCGTTTAGCATCCATGCCCCACCCTGCCCTCCCTTGGCATCCGCCAAGGGAGGGTTTGGTTTTTTCGAACGGATCCCGAGCCTATGACCCCCGCCGCCCGCCTCGCCGCCGCCATTGAGCTTCTCGACGAGATCGAGATTTCTCCCCGTCCCGCCGATCAGGTGGCGTCGCTTTACTTCAAAAGCCGGCGATTCATTGGCTCCAAGGACCGCCGCGCCGTGGCCGATACGGTGTGGCGGGTGCTACGGCGCAAGGCGCGTATCGATTGGTGGCTGGCCCATGTGGAATTCCCCATCGACGCCCGCGCCCGCGTCTTCGCCGATCTGGCCTTTGAAGGCACAGAGGTGACCAGCGACATGTTCCGTGGTGCCCATTCCGCCCCGCCGCCCGGCAAGGAAGAATGGAAGATGATGGAGCGGCTGAAGGGCAAGGACATCTTCCATCACGACATGCCGGCTTGGGTTAAAGGCGAGTTCCCCGAATGGCTGCAGCCCCGGCTGGAAGCCCTGTGGGGCGAGGCCATGCCGCGCGAAGTGGCCGCCATGCGCGACGAAGCGCCGCTGGATTTGCGCGTCAACACCCTGAAGGCCACGCGGGAAGAAGCCATCATCGCCTTGAAAAAGGAAGGCATCGCCGCCGAGCCGACCCCGCTGTCACCCCTGGGCCTGCGCCTGAAAAGCCGCATCGCCTTGGTTCAGGTGCAGGCGTGGCGCAACGGCCTGATCGAGGTCCAGGACGAGGGCTCGCAGCTGGTGGCGGTGCTCGCCAATGCCCAGCCCGGCCACGCCGTGGTGGATTACTGCGCCGGTGCCGGCGGCAAGACCCTGGCCCTGGCCGCCTTCATGCAGAACAAGGGCCGCCTGCTAGCCTGCGACGTGGCGGAATGGCGGGTGGACAAGGCGCAAGAACGCTTCCGCCGCAACGGCGTCCACAACGTGACGCGGCGGGTGATCTCGGGCGAATCCGACAAGTGGATCAAGCGCAGCGCCGGCAGCTATGACCGCGTGCTGGTGGACGCGCCGTGCACCGGCACCGGCACCTGGCGCCGCAACCCGGACGCCAAATGGCAATTGTCCGAGACCGATCTGCTGGAACTGGTGGTGCGCCAGAAGGACATTCTGGAAAGCGCATCACGGCTGGTGAAGCCGGGCGGACGGCTGATCTATGCCACCTGCTCGGTCATGGCCGAAGAGAACGAGCAGCAGATCGAGGCGTTCCTGGCGACCCATCCCGACTATACCGTGCGCCCGGTCCCCGCATTGTGGGCTGAACTGGTGGGCACACCCAGCCCGGTCACCGGCCCGTGGCTGCGCCTGTCGCCTCTGAACCACGCCACCGACGGCTTCTTCACCGCCGTGCTGGAGCGCAAGGCCGCAGAGAGCGCGGCGTAACCCGCGCTCTCTTATGCTCTTTGATCGAGCCTAAATCCGTGGCCGCCGGCCACGGAACAGGCCGACGACGATGGACACCACGAACAGCACCAGGAAGATGAAGAACAGCACCTGGGCAATGTCCCCGGCGGCACTGGCGATTCCACCGAAGCCGAAGAAAGCGGCAACGATGGCGATAATCAGAAAAACGGCGGCCCAATACAGCATGTCTCCCTCCGTCGTTCCATTCCCCACTGCACGCCATATGGTCCCCACCGGGGCGTCAGAGTAGGCAGGCGCGGTCACGCTTCCGGGGTAGTGCACCGCCGCAATGGCCTTGGCCATGCGCTTGAGCGCGGGAACTCCCCTTTGGGGCTTTCTTCTTGCAATTGATGCAGTCAACTGCGATTGAAATCTTTCGTCCATTGGGGGGAAGGCCGATGATTGGTCGCATTCTGGGTTCGCTTGCCATTGTCGCGGTGATGACCGGCTGCTCGGCCATCATCGAAGGGACAACACAAATCCTGACATTCAACACCAGTCCGCAGGGGGCCAATTGCGCTTTGACGCGCGAAGGCCTGCCCATCGGCAATGTGACCACTCCGGGACGGCTGTCCATCGAGAAGACCAAGCACAACATCCAAGTGGTGTGCTCGAAGGAAGGCTATGAAGACAGCACCATGATGGTGAAGTCGGACACCGCCGGCGCCACGTTCGGAAACGCTGTTCTTGGCACCGCCATGGGCGGCGTTGGTTGGGCCGTGGATTCCGCGTCCGGCGCCGACAACAAATATAGCGACGTGGTGAACATCTATCTCAGGAAACGCTGAGTTGTCCTTTCTGGGCGCTTTCTCCTTGCAATTATTTTCATCAACTGCGATTGAGTCCCCTCATCCAATGGGGGAAAAGCAATGATTGGTCGCGTCCTGGGTTCAGTTGCCATTGCCGTTTTGGCGACGGGTTGCTCCTCCATCATCGAGGGCACGTCTCAGACCCTGAGCTTCACCTCCAATCCCGCCGGGGCCAATTGCATCCTGACCCGCAATGGCCTGACCATCGGCAATGTGACCACTCCCAGCGGCTTGGTCATCGAGAAGACCAAGCACAACATCCAGGTGGTATGCTCCAAGGAAGGCTATGACGACAGCACCGTCATGCTGAAATCCGGCACCGCCGGCGCCACCTTCGGCAACATCATTCTGGGCGGCGGCATCGGCTGGGCCATTGATTCCGCGTCCGGCGCCGACAACAAATACGACGACGTCGTAAATGTGTTCCTGAACCGCAAGGGCGATCCCCGCGCGACCGAGAAAAAGTCGTCGGAGGGCTGAGATGAGACGGGCGGCCATGCGGACAACACCCATTGCCGCCGTCTTTCTGGCGTGCTTAGCGCTGAGCGGCTGCGGCCCTGCCGGAGTGGTGGCCAATTCGGTGGTGAAATCCGCCCAAGGCAGCAGTGCCGAGGATTTGGAACGCGACATCAAACGGCGCTTCGCCAGCGAACCCAGTTTGCGTGACATCAAGGTCTCGGTCGCCATCAGCAACGGGTGGCGCGACGCCTATCAGACCCGCTACAGCGTGCTGCTGGCCGGCACCATCCCATCCGAAACCATGCGCAGTGCCGCCGCAACGGCAGTGCGCCAAGTCATCAATGCCGGCGACGATGCGGTCATCATCGCCGACAAGATGCGGGTGGAAAGCCGCTAAAGCAGGTTGAAAAACTCCCCCTCCTGCGGCGTGGGGTTCTGGCTCTTCGGCGACTTCTTCTTGTTGCCGGGCAACACCGAACTGAGCGCCGGCCCAAGCATGGACGCCCATTGCTGCTGGCGCTGCTGGCCCAACTGATCTTCCTGGCGCTGGCGGTTCCAGTCCAGGGTGGACATGTTGATATCGAAGGCGGATTGAATGTCGGCCACTTCCGTGGCGGTCTGACGCTGCAACCCGTTGATCAACGCGTCCGCCGAACCGTTTTCACCGCCGATCCCCATGGCCCCCAAACGCGCCCGCTGGGTTGCCGTGGTCCGCTTCAGCAAATCCTGCCGGTCCTGAACCTGTCGCGCCTGCTGACGCGACATCAATTCCGCCTGACGGTCGTAATTGCCCTGCACGGCGGCCTGGCTGGCCTGATTTTGCGCGCTGGCCTCGGACACCGCCAAAGCCGTGCTTGCCACCGGAACGCCGGTATAGACGTCAATTGCTGCGGCCCCCGCCTTGACCAACGGATTGCTGCTGGAAAACCCGCCCATATGCCCTCTCCCCATGAATGATCATGGTTTGTTCCTACACCTTGTATGCACCAGAAGTCAAGGAACATGATCCTAAAATGATATGCCAACGCCACTGTGGGATGCCGGAAGGCGTTCCGCACAGGCAAAACAAAAGCGGCGCCGACCGAAGCCGACGCCGCTTTGTTAGGACCGTAATCCAGAAAGCCTAGACCGCGCGGGCCTTGACGTAGGAACCCGGCGCCACGTCCAGCGCCTTCAGCTTGCCTTCGCCGGGAGCGCGGGCCGGCACCTGATCGCCGCCGAACTTGGCGGTCCAGGCGTGCCAATCCGGCCACCACGAGCCCTCTTCCTGCTTGGCGCCGTTCAGCCAAGTGTCGGGGTTCTTGACCTTCTTGGCGTTGGTCCAATAGCAGTACTTGCCCGCCGCCGGGGGATTGACCACGCCGGCGATGTGGCCCGAAGCCGCCAGGACGAACTTCACCGGACCCGAGGTGTTCTGGGTCAAAGCGAAGGTGCTGGTCCACGGCGCGATGTGATCTTCACGGGTGGACAGCATGTAGATGGGCGTCTTGATCTTGGACAGATCGATATCGACGCCGTTGAGGTTGATGCCGCCCGGAGTGACCAGCTGGTTTTCCTGGTACATCTTGCGCAGATAGAAGCTGTGCATGGCGGCAGGCATGCGGGTGGAATCCGAGTTCCAGTACAGCAGATCGAACGGGAACGGGTCCTTGCCCAGCAGGTAATTGTTGACCACGAACGACCAGATCAGGTCGTTGGCGCGCAACATGTTGAAGGTCATCGCCATGTCGCGGCCATCAAGGAAGCCGTGCTCACTCATCTTCTCTTCGATGCTGGTGAGCTGTTCCTCGTCGATGAACACGCCCAGCTCGCCCGGCTCCTTGAAGTCGGTCATGGTGGTGAACAGGGTGGCCGAGGCGATACGATCGTCGTTCTTGGCCGCCATGTAAGCCAGGGTGCACACGGTCAGGGTGCCGCCCAGGCAATAGCCCACCACATTGACCTGCTTCTCGCCGGTGGCCTTTTCGATGGCATCCAGGGCGGCCAGCGGGCCTTCCATCATGTAATCGGCAAAGCCCTTGGCGGCCAGATGCTCGTCCGGGTTCACCCACGAGATGACGAACACGGTGTGGCCCTGATCCACAGCCCATTTGATGAAGCTGTTCTTGGGGCGCAGATCCAGGATGTAGAACTTGTTGATCCACGGCGGCACCACCAGCAACGGCTTTTGCAGCACCGTCGGCGTGGTGGGGGTGTACTGGACCAACTGCATCAGATCGTTCTGATAGACCACCTTGCCCGGGGTGACGGCGATGTTCTCGCCCACCTTGAAGGCATCGTAATCGGTCATCTTGATAGCCAGCTTGCCTTTGCCGCGCTCAAGATCGTCCAGCAGGTTGTTCAGGCCCTTGACCAGATTTTCGCCGCCGGATTCGATGGTGGCGCGCAAAACCTCGGGATTGGTCATCACGAAGTTGCTTGGCGCCATGGCGTCGACGAACTGGCGCGTATAGAAATCCACCTTCTGGGCGGTATGCTCGTCCATGCCCTCGACGCCGTGCACAACGCCGTGCATATAGCGCGCCGACAGCAGATAGGACTGCTTGATGAAATCGAAGATCTCGTTGTCTTCCCACATTTCATCTTTGAAACGGCGGTCCGCCGCATCGGGCTTGGCCACCGGCTCGGCATGCTCGCCCAGGAAGCGCATGGCGGTGTTTTGCCACAGCGCCATGTAATCCTGCCAAAGATGCAGATTGGCCTCCACCAGCTTGGTGGGGTCCGACATGATCTTCGCCGTCATCTCCAGGAACGCATTCCCGATGTTGAGCGGATCGAGGTTAGGAGCAGCCGGGTCGGCCGCTTGACGATTCAAGAAATCCGCGACGATGCGTTGGCTGCGCTCGGCGATGTTGGTCATCGCTTTGGACAGCTCGGCGGCGTCCACCAGCTTGATATCTGTGCCCATCTCTTCAGCCATATGAGTCCTCGTTAAGGTGCTAAAAGACGCTAATGCACACTCAGCGGCAACACCGCATAAGGGATAAGGACGTAGGAAGGAAGGCACGTCAGCCCCTTCGCAACGTCCACATAGTTCTATATACTTTCGATCGCTGTCCTGTTAAACGTGAACTTGCCGTAAAAGTTTGCCGAGTGTCGATTTCCTACGTCGTAAGGGGTGGTAGCGAGACCATGGTGCGTCGTTTCGATCTGGACTTCCGTCGCACCTGCGACCGCGCGCTGACGGCAGGCAAAGCTGTGCTTGTTGTGGGCCTTCTTGCCGGCTGCTCGTCGGTTCCCGACGCCATCAACCCGGTGGAATGGTACAAGGGTGCCAGCGATCTGGTCACTGGCCGCGACCGCACCGAAGTTGCCGCCCCGGCCAAGCCCAAGGGCGAATTCCCCGAGGTCAACAAGACCGCCGCTGCCGATACCCGCAAGGACCTGACCAAGGGCCTGCCGGCGGATCGCAGCAATTCCAAATATGCCGAGCCGGTGCGGCGCGAGGTCACCCCGACCAAGGCCCTGGCCCGCCGCGCCCCCGCCGCGACCGAGACCCAAATCGCCACCGCCGC
>JACMKT010000102.1 GCA_014380005.1 Rhodospirillales bacterium
GGTGCTGGCCGGGCGGGTGCTGGCCTCGGTGGGCGGGGCGCAGCTTGCCATCGAAATGGACGTCAACGATTTGGACCCCGCAATCATGGAAGTGGCCAAGACGGCGCGCGAACGGGGCTGGGTGCGGCTGTGGAGCCATGATTGGTTCTTGTTCCTGCGCTCGCGCCTGGGCCGGCCCGAACGTCCCCATTTCGTCTTCGTCGATCCGCCCGCCGACGACCCGCGCGGCCCGGCCTATGCCATCGACGCCGCCATTTTGATGGACACCATGGGGGTGCCCTACATGGTCAGCTATCCCCTGCACGGCTGCCAGACCGCCATCGACCAGATTGGCCGCACCGGCCTGGAACTGGTGCTGCCCGGTGGCGGCCACGGCGCGCTGTTGGGCGGCGGTGCCGAGACCGTGCTGCTGGACGTCATCTCCGACCTCAAGGTGCTGGCGGACATCCTGGGTGGCGAATTCGTGCCCCGTCTGCCCAGTGCGATGGATTACAGCATCTGATGGCACCCTTGCCGGCCAAGCGGACGCCGCCTAGATTTGGGGGACATCGCGCGGGGCTGCCACCGCAAGATTTACCACCAAGGGCACAAAGCTATCTGCCGGGTGGCCGTATAGGTGCATTCCGGCAACGCTGTCTTGGTGTTCTTGGTGCCCTTGGTGGTGAATCTAGGGAGACTCCCCGATGATCCGTGAAGACCCCTAGATTTCAGGTGTGACGAAAAGGATAAGCCATGTCTGACGATTGCGGTTTCGGTCCCGCCGGGCCTGAGCGCCTGAACGCGTTGCGGGCCGAGCTTGGCCGCCGCGATCTGGCCGGCTTCATCATTCCGCGTGCCGACGAACACCAGGGCGAATATGTCTCGCGCCGGGCGCAGCGTTTGGCGTGGCTGACCGGCTTCACCGGCTCGGCTGGTTTGGCCATAGTGCTGACCGAGCAGGCGGCGGTGTTCGTGGATGGCCGCTACACCCTGCAAGTGGGCCAAGAGGTGGATACCGCCCTGTTCGAGCCGGTGCCCATGGCCGATTGCCCGCCGTCGCGCTGGCTGAGCGAGCGCCTGAAGGACGGCGACTGGTTGGGCTTCGACCCCTGGCTGCATACCTGGGACCAGATCGAGGCGTTGCGCCTCACCGCCGAGCGGGCCGGTGCCCAATTGGTGCCGTGTGATGATGTCAACCCGCTGGATGCCGTTTGGGCGGACCAACCGGCGCCGCCCATGGCCCCGGTGGTGCTGCATGCCCTCGAATTCGCCGGGCAATCCTCGGCGGAAAAGCGCGCCGAGCTTGCCACGGCGTTGACCACGGACCGGTTGGACGCGGCGGTGCTGACCGACCCGGCCTCGGTGGCGTGGTTGCTGAATATTCGCGGCGGCGACGTGGCCTATACCCCGCTGCCCTTGGGCTTTGCCATCCTGCATGACGATGCCAGCGTGGATCTGTTCATGGAACCGGCCAAGCTGGCGGGCCTGTCCCTTGGTTCCGAAATCACCGTGCATCCGCCCGCCAATCTGACCAATGCGCTGGAGGCCTTGGGCCGCGATGGCAAGCGGGTGCGGGTGGACCCGGCCATGGCCGCCTATGCGGTGCTGGATCGCTTGACCCAATCGGGGGCCAAGCTGGACCGTGGCGCCGACCCCTGCGCCTTGCCCAAGGCGTGCAAGAACCGGGTGGAACTGGACGGCGCCCGCGCCGCCCATCGCCGCGACGGCGCCGCCTTGGTGCGCTTCTTCGCATGGCTCGCCACCCAGGATCAGGTGGATGAATTGGGTGCCACCGCCCGGTTGGAGGAATTCCGCCGCGAGGGCCAGCACTTCCAGGGCCTGTCCTTCCCCACCATCGCCGGTTCCGGCCCCCATGGCGCCATCGTTCATTACCGCTCCACCCCCAAGACCAACCGGCGGCTGGAACCGGGCGAATTGTTCCTGCTGGATTCCGGCGCCCAGTATCTGGATGGCACCACCGACGTGACCCGCACAGTGGTTGTGGGCGCGCAGGGGGCGGTGGGAATTCCGGGGGCAGAGGAACGCGAGCGCTTCACCTTGGTGCTCAAGGGCCACATCGCCTTGGCCCGCGCGGTCTTCCCGGTGGGCACCACGGGCAGTCAGCTGGACGTGTTGGCCCGCCGCCCCCTGTGGGAACGGGGTTTGGATTACGACCACGGCACCGGCCATGGTGTGGGGTCGTATCTGTCGGTGCATGAGGGGCCGCAGCGCATTTCCAAGCTGGGCACCGGCGCGGTGGCGCTGAAGCCGGGCATGGTGCTGTCCAACGAGCCCGGCTATTACAAAACCGGCGCTTATGGCATCCGCATCGAGAACCTTGTGGTGGTCACCGAGGCCGACGACCCGCCCGGCGGCGAACGCCCGCTGCTGCGCTTCGAGACCCTGACCCTGGTCCCCATGGACCGTGCTTTGGTGGAGCCATCCCTGTTGGATGCCCATGAACGGGCGTGGCTGGACGAATACCATGCCCGTGTCGCCGAAGAGCTGGCGCCGCTGCTGGACGGCGCCGCACGGGTGTGGCTGGAGCAGGCGACCCGGCCTCTCCCCAAGGATTAAGCCGTTTTCGCCAGGAACGCGCGCATAGGCCCGCGCGTTCGCCATATGGATGCATCCCAAGCTAAGGAGCAACATATGGATAAGACAAGGGCCATGCCCATTCTGGCCAGCGCCGTCATGGCCCTGTCCCTGACGGCCTGCCAAGGCATGATGGGCGGGCGTGATTCGCAGCAAACCAGTTCAGCTCAACCCTCGACACAGGCCAGCCGTAGCGCGGCGGCGGCGGAACAGCAGGCGGTGGCGCCCGACATGGTGCGCGATATTCAACGCACCTTGGGGGCCAAGGGCTATGACGCCGGGGCGCCCGACGGGATCTATGGCAGCAGTACCGAACAGGCGTTGCGTAATTTCCAGCGTGACCAGAAACTCAACGCCACCGGCCAGTTGGACACCCAGACCTTGGCGGCGTTGGGCCTGACCGGCGAGGCTCAGGCGGGGCAGCGTGCCGCCACCGGCGCCACTTCCTCCAGCAGTGCGCCCTCCTATACTCCCACGACCCGCCGCCAGGGCGCCATGGCGCCGCAGCCTTCGTCGCGCCAGTCCGCATCCGCGCGGCCAACCCAGGATCAGGTCCGCACCATTCAGCAGAATCTGGCTGAACGCGGCTATGATGCCGGACAAGTCGATGGCCGCTGGGGGGCGCGCACACAGCAGGCGTTGAGCGATTTCCAGCGTGACCAGAACCTGCAGGCCAGTGGGCGGGCCGATCCGCAGACCATGGCGGCTTTGGGGGTGGAAAGCGGTTCTCCCTCGACCCAGACCGGCATGAGTCCGGCGGAACGCCGCGCCCTGCCGCCCACCGGGTCTCAGGCGCCCGGTTCGGCGCGGGAGAGCGAACGGCAGCCGGTCAATCCCGGTCAGGCCCCGGACACCCGTCCGCTGCCTCCAGAGCAGCAGGAACTGCCGCCGGCGAATCCTAACCGCTGATCTTGGCGCATGCGGGGGGACGCCCCCGCATGCCTTACCCGGTGAAACCGGCGGCTTGGGCGAATTGGGCGGTGACCATGTCCATGGTGCCGCGATGGTCCAGCAGCCAGCCGGGCAGGGCTTTGGTGAAATAATGGTCCTGCGGGTCGCCGCTTTGCAGGCGGGCCAGCACCGTGTCCAACTCGGCCAGCACGCGGGAGTGTTCGCCTTGATGGCAGTGCAGGGCGAAAAAGCCGGTCTGTTCCATCATGGAGTCCTCGCGGGCGAAGTGCTCGCGGCAATGGGCGATGAATACCCCCATCAATGGGATGCGCCCGGCCCCCGAGGCGGCGGCCAGGGCGTTGATCTGCATCGCGGCCTCGGCATGATCGCCATCCATGAAGGCGATGCCCACATTCAGCCCGTCATGCCATTGGATGGCCATGGTCCCCATTCCTTGATTGCTGCGTGCCGCATAATGCCCGATTTTGACCCGCCGTTTAAACTCAAGACCATCCATGCCCCCGCCCCATAGGGAACCTCCCACGCCTCGCCCGCGTTAGCGCCAAAAGGCGTTCCCACCGCAGGAGGTCCCGCATGGCTATCGGAATGGGCGGCCATTCGCCGTCGAATATTCTGCATCACCTCAAGGGGGTGGACTTCCCCGCCCATAAATCCGGGCTGCTGGAGCAGGCGCAGAAGAACAATGCCGAGGACGATATTCTCGACATCATCCGCAAGCTTCCCGACGATGAATATCATTCCATGGCCGATGTGCTGAAGGGCGTCGGCAGGGTGGAGTGAGGATGACGGGAGAAGGCTGGGGCGGTATCATGGCCGCCCCGTCAGCTAGGTAAGGCCTCGCCCGTGACTCAGGAACACCCGTTCGCCCAATATGTCCGTATCCTCGGCAAGGGGCCCAATCTGTCGCGCCCGCTGACCCAGGACGAAGCCCGCCATGCCATGGCCCTGGTCATGGCCGGGCAGGTGGAGCCGGTGCAGTTGGGTGCCTTCCTGTGCCTGCTGCGGGTCAAGACCGAGACGCCGGCGGAAGCCGCCGGGCTGGCCCAGGCCATCAAGGACACCATCACTGCGCCTGAGGGCGTCACCGTGGACGTGGATTGGGCGTCTTACGCGGGCAAGGCGCGGCGGTTGCCCTATTGCCTGCTGGCGGCGTTGGCCTTGGCGCAATCGGGCGTGTCCGTGTTCATGCATGGCGCCGAGCATCACACCGCCGGACGGGTCTACACCACCGAAGCCCTGGCGGCGTTGGGGGTGAAGACCGCCGCCAGCGTTGACGAGGCCAAGGCGCAGTTGGCGCGCAACCATTTCGCCCATATGACGCTGGAGCATCTGTCGCCCCGCCTGCACCAGATCATGGAATTAAAGGCGCTGCTGGGCCTGCGTTCGCCCATCCACACGGTGGCGCGCATGGTCAATCCGTTCAACGCCGCCTTCACCATCAACGGCGTTACACACCCACCCTATCTGCCCGTGCACCAGGACGGCTCGCGCCTGATGGGCGAACAGGCCGCCGCCGCCTTCAAGGGCGATGGCGGCGAGGTGGAGCGCCGCCCGGAGAAGCCTTGCGAGGTATGGGCCTTGGTGGCGGGTGAACCGGTGCGCGAGGAATGGCCGGCTTTGGTTGCGGGTGCGCGCGAGAAGGAAGAACACCTCGACCTCTCCCGCCTCAAGGCGCTGTGGACAGGGGCGGATGCCGACGATTTTGCCGATGCCGCCATTGCCGGCACCATGGCCATCGTGCTGCGCTATTCGGGCCGCGCTGCCACCATGGCGCAAGCGGAAGCGGCGGGCCGGGCATTGTGGGCCAATCGCGACAAGGCAAACATTCCCGGCGCGCAAGCGGGTTGAAGAACCCCGTTGAAATCGCCACCTATGCTCGGGGCCGTGCACGCTGCGGCGCCTAACCTTTTTCTCGTCCTCAATGGATGAATCTTAAGGTGCCCGAGGGCCTATGATCGTTTACCTTGCCCGTCGCCGGACAAAGCCTGAGTGAAAGCCCCCATGATCGTCATCAAAGACCTCACCCATGTTTATCCGGGCGGCCGCAAGGGCAGCCCGCGCACCGCCGTCGACGGCCTGTCGCTGTCGGTGGCCGAGGGCGAGTTCGCCATTCTCTCGGGGCCCAACGGCTCGGGCAAATCCACCCTGTTCCGCATTCTGTGCGGGCTGGCGCTGCCGTCCACGGGCCGCGTCACCATCGGCGGCTTCGACCTGTTCGCCCAGCCGGCCAAGGTGCGCGATATCCTGGGCGTGGTGTTCCAAAGCCCGGCTTTGGACAAGCATCTGACCGTGGCCGAGAATCTGAAGATTCACGCCGATCTGTACGCCATGGGCGGCGCCGATTTCCGCGCGCGCCGGGACGAGGCGCTGGCCTGGACCGATCTGAGCGAGCGGCTGGACCAGAAGGTGGAGACCCTGTCGGGCGGTCTGGCCCGTCAGGTGGAATTGGCCAAGGTGCTGATGACCCAGCCCAAGGTGCTGCTGCTGGACGAACCCACCACCGGCCTGGACCCGGCCTCGCGGCGCAATTTCATCGCCGCCCTGCAACGGCTTCAGCGCGAGCGCGGCATGACCGTGCTGATGACCAGCCACGTCTTCGCCGAGGCCGACGACGTGGACCGCGTCGCCATCATGAAAGACGGCAAGCTGATGGCGTTCGACACGCCCCAGGCTTTGAAGGCCCGCATCGGCACCGAAATGGTGGTGGTGCAAGCCACCGATTGCGAAGCGTTTGCTGACAAGCTGCGTTCCGAAATGGGTCTGGCGGTGCGCCGCCATGGCGACGAATTGCGGCTGGAAGAGACCGAGAACGGCGAGGGTCTGCCCATGCTGGTCAGCCTGTTGGAGCGTTATCGGTCCGACATCCTGTCCATTTCCATCAAGCAGCCGGATTTGGAAGACGTCTTCGTCCACGTCACCGGCAAGGCCGTGCCCGAGCACGCCATCGCTCCCCTTTTGCGTGAGAAGGTCGCCAGCCGATGATGCGTGTCGCCTTGTCGCTCGCCAAGCGCGAGCTTACCCGTTTCATCCGCCAGCCCCAGCGCGTCATCGGCGCGGTGGCTCAGCCGCTGATGTTCTGGCTGTTCCTGGGCGCCGGCATGGGCGGCAGCTTCAAGCCGCCGGGCATGGAGCAGATCACCTATCTGGAATATTTTTATCCCGGCGTCATGGTGATGATGATGCTGTTCGCCAGCGTCTTCTCATGCATCACCATCATCGAGGACCGCGACGCCGGCTTCCTGCAAGGCGTGATGGTGGCTCCGGTCAACCGCATGGGCATCGTGCTGGGCAAGGTCTGCGGCGCCACCATGATCGCCCTGATCCAGGTCGCCTTGTTCACCATGGCCGCCCCGTTCCTGGGGCTGCATCTCGGCTTGGGCAGTCTGGCCCTGTTGCTGCTGGCCTTCATCCTGACCGGCATGGGCTTCGCCGCCTTGGGCTTCTTCCTGGCCTGGGGCTCGAAAACCACCTCGGGCTTCCACGCCATCATGATGGTGCTGCTGTTCCCGCTGTGGATGCTGTCGGGTGCCCTGTTCCCCATGTCCGGCGCTTCGGGCTGGATGACCGTGGTCATGCACATCAACCCGGTCTACCACGCCCTGAACATCGTCCGCGCCCCGTTCTACGGCGCGCCCGAGACGCTGCTGGGCAATGGATCGTACTTGGTCTCGCTGGCCGTCACCCTGCTGTGGACCGGCAGCGGTCTGGCGCTGTCCTTGATGCGGGTGTCCAAGCGCGAGCGCGGCGTGGTGGTGGCTTAGAGGGGGCACAGGGGTGACTCTGCTGTAGTGCTCCCCCTCCGCCGTCATGTCCGGACTTGATCCGGGCATCCACGTGCCGACGTCTAACTCATTGTTCTAATTGTCTTCCCTGCGGATCCACGTGGATGGCCGGGCTTGACCCACGACTGTCCGGTTTGATTTTCAGCTTCGCTTGGAAAGGCAGGGGCACCGTGCCTTTGCGGCCCCATCGTCCAAATTGGACACGGTTAATTCACCACAGAGACACAGAGGCACAGAGAGACTTTGCCAGATGGCGCCCGAATCGGGTCCCGCCTGACAGGTATCTCTGTGCCTCTGTGGTTAACCTAAGGGCGCTTGTTAAAATGGAAGTGCCTGAAGGAGAAGCTTATTCGGTGTCATGCATAGGAAGGTTGGACACGAATAAGAACGAATTTTAGGCGCACCGCCGGATTCGCCTGCTCTGACCCATTCGTTTTCATTCGTGTCCCATTTCAAAGCGGCGACCGCTCCCCCTGCCGTTACAGCAAGCGCGTTAAATTTAAACCGGACAGCCGTGGGTCAAGCCCGGCCATGACGGTGGAGGGAGTGGGCGAGGGAGGGCTGCCAGAGGTGGTGAGCGTTATCCGCCTCACTTCACCTTATCCAGCTTCCCCAGCATCTCGCCTTTCTTCTCGGCATCGGCATCCAGGGTGGCGACGGCGGAGTCGAGCCAGAATTCCACCTTGGCTTTCCACTCTTCATGGGTGCCGGTCAGGGGCGGTTCCTTGGCGATTCGGCGCGCCATGGCTTCCACCGCCCAGGTCTGGCCATCGGCGCCCAGCACCTGGCGGTAACGCACCGGACCCAGTTTGCCGTAGGCGGTGAACAGGTACAGGGTGAATTTGCGGATGTCGTCGCCCAGCACCGGCAGCAGATGCTTCAGCGCCGCCGGGCTGGTGGCGGCCACCAGGGACACCGCCTTGCGCATCTCGCCCACGTCATAGCCGGGGAACAGCGCCGACATGCGCATCTTTTGGCAGACGCTCCACAGCACTTCGGCATTGATGGTGTCGGTGTTGGCGGTCATCAGCCGCTTTGCGTTGTCCAGCAGCAGCGGAGTCTTGCCCTCGGTCATGGCCATTTCCACCGTGTGGTCGGCCAGCACCTGCAGCTTCAGCGGATCGCGGTAGTCCAGCAGCTTGGTGCCCAGCTTGGTCACCAATTGGGGTGACAACGCGGCATAGGCGGGGATCAGCGGCACCTGCCAATCGTACAGCAGCACATCGCGCAGGGCGTTGAACAGCTTGTCCGCCGGTGTCGGCACCGGCTTGCGCTTGGGCCGCGTGGGCGGGGCGGAGAAGCCAAGGCCGATGGAGATGCTTTGGAAGAAGCCCACATGGGGCATGGGCAGCGGCTTGGGCTTGGGGCCGGACATGCGCTTCTTGAAATAGCGCCGGGCGCAGGCGCGCACCACCAGGGCGATGACGTCGGCCAGGGTGCGGCCACACC
This sequence comes from Rhodospirillales bacterium, assembly GCA_014380005.1. Classification (GTDB taxonomy): domain Bacteria; phylum Pseudomonadota; class Alphaproteobacteria; order Rhodospirillales; family Magnetospirillaceae; genus Magnetospirillum. The sequence continues at coordinate 8,718 of JACMKT010000102.1, forward strand.
ACAAGGCATCGCCGTCCGAGGACGGGAAGGCGCGCTCGGGCGTGATCACCACGTCCTTGAACAATTCGGGACGGGTGCGCAGCAGCTGGAAGCCCTGATGCAGCAGATTGGGGTCGTCCATGATGCAATCATAGGCCTTGTCCCGCGGCACCAGGGCCAGGGAGGGCAGGTTCTCCCGCAGGATGTCGGCGATGTCGCGGCGCAGAACGGTGCGCACGGTCTCGACCGGTTGAGCCAGTGGAGCCTTTGGCGAGCGGGCCGTTTGCAGGGCTGAAACGGTACTCATGGCGGTTAACCCCAGATGCATTCAAGAGATTGTGACTCGATTGTAAACGTGAATGCAACAAAAGGTTTTATCTATGTATTTGACGCACAACTTGTGAAAAATTGTGTAAAATTGATACATACCCGCGCCTTGGGGCACGTTTGAATATTTTTTGCAATATATTTAAATGCGCTGGTTGTCATAAGGCCTAGATAACCTTTTGGCGGTTTGCGCAACAGTGGTAGCCCCGTTATCCTCTTAGTTGAGGAGGGTGATCCAACGTTTTAAGGCAGTCTCTCACAAGACCCCGACGCCGTTCCGGCGGGTGCCAATAACGTAGGGTGCTTGGCTGCGCTTTGCAGAGCCAGTCCGGCGGAAGCCCGAGGAAGACCTCCCGAAAGGGGGTGTTGAGCATGATCGAAATATTGGAGTTCATCCTGGTGCTTTTGCACCTGGTTCTTCTCCTGCTGAAGCTGGCGTAAGCGGTTGATGCGAACCGGGGTGGCGCTGAACGGGGCGTTACCCCACCCCAGAATAAGTCAGGGCCGGCGTTGCAGCGCCGGCCCTGGTATTCGAGGTGCTCACCGCTGCGTCCTTTTTAGGGATGCAGACGGCAATCACTGAGCATGATCGATGCAGTCATTATGTGCAGAATGCACATAATAGTCAACGGTCACCCGCCCGCTGCCCGCTCCACCATGGCGGCGATGATGTCCACCAATTCGGGTTCCGCACCCAAATTCATGGCCATGCGCACCCGGCGCCCCGCGATCTCCACTGGGCCGGTCTGGCCGGGGGTGAGGCCGAATAAGGGCGGGATATCCTGGCTGGCGTGCATGCCTTGGGCCACCAGCAGGGGCAGCACCACCACTTCGCCGGTACCGGTGATGTGGCTTTGCCAATGGCGGGCGAAGGGTTCCTGTTCCAGGAAAACCAAGCGGGTCTCGGTGAAATGGTTCATGGCGGCGATGGCGGCGGCGATGGCCTTGGGCGTCTGGCCGGAGCCACCGGGGCGGGCCGAACCGTGGGCGATCAGCAACAGGCTGGCGGTGGTCGGGTCCATACCGGCATTGCGCACCACGCCATCGGCACGGCAAGCCATCAGGCCGGGAATGCGCGGGTCGCAGCCGGCGGGCTCGGTATAGATCAGTTCGCGCCCGTCGCGGTGGGTGACCGGGCCGGACAGGCCGATCTCACGGGGGATCAGGGTGTCGGTGTAATAGCCCTTGCCGGCGAAGACCGGCACGATCACCACCCGCTTGGCCTGGACCAGGGCCAAGGCCTGATCCAGCCGGGGGGCTTGCTTCATGAACACGGCGGCCACTTCGGTCCACGGCCCGCGCGCCTTTAGATCGGCGGCCAGGGTATGGATGGGCTCGGCGCTTTCCGGGTGGCGGGCGGAGCCGTGGCCGATCAGGACGATGGCCGTGTCTTTCATGGCTGAATGGCTTCCCAGTCCAATTCGCCGGCCAGGGACACCACTTGGCCGATGATGATCAGGGTCGGCGGCTTCAGCCCGGCCTCGGCGGCCAAGGCGGGCAGGGTCGCCAGGGTGCCCAGCACCCGGCGCTGGCGCGGCGTGGTGCCGTTCTCCACCGCCGCCGCCGGAGTCTGCGCGGGCAGGCCGGCCTCCATCAGCCGGGTGGCGATTTCGGGCAGATGGCTCAGGCCCATATAGACCACCAGGGTACAATCGGGATCGGCCAATTGCGCCCAGTCGTAATCCAGCGCATGGCCCTCGCGCCAATGCCCGGTCAGCAGCCGCACGCCCTGGGCCAGGCCGCGATGGGTCAGCGGGATGCCGGCATAGGTGGTGCAGCCCGAGGCCGAGGAAATGCCCGGCACCACTTCGAACGGAATGCCGGCGCGGGCCAGTTCCAGGGCTTCCTCGGAACCGCGTCCGAAGACGAAGGGATCGCCGCCCTTCAGCCGCAGCACCCGGTGGCCCTCGCGGGCCAGACGGATCAGCAACTGGTTGATTTCGGTCTGGTCCAGATGGTGGTTGGCCGCCTGTTTGCCGGCATAGATGCGGGTGGCGCCATGGGGCAGCAGGGCCATGATCTCGGCACTGACCAGACGGTCATAGACCACGGTCTCGGCCTGCTGGATCAGGCGCAGGGCCTTGACCGTCAGCAGATCGGGGTCGCCGGGGCCGGCGCCCACCAGGGCGACGCTGCCAATGCGGGGGTTCTGGTCGGACATGGTCAGGCTCGGGGCGCGGAATGGGAAGGATCGGGGGGGACGCGAAGGGCGCAGACGATGGCATGTTTCCCAGCCGAAATCGAGCCTGCCGGTATCATATTGGCCCGGCGTGCAAGGCGGGCTTTCCAAATGGTGTGCGGCAAGGATATTTTAGGGCAGGCCTTGAACAGGCGGTAAACCCCAGCGTACTGCATTTCCTTTGAACGCCGCACATTCCACCTCCCATCGTTCCCACCGGCCGCGCAATCTGCGGCGGACGGTTTACCACATGCTTGGCGGCGACGGTCACGAGGACCCCTGGGTCAAGGCCGTGGACTATTTCCTCATCGGCATGATCGTGTTGAACGTCATGGCGGTGCTGCTGGAATCCATCGAGCACCTGTCCATCGCCCACGGTCCGGTGTTCCATTCCTTCGACCTGTTCTCGGTGGCGGTGTTCTCGGGCGAATATCTGCTGCGCCTATGGACGGCGGTGGAGTTGGACGACGTACGCTACCGCCACCCCGTATGGGGCCGGTTGCGCTGGGCCATGTCGGCCATGGCCATCATCGATCTGCTGTCGGTGTTGCCGTTCTTCCTGGGCATGTTCGTGGAAATGGATCTGCGCGCCATCCGCGTGCTGCGGGTCCTGCGCGTGTTCAAGCTGGGCCGCTATTCCATGGCCATGAACGTCATGAGCGCCACCGCCCGTCAGGAAGGCCGCGCCATCGGCGCCGTGCTGTTCGTCATGATGGTGGTGCTGATCTTCACCTCCAGCCTGATGTACCTGTTCGAGCACCGCGCCCAGCCCCACGTCTTCAGCGATATCCCCACCTCCATGTGGTGGGCGGTGGTGACGCTGACCACCTTGGGCTATGGCGACATGGTGCCCATCACCCCGCTGGGCCGGCTGCTGGGCGGCTTCACCGCCGTGCTGGGTGTGGGCATGATCGCCTTGCCCGCCGGTGTGCTCGCCTCGGGCTTTTCCGAACAGATGCGCATTCGGCGCGAGGAATACCGCGAGGCGGTGGAGCGTGTGCTGGAAGACGGCAGTACCATCACCCGGCGCGAGCGGCGCATCCTGGACGAAACCCGGCTGAAGCTGGGCCTGTCAGAGGAAGAGGCTGCCCTGGTGCTGGAAGACGCAGTCAAACACCCCCACACCTGCCCCCATTGCGGATTGTCCGCGCACGTGCCGCCGGTGGTTTAGAGCATCGAGCCTTTAACCTGGATCGCCATTCTCCCCCTCGCCGTCATGGCCGGACTTGACCCACGGCTGTCCGGCACAGTCTTTGCCGGACAGGCTGCATAGCATTGATTCTACTCGTGTTCAGACGTTTGGCGCGTCTCCTGGGCACGAAAAGGGTCAACACCATGGGGCACCAGAATAGCGTTTTGTACGATCTTTTGAAGCATGTTCCCTGGGCTTCGTTTGATCGGCTTGTCGGCCAGTATGGTGCCGACCAGCGGATGCGGCGGTTGAGCACCAAGGGGCAGTTCATCGCCCTGCTTTAAGGCCAGCTTTCGGGGGCTTCGAGCCTCCGGGAGATTGTCGGAGGCCTGGAGAGCCATACGGCGCGGCTCTATCATCTGGGCGCACGTCCGGCACAGCGCGACGCTGGCCGAGGCTAACGCCTATCGCCCCAGCGGGATCTTCGCCGACCTGTTCGCCGAGATGGTGGGGCGCGCCCATCGGGGCAGGGGCCACCTATGTCTTCGACCTTGGCCATTCGATTATGGCTGGTGGGCCAAGATGAATGCCGCAGGATGCCGCA
>JACMKT010000014.1 GCA_014380005.1 Rhodospirillales bacterium
ACCTGGGCGGCGTGGGGGGCGCCCAGGGACGTGGCCATCACCGCGCCGGTCATCAACGGCACCACCAGGGAGGCGGCGTCGCCCGCCACCACCACCGGCCCCGACAGCAGCTTCGCCGCCTCCAGGGGCAGCAGGGCGGTGGGCTCGCTCAGCGGGGCCAGATCGACGGTGAAGGTTTGCACCCATACTTCGTCGCGCCGGGAATCCAGTGCCACCATAATGGTGCGGCCAGCCCGTTCGGCGGGCGGGATGGCGGCGGCGACGGCTTCGGGGGTGGCGATGCCGGCCAGGGATTTGCCGCTCGCCAGGGCCAAGGCGCGGGCGGTGGCAAGGCCGATGCGGATGCCGGTGAAGGCGCCCGGCCCCACGGTCACCGCCAGCAAATCCAAATCGGTGAAGGCTGCGCCGGCCTCGGCCATCACTTCGGCCACCATGGGCACCAGCACTTCGCTTTGGCCGCGTTCCATTTCCTTGAAACGCTGCGCCACCACAATGCCGTCCTGCCACAGCGCCGCCGAGCAGGCCGAGGTGGCGGAATCCAGCGCGAGAACCTTCATGGGATCATCTTCTTCATGGGATCTTGACCAGGGCGGCTATACTAGAGTTCAGCCGTCAAGAACAGGAGCACGAATGTTCCCGCTGGTCCGCGTCCCCGCCAGTCCCCACATGGACATCGCCCTGACCTATGCCACCGCCGACAATTTCACCGGCAAGCCGGTCTATGGCGCCCATGCCGGTTGCTTCCTCAATGCGGAAGCGGCGGCGCTGCTGGACAAGGCTGCGGAACTGGCGCGGCCCCTGGCGCTGAAGCTCAAGCTGCTGGACGCCTTCCGTCCGTCGGAAGCCCAATGGGTGCTGTGGAACCACACCCCCGATGCTGGCTTCCTGGCCGATCCACGGCGCGGCTCGCCCCATTCCCGGGGTGCCGCCATCGATCTGACCCTGGTCCGGCACGACAGCGGCGAAGAGCTGGACATGGGCACCCCCTTCGACGCCTTTACCCCGCTATCCCACCACGGCAATCAGGGCATCTCGCCCGAGGCGCAGATGAACCGCCACCTGCTGCTGGGCATCATGACCACCGCCGGCTGGGACTTTTACCGCAATGAGTGGTGGCACTATCAGCTATTCAATGTGCGGGAGAGATATCCGGTGTTGAGTGACAGCATTCTTGGTGCGGATCGGATGATGCCGAGGTAGAGGTTTTTTACACGAATGAACACGAATAAACACGAATGTGGCCTGTTACTTCGCGTCCTTCCCTTTCTTCGTGGTGAATTTTTTATTCGTGTTTATTTGCGTTCATTCGTGTAAAAACCTTCTGCTTAATCCCCCCGCCCCTGCGCCTCACGGTGCAGCACATACAGCCCGCACACCATGATTACCGCGCTGCCGGCCAGGGTGGAAAGCGACGGCCAGTCGTGCCACAGGGCCCAGCCATAGCCGGTGGCGAAGACCAGATGCAGGTAATCGAACGGCGCCACCACCGAGACCGGCGCCAGCCGCACCGCTTGGGTCGCCAGCAATTGCCCGGCGCCGCCCAATAGACCCACCGCCGCCAGCAAGGCGAAATCCAGGCCGGTGGGGGGCACCCAATGCCAGGGCGCCAGGGCGCCGGATACCAAAGTACTGGCGAAGGAAAACCAGAAGACGATGGTGACGGTCTTTTCCGTGCGGCTCATGTCGCGGATCAGCACCATGACCACGGCGTACAGCACGGTCCCGGCCAGGGCCGCCGCCATGCCGCCGTTCAGCACCGCGCGGTCGGGGCGCACGATCAGCAATACCCCCAGGAACCCCACCGCCACCGCCACCCAGCGCCGTGGCCCCACCTTTTCCTTGAGCAGCGGCACCGACAACGCCGTCATCATCAGCGGCGCGGCGAAGAAGATGCCGGTGACTTGGGCCAGGGGCAGATCGTCCAGGGCCTGAAAGAAACAGCCGATGGCGATCAGGCCGATCAGCGAGCGCAGCAGATGGGCCCATTTGCGCGTCGTCGCCAACTGCTTGAACCCGGTCATCCACAGGACGGGCAGCACCACCACCAAGGCGAAGGCCGAGCGGAAGGCCATGACCTGGATCACCGGATAGCCCGCCACCAGCCATTTGACCAGGGCGTCCATGGTGGCGAACACCGACGTGGCGGCCACCATGCAGGCGATACCAGTCAGTCGGGGACCAACCAGCCGGGGACCAGTCAGCCGGGATGCCGGAATTTTCGCGTTCACCAATGCCTCCATTTGCGCTTGGGGCCTCTTGTACCTCGAACGAGGCAGGACCATATCCACTTAAGTATTAAAATTCTGGCAAACACCCTATGTTGCGGTGCAGTAAATCTTCGGTGCAGTGCAAAAAACATAAAATGCGTGGGACTTTGATACCAATGAATATGTAGACAGAGATCGATGAATTTGTTTTATAGTCTCTTAACGTCGATTATTGCTGGAAGGGGGCATACATGATGTACAGTGCCTGCACGCCCGCCGCCGCACCGCTTGAAGTGCGAGGCGCCGCCCAGCCCGCTTTTGCCGTCGGCCTTCGCGCCCGCAGCGGACGCGACTTCGAAGGCAATGGTGAGCCGAGCCTGGACGAATTGATGGGTGACGAGGTGATCCGCCGCGTCATGGCCCGCGACGGTGTCCAAGCCGATCAGCTGCGGTCGCTGATGGACCACATGCGTAACCGCCTGCGCTGATAGCTTTATTATCTCACTCTTTACGTCATGCGCGGGCTTGACCCGCGTATCCACGTGACGCCGTCCGGCACCATTTCTGGCGGAACCACGTGGATGGCCGGGTCAAGCCCGGCCATTTTCGTTTTTCAGTCCTCATTTTCCAGCGACGCCACGTAGCGCAGGCCCTCAAGCGCGGTGTTGAACCACTCGGAGCGGTTTTCGTCGTGGGTGTAGACCAGCCAGGCCGGGCGGCGGAATTCGGCGGCGCCCGCGACTTCGAACAGGCGGCCGGCGCCTAAATACGAGCGCACCGCCCGCATGGGGAAATAGCCGGTGCCGCCATAGGACAGGATGTGCTGCAGGCCCAGGGCGCCCAGGCCCACGGTCACCGCCGGGCTTTTCAGATCGGGGAAGCTTTGGCCGTGGCCCTGGCGGAATTCCGGGCCCCAATCCACGAAGACGTAATCGTCGTCCCAGTCTTCCACCGTGCGGCGGCGGGTGGACACCATGATCAGGCGTTCCTCCAGCAGCTTTTCCATGTGCAGGCCGGGGCGGCTGACCGGGTTGTACATGACGCCGATGTCCAGCAGGCCTTCGGTCAATTGACGCATCAAGCCGTCGGACAGGCCGACCTCGGCGCGCAGGGCCACGTCGGGCAAAGCGGTGCGCATCCACGGAATCCACTGCACCAGCAGGCGGTCCCACAGCGAGAACTGGCCGCCCACGTTCAGCACGGTCTTGAAGCCCGGCGGCAGGGCGATTTCCTGGCGGGCCTGTTCCCACACGCGCACCAAAGTGGTGGCATAGCGGCGGAATTGCAGGCCGGCGGCAGTCAGTTCCGTGCCCGATTTGGAACGCACGAACAGCGAGCGGCCCAATTCGTCCTCCAACGCCTTGATGCGCATGGAGACGGTGGATTGTGTGACGCGCAGCCGTTCAGCCGCTTTGTTGAAATTGCCGGTCTCGACAATTTCGAGAAACGTGCGCGCGAGATCGATGTTCATGGGGACGTCCGGAAGAGGCGCGGACAGATTTATACCGCACCTGCGAAAAGCAGCGCGGACTTCTAGCGCACCTGGGTGCGAACATCAACAGCGCAAACCGCGCTTATCGAAATATTTGATGTTTGGCAGGGGTGCCCCAAACCGTAGTCAGGGGAAACCCGCCGCGCCGGCAGCCCGGCGCGGCGGCGGTTCCGAAACCGCTGGTGCCGCAATCCTCCCCCCTGTGCCGAGACGCAACGGGGTGCGGAAACACCTAACCCTTAAGCCTGGGCGCGCGACTTCACGTCACCGCGCGAGCGGGCAACGTATTCCTTGAGCTGACGCTCGATCGCCTGGAAGGCACCCTTCAGGGCACCATAGACGTCTTCGTGCTCGTCGGAATCGCGCTTCACCACCAGTTCCGAGCCGGGAACGGTGAGATCGACGCGGACATGGAAGCGCTCGCCCTTCTGGTGAAGCTGGGACGAATTCTTGTGGTTGCGTTCGATCGCCACCCGGCAACTGGTGATGCGGTCGAAGAACTGCTCCAGTTTAGCCACCTTCTCGCGGACGCGCTCTTCCGCGGCGTCCGAATGATCGATCCCGTGAAAGGTGATCTGGAGAGGAATCTGCATGAACGTCTCCTGCTTCTCAAAGGCCGCGCGGCTCAGGGGCTGCGGCGGAAAATTTCCCCAAAAGGGGCCCGACCCAACTTTCGGGGCCGCTATACATACCGATTTGACTGCGCGAGGGCAACGCCGATGCGCAAGAAACCCATTCTTCTGGATTAGTTCGGCACTTGCAACCCATCGGTTGCTACCTCATATCAGTGCGCCCCTGCGTTCAGGGCGGGGTGTGGGATCTATCATAACAGAAACGGGATCAGATTATGGCCGAAGAGAAGCGGGAGTTTCAGGCGGAGGTCGCCAAGCTGTTGGATATCGTGGTCCATTCGCTCTACTCCAATAAGGAAATCTTTCTGCGCGAACTGATTTCCAACGCGTCCGACGCCTGCGACAAGCTGCGCTATGCCGCGCTCACTGACGCCCAATTGATGGCCGGCGACCCGGAATTCCGCATCCGCCTGATCCCCGACGCAGCCGCCAACACCCTGACCATCGCCGATAACGGCATCGGCATGACCAAGGACGAATTGGTCGCCAATCTGGGCACCATCGCCAAATCGGGTACCGCCGAATTCATGAGTCATATGACCGGCGACGCCAAGAAGGACGTGGCGTTGATCGGCCAGTTCGGCGTTGGTTTCTATTCCGCCTTCATGGTGGCGGAAAAGGTCACCGTGCTGACCAAGAAGGCGGGCGAGGCTCAGGGCTGGCGCTGGGAAAGCGACGGCAAGGGCGCCTTCACCATCGCCGAAACCGATGACGCCACCCGTGGTGCCACCATCATTCTGCACCTGCGCGAGGCGGAAAAAGAATTCCTTGAGCCCCAGCGCCTGACCCAGCTGGTCAAGCATTACTCGGACCATATCGCCATCCCGGTGACCCTGAAGGACGGCGACAAGGACGAGGCGGTGAACTCCGCTTCCGCCCTGTGGACCCGGTCCAAATCCGAGATCACCCCCGAGCAGTACACCGAGTTCTACCACCACGTGGCCCACGCCTTCGACGAGCCGTGGCTGACCATCCATTACAAGGCCGAAGGCGCCATCGAATATACCGGCCTGCTGTATATTCCCGCCTCCAAGCCGTTCGACATCTTCCATCCCGACCGCAAGCATCACGTCAAACTGTACGTCAAACGCGTCTTCATCACCGACGAGGCCGAAGAACTGCTGCCGCCCTATCTGCGCTTCCTGCGCGGCGTGGTGGACAGCCAGGATCTGCCCCTGAACGTCAGCCGCGAGATGCTGCAGCACAACCCGGTTCTGGCCAAGATGAAGACCGGTCTGGTCAAGCGCGTGCTGTCCGAGCTGAAGAAGAAGGCCGAGGACGATGCCGCGTCCTACGCCACCTTCTGGGAAACCTTCGGCGCCGTGCTGAAGGAAGGCATCTACGAGGACTTCGACCGCAAGGCCGACATCATCCCCCTGTGCCGCTTCAAGACCACCGCCGGCGACGGCTGGAGCACCCTGGACGAAGTCGCGGGCCGCATGAAGGAAGGCCAGGAGGCCATCTATTACGCCACCGGCGACGACATCACCGCCCTGAAGAAAAGCCCCCAACTGGAAGGCTTCCTCGCCAAGGGCATCGAGGTACTGCTGCTCACCGACCCCATCGACGAGTTCTGGGTCCCCGCCGTGGGCGACGTCCAGGGCAAGAAGCTGGTGGCGGTGACCGAAGGCGCCGTGGACTTCTCCAAGGTCAAGGGCGAGGACAAGCCCGACGAGGACAAGCCGGAAGCCGCCCCCACCGAAGCCCTGGACACCCTGATCGCCGCCCTGAAGCTGTCTTTGGGCGAGCGGGTCAAGGACGTCCGCGCCTCGGACCGCCTGACCAGCTCCGCCGTCTGTCTGGTGGCCGATTCCGGCCAGATGAGCCTGCATCTGGAAAAGCTGCTGAAAGCCCACAAGCAGTTGGACCACAACAGCCCCCGCGTGCTGGAGGTCAACCCGCGCCACGCCCTGATCAAGGGTCTGGCCCATAAGGTCAAGCAATCAGGCCGCGAAGCCATCGAAGACATGGCCCTGCTGCTGCTGGACCAAGCCCGCATCGTCGAAGGCGAACCCCCGGCCGACCCGGTGGAGTTTGCCCGCCGGTTGGCGAGTGTGATGGAGAAGGGGTTGGGGTGAGGGTTTAAGGGAAGGGTGCGAGGGGACTTGTCCCCTCGCGCTCCCCGTTGGTGGTTCTCAGGTGGTGTCCGGCACGCTATGATCCTCCCCGTTAGGGGGGCGAGATGGGTGCTGGGACTTCGCAGGCGTCTGTATGGGACCGGTTACTCGGCCCGGCGGTGGATTATGTTATCGCCAGTCCCGCCAATCTCATGGGCATCCTGATCGGACTGGTTCCGTTGGCAGTCCTCGCTTGGTTTATGGTGCCCGCCATATTCCAGCGCATTGAACGCGCCAAGGAAATGGGCAAACTGTCGGCGAAGCCGCCCGCGGAAGCGGTCGCAGCAATTGCTCCGCAACCCGCGCTCTCCTTGCCCGATATAATCGCCGCCGCCATGGCCGGTGGCCCGGTCACCGCCCTGACCGACAAACTGAACGACGCCATCGAAAAGCGGGTCTTCACTGAACAGGCGGTGAAATCCTTCCTTGCCACCTTGGGCGCCAAAGACATCCCGCAGGAAGACTGGCCGACCAAGCTAAATGAAATCGCCGCCGCCCATACCCGCCTGCTGGACGACCTGTCCCGCTATCAAGCTATCAGCCCGCAAGCCCAGGCCTTCCGCCTTGAAGCTGAATCCGCCGCCATCGCCGGTCGTCACGACGAGGCCGATGCCCTGCTGGTCAAGGCCCGCGATGTCCAGACGGGCAATATGCGGTTTCTGGAGCTGCAGTTGAACGAGCAGCGCCGTAGCGCCGCCCGCATCGAGATGGAGCGCGCTCTTAACGCCCAAACCGCACTGGACCACGCCAAAGCCGCCGAATGCTTTGCCGCCGCCGCCGACCTGTTACCCTCCGGGGACAGCCGGGAACAAATGATTCTGCTGGAGAAAGCGGCCAACGAACATTTAATTCAGGGCGCGACAAATTCCGCACTGACGGTTTTGAAAAGGCTTCATGAGTTAGCCCAGAAGCGCCACGAACAGAGTCCAGATGACGCCTTAATTCAGCGCGACCTCTCCGTCAGCCTCAACAAAATAGGCGATATCCGCCTGCGCCTGGGTGACGCGCAGGGTGCGTTGGAGGCCTATCAGCACAGCCTTGCCATCTTTCAAACCCTGGCCGATGGCGATCCGGGCAATGCCGATGCCCAGTGCGACCTCTCCGCCAGCCTCAACAAAATAGGCGATATCCGCCTGCGCCTGGGTGACGCCCAGGGTGCGTTGGCGGTCTATCAGCGCAGCCTTGCCATCAGCCAAACCCTGGCCGATGGCGATGCGGGCAATGCCGAGGCCCAGCGCGACCTCTCCATCAGCTTCGAAAAAATCGGCGATATCCGCCTGTGCCTGGGTGACGCCCAGGGTGCGTTGGCGGTCTATCAGCGCAGCCTTGCCATCTGTCAAACCCTGGCCGATGGCGATCCAGGCAATGCCGAGGCCCAGCGCGACCTCTCCGTCAGCCTCAACAAAATCGGCGATATCCGCCTGCGCCTGGGTGACGCCCAGGGCGCGTTGGAGGCCTATCAGGACAGCCTCGCCATTCGCCAAACCCTATCCGACGGCGATCCGGGCAATGCCCAGGCCCAGCGTGACCTCTCCGTCAGCTTCAACAAAATCGGCGATATCCGCCTGCGCCTGGGTGATGCCCAGGGTGCGGTGGAGGTCTATCAAAACAGCCTAGCCATCTGCCAAACCCTATCCGACGGCGATCCGGGCAATGCTGAAGCTCAGCGCGACCTCTCCATCAGCCTGAATAAAATCGGCGATATCCGCCTGCGCCTGGGTGATGCTCAGGGTGCGGTGGAGGCCTATCAGGACAGCCTCGCCATCCGCCAAACCCTGGCCGATGGCGATGCGGGCAACGCCCAGGCCCAGCGCGACCTCTCCATCAGCCTCGAAAAAATCGGCGATATCCGCCTGCGCCTGGGTGACGCCCAGGGTGCGGTGGAGGTTTATCAGGACAGCCTCACCATCCGCCAAACCCTGGCCGATGGCGATCCAGGCAATGCTCAGGCTCAGCGCGATCTCTCCGTCGGCTTCAACAAGATCGGCGATATCCGCCTGCGCCTGGGTGACGCCCAGGGTGCGTTGGAGGCCTATCAGCGCAGCCTCGCCATCCACCAAACCCTTGCCGATGGCGATCCGGGTAATGCCCAGGCCCAGCGCGACCTCTCCGTTAGCCTCGAAAAAATCGGCGATATCCGCCTGCGCCTGGGTGATGCCCAGGGTGCGTTGGAGGCCTATCGGCATCGCCTCGCCATTGGCCAAACCCTGGCTGATGGCGATCCGGGCAATGCGGAGGCTCAGCGCGATCTCTCCGTCGGCTTCAACAAGATCGGCGATATCCGCCTGCGCCTGGGTGACGCCCAGGGTGCGTTGGCGGTCTATCAGCACAGCCTCGCCATCCGCCAAACCCTGGCCGATGGCGATGCGGGCGATGCCGAGGCCCTTGAGGATCTGGCTATTTCCCACGCCAAGCTAGCGTCGGTCGCTGGAACTGACGGGCACAGCCACGCCCGCGCAATTCTTGCCATAGTTGAACCGCTGTTGGCGGCGGGGAAGGGGCACGAGCAGATTGCGAGTCTCAAGGAACTCGCCGATTCCGTCCTCGCCGGCTCCATTGCGGAAACACGCTAACCAACGTCACGCGCCCCTTCACAAACGTAGCCCCCGGCCGACCCGGTGGACTTCGCTCGCCGCTTGGCGAGTGTCATGGAGAAGGGGTTGGTGTAACGCCGAAACAGGGAGGTGAGGGGGTGCGCGCTCTCACTTCCCCCTTTTCCGGTCTTGAGCCGCCACCGGCCATGACCACCTTGGGACCAGACGGCCATCCATCACCATGGAGGGAACCATGTCCCAAACCGACGATGCCATTGCCGTTGTGCGCAAGGCCTATGCGTGCTTCGAGCAGCACGACCTATCCGGCCTGCTTCAATTGGTCGGCGAAGAATGCGACTGGAAGGCTCCCGGCCCCGCCCCCGAGTCATTCATCGGTCAGGGCCAGCGCGTCATGGTCACCGGCCGTGAACGCGACCGGGTGAAAAGCACGGGTAAGGAATATCAGGTGGAATGGGCCCATTGCTTCAAGGTCCAGAACGGCCAGATCATCCGCTTCCAAGACGACCAGGACACTGCCGCCATCCAGGCGGCGTTCCATTAGAAGAGACCCCTCCCCCAGCCGAAGCCGGGGGAGGATGCCTTACGCTCTTAGCTATTCTGCCAATTGGCCGCGATGACCGTGTCCAGCGCCTGGTGCTGCTCAGTGGTCAGTTCGGTTTGGCCCTGGGCCGGCGGGGCGAAGGTGGACATGGCTTGGACCAGGGTTTCCACCTGGGTATGGGCCAGGGTGTGACCATCATTGGTCTGGAAACTGGACACGTGGTTCTGCTCGGAATTGTACCACGCATCCACGGTCAGGCTGTCCGTAGTGCCCACCACCGACACCTTCAGGCTGTCGCCGACGCGCTGGAACCATAGCTGGTCGGTTGCCACGTCGGCGCCGAACAGCACGCGGTCGCCATCGGCCCCTTGGCCCACATTATCCACCAGATCGGCCCCCGTGCCGCGCCCGGCCAGATAGGTGTCGGCCCGGCCACCGCCTGCCAGCATGTCCGCGCCGGCACCGCTCGTCAGGGTGTTTTCGGCGTTGTTGCCTTCAATGCGGGTGTAAGGCGCCAGCACGGCGGTTTCGATGGTGGTGTAAACGTCGGTGTCGTACTGGCTGACCCAGACGGCCACAAGCGAGCCATCGCTGCGTTCGATAAGTTCGCCCTTATATTGCCAGTTGGGATTGGCCGAATGCACCCGGAAGGGTTCGGTCACCGCATTTCCCAGGGCATCGAAGCGTTGCGCCACCACGTCGGCCTGATTGCCCCAAGCGCTGATTGGCACGGGGGTCCTCCACGACAGCACATAGCCGCCATCGCTGAGCACGGTGATGGAGGGGCTTAATTCGACCGGATAATTGACGGCCACTCGCGGCGCGGTAAGCGCGGTGCCGTCGCTGTTGAAAGTCTGGACATAAATGTTGTCGTCCGCCGACGCCCAGGTAGCTATGAAGCCGTTGCCGAAAGCGGCGAAGGTGGGCTCGTAAGACGTGGCGAAAGACTTTTCCGCACCCACCTTCGCGCCATTGCTGTCGAACATCTGATAGAGGTAGAGATCGGCATCGGTATAAATATTGTAGCCGATCACGAAACCGCCGCCCTGCAGCGCCACCACTTGCGCATCGTCTTTATAGCCTGTGCTCGACGTATCGACGCGGAACTGGGTCCCCAGCGTTCCGTCGGCGGCGATCTTATTGCCGAGAATCTGCGAAGTTCCAAGGCTGTACGTCACGACAAGACCGCCATCCTGCAGCGCGGTCAACGACTGCATATAATAACTGGAGTTAGGGGCGGCGTTGACCGGGGCGGCAGCGCCAACCGGCGTTCCGTTGGCCAGGAAGCGCTGGGCGTAAACCGTGACCGAACTCGAATTGGCGCTATAGGCAGCCCAGGCGACCGCGAAACCGCCATCGGGCAGTGTCGTGACTTTGACGGTGTTCGGATGCTCATCAGGGTTGCCTTGGGGGTGGATTTCAGCGACGACCTCTCCGGTCTGGCTGAACACACGGGCGGTCAGCGTGCCGTCGGCCCCCCATGCGACCACATGGCCGCCTTCCGTCAGCGCCGCCATGTCGTTGTTTTCGCCGCCGTAGGATATGTATGACGCCAGCGTCGTCTGCCCGGTGCCGGCCAGCACCGGCGTCACCGTCAACGTGGGTGCTGCCGGCACATCCACCGTGACCTGATGGCTCTCGGAGGCGCCGCGGGCGTCGGTGGTGGTGTATCGGAATGTCGCTAAGCCCGAGAAGCCAGCATCGGGCGTGAAGACGATGTTGCCGTCTTGGTCATAGGCCACCGCCCCATGGAACGCGTCGCCCACATAGGTGATGGAGAAGGCATCGCCCTCGGCATCGGTATCGTTGGCCAGCAACTGGGCCTGAGTGATGACCACCGGCTGTGGGCTCAGTTGTTGCGAAACGATGATATCGGTGCCGCTGGTCGGTGCCGTGTTGACCGGACCGAAATCCAGCGTGGCCCGCGCCGTGCTGTAACCGCCGCTCGTGTCCGATACCTGATAGTCGAAGGTGACCGGGCCGCTGGCATACGTATCCGGCCAGAATTCGATGGTGCTGCCGCTGACATAGCCCCAGCCGCTGCTGAAATTGCCCACCCAATTGACGTTCAGCGTATCGCCATCCGGGTCGCTGTCATTGGCAAGCAGGCTTTGCACGTCGATCGTCACCCGCGAACCGCCCGACACGGTGATGGTGTCGTCCACGGCGACGGGGGCGTTATTGGGTGCCACCTCGACGCTCACGCTGGCGATGGAGGCGGCGCCGAAGCTGTCGCGGATCATGTATTCGAAGCTGGCGGTGCCCGAATAGCCCGGCAAGGGCTGGAAGATGACGTTGCCGTCCATCACCACCAGAGAGCCGCCGGTCATGGACCACGCATAGGCGAACTCCAGGGTGTCGCCGTCCAAATCGTAATCGTTGGACAGCAGAGTGGCGACGGGGATGGTGATATCCACGTCCTGCCGGGTGGCGAAGGATTCGCCCACGGTCACCGGGGCATTGTTAGCCACCACCTCGACGTTGACGCGGGCGATGGTGGAGGCGCCGAAGCTGTCGCGGATCATGTATTCGAAGTCGGCGGGACCCGAATAGCCCGGCAAGGGC
>JACMKT010000015.1 GCA_014380005.1 Rhodospirillales bacterium
GAAGGTGGTTTGGGTCAGGTCGGTGGTGCCGAACGAGAAGAACTCGGCGGTTTCGGCGATGTCATGGGCCAGCAAGGCGGCACGGGGCAGCTCGATCATGGTGCCGACCATGTATTTCAGCTGGTAGGCGCTTTCGGTGAACACCGCGTTGGCGATCTTGTCGATGCTGGCCTTCAGCAGGTCCAGTTCCTTCTTGGCGCTGACCAGCGGGATCATGATTTCCGGGGTCACCGTGCGGCCCGTGTCACGGGACACGAACACCGCCGCCTCGAAGATGGCGCGGGCCTGCATCTCGTAGATTTCCGGATAGGTGATGCCCAGGCGGCAGCCGCGATGGCCCAGCATGGGGTTGGATTCGTACAGCGCCACGTTGCGCGCCTTGACGACGGCGGCATCCACACCGGCGGCCTTGGCCACTTCCTCGATTTCCGCATCCGTATGGGGCAGGAATTCGTGCAGCGGCGGGTCCAGCAAGCGAATGGTCACCGGCAGGCCCTGCATGATCAGGAACAAATCGATGAAGTCCTGACGCTGGAACGGCAGCAGCTTGGCAAGGGCGGCGCGGCGGCCCTTCTCATCCGAGGCCAGAATCATTTCGCGCACGGCGATGATGCGCTCTGGGGCGAAGAACATGTGCTCGGTGCGGCACAGGCCGATGCCCTCGGCACCGAACTGGCGCGCGGTGGCGGCGTCGGTGGGGGTTTCCGCATTGGCGCGGACCTTCAGGGTGCGGATGGTGTCCACCCACTCCATCAGCGTCGCGAAGTCGCCGGTCAACTCGGGCTGGATGGTTGCCACGGCGCCCAGGAAGCATTCGCCGGTGCCGCCGTCCAGGGTGATGACGTCGCCTTCCTTGACCACGGTGCCGGCCACCTTGAAGGTGCGCGCCACCATGTCCACCCGGATGTCGCCGGCGCCGGCCACGCAGGGCGTGCCCATGCCGCGCGCCACCACGGCGGCGTGGCTGGTCATGCCGCCGCGGGTGGTCAGGATGCCCTGAGCCACATGCATGCCGCCGATGTCTTCCGGGCTGGTTTCCACGCGGACCAGGATGACCTTTTCCTTGCGGTCCTTGACCCAACGCTCGGCATCTTCAGCCGAGAACACCACTTTGCCCGACGCGGCACCGGGCGAGGCAGGCAGGCCCCGCGCGATCATTTGGCGCGCCGCCTTGGGGTCCAAGGTCGGGTGCAGCAACTGGTCCAGGGCGGCGGGGTCGATGCGGCCAATGGCTTCCTTACGGGTGATCAGGCCTTCGCGCGCCATGTCCACGGCGATCTTCAGCGCCGCCTTGGTGGTGCGCTTGCCGGTGCGGGTCTGGAGCATCCACAGGCGGTGCTGCTGCACCGTGAACTCCATGTCCTGCATGTCCTTGTAATGCGCCTCCAGCTTGTGGCGGATGGCGTTCAGCTCCTTGAACACGTCGGGCATGACCTCTTCCATGGAGGGCAGCTCGGAACGCTGCGCCTGCTTGCCATGGATGGTCAGCTGCTGGGGCGTGCGGATGCCGGCCACCACGTCCTCGCCCTGGGCGTTGATCAGGAACTCGCCGTAGAAGGCGTTCTCGCCGGTGGAGGGATCGCGGGTGAAGCACACGCCGGTACAGCAATCGTCGCCCATATTGCCGAACACCATGGCCTGGATGTTCACGGCGGTGCCCCAGCTTTCGGGGATTTCATGCAGGCGGCGATAGATGATGGCGCGGTTGTTCATCCACGAGCCGAACACGGCGCC
>JACMKT010000103.1 GCA_014380005.1 Rhodospirillales bacterium
GATGGGCAATACCGCGCCGCCCGGATAACCGAAAATTACCTCGACGCCCTGATCGACCAGGGCCTTCAAGAGGATTTCCGCTCCGTTCAACGTGTCCTGATGTGCCATCTACGCACCCTTTCCTGTTCAGCCGGGCCGCCCTAAGCCTGTGATAGTAGGTTCGCGCACGCAAGCGTGTGCGCGGGCCAGGGGGCGGCGCGAGCGGCACAAACTATCTGCTCGTTATCCGCCGGTCAATAGAAACTGGCGAATAAACGGAAAGATTTTTAGGGTGAGGCTTTGCGAATATTGCGTAGGAAGAACCTCAGGGTTTCCGAGTTGGTGGCGGAACCACGTCACTTGCCGTTTGGCGTAGTTACGGGTGGCCTGGGTGGCCCGCGCCATGGCCTCGTCGCGGGCGATCTCGCCGCGTAAATGGGCGGCCAGTTCGGGCACCCCCAGCGCCTTCATGGCCGGGGCTGCCGGGTCCAGATTCAGGGCCATCAAGGCGGCCACTTCGTCCAGGGCGCCCTGGTCCATCATCAGCTGGAAACGGCGGTCGCAATTGGCGTACAGCGCCTCGCGCGGCGGCAGCAGGGCATAGGTCAGCCAGCGCGCCGGCACCGCGCCCTGGGGCGGCACCGCCTGCCACTCGGCCAGGGAACGCCCGGTGGCGGCCAACACTTCCCAGGCGCGGGCAAGGCGCTGGCTGTTGCTGGCATCCAGCCGCGCCGCCATGACCGGGTCGCGCGCCGCCAGTTCGGCGTGGAAGGCTTGGTTGCCCAGGCGGGCCAGATGCTCGCGGGACTCCGCGCGGATGGCGTCGGGAATGTCGGGAATGGGCGAGATGCCGTGCATCAACGTGCGCAGATAAAGCCCGGTGCCGCCTACTATGACGGGGAGTTTGCCGGCGGCCCAGGCGGCCTGCATCTCCGTTGCGGCAAGGTCTTTCCATAATGCCGCAGAGCACGCAATGGCCGGCGGTAAAACGCCGTAAACCCGGTGCGGCGCACGGGCCTCGTCCTCGGCGCCGGGGCGCGCGGTGATGACCCGCAGCACGTCGTAGACCTGCATGGAATCGGCGTTGATGACCACGCCGTCGAATTCCTCGGCAATGGCAAGCGCAAGACCCGACTTGCCCGAGGCGGTGGGGCCGGCGATGACGATTGCGGGGGGGCGGGGGGAGGAAGGTTGTTTTACCACCAAGGACACCAAGGGCACCAAGAGAGCGGAGCAGAAGGCTCCATCACAATGCGTAACGTTGGATGCCATCTTTTGCGAGACGGACGATGAAATTAACCAGATAGCCCAATCGAAGGCCTGTGAGCTTCAGATATGTGTGCAACTGCGCTTGATGAATGGGATTGGGTTTCTCGACCGCTTTCACCTCGACCACCACGGCGTCCCCCACCAGTAGATCGAGACGCAGGCCACCCTCGATCCGTTCGCCGTCATAAATGACCGGAAAAGGGACCTGTTGCCGAACCTCGATCGACCGCTTTCTCAGTTCATGGGCCAAGCAATGTTCGTAGACTGATTCCAGGAGGCCCGGCCCCAAAGCCTTGTGGATTTTGATGACGCTATCGACGATGGCACGTCCAAGAATATCCAGCGTTGCCGCCTGTTCCGCCATCTTGGTGTCCTTGGTGCCCTTGGTGGTAAAATTTTTGTATCAGAAGCTTTGCTGTTTGACGATTGCCAAGGCGCCCCCTGGCACCGTAAAGCTTCCTCGTCCGCCCCTCCCTTTATGTATGGAAAAGAGCGCCTGTCATGGAAAACGTGCTCACCTTGATTGGCGCCCCCGGCGTCGTGCTTGATGCCCCTGGTCTTGAGGACAGTGTGGTTGCCGATCTGCGTGCGGCCCTCAAGGGGCTGGGGGCGGATGTGGGCGTGCCGGATTGGCTGTCGCCCCAGCGCGTCTGCGACATTCCCTTCGGCCATCTCGCCCCCGAACAGGCCGACGCTGCGGCCCGCCATCGTTTGGGCGATCTGCCGGTGGACGTGGTGGCGCAGGCTGTGGCGGGGCGGCGTAAGATGCTGCTGGTGGCCGACATGGATTCCACCATGGTCATCGGCGAGACCCTGGACGAGTTGGCCGCGTTCGCCGGCATCAAGGACAAGATCGCCGGCATCACCGCGCGCGCCATGAACGGCGAAATCGGTTTCGAGGCGGCCCTGAAGGAACGCATCGGCCTGCTGAACGGCCTGCCGGTCAGCGCCCTGGAGGAAACCTGGGCCGGGGTGAACTACACCGGCGGCGCGCGCACCCTGGTGCAGACCATGAAGGCCAACGGTGCCTATGCGGTGCTGGTCTCGGGCGGCTTCAAGTTCTTTACCGAGCGGGTGCGGGCCGAATGCGGCTTCGATATCGACCTCGCCAACCAGTTCATCTTCACCGACGGAAAGCTGACCGGCGTGGAGGAACCCATCCTGGGCCGCGAGACCAAGCTCGCCACCCTGATCGCCACTGCCGGCGAACGTAAAATTCCGCTCAGTCTGTCGGTGGCGGTGGGCGACGGCGCCAACGATCTGGACATGATCAAAGCCGCCGGATTGGGCGTCGCCTTCCACGCCAAGCCGGTGGTCGCGGCGGAAGCCCGCGTGCGGGTGGATTTCGGCGATCTGACCGCGCTGCTGTATGCGCAGGGTTATCACGACAAAGACTTCGTCGCGTAGTGGCTTGCCTCGAGGCGATTGGTTGTTAGCAGCCAGTTGCCTCAATGAGGCCGGTGCTTGCGAACTTGTCCCAGACCCCGCTGATGCGAACTTGGTCGCCTACGACGCTGTAGACCAGTACGATTTTGCGCAAGCCGGGGATGCTTCCGTCGCGGGGGTATTCGGCGCTTTTACGCCCGTCCTTGAGGGCGCGTCCCAACGCTGCGTCCCGTTTGAGAAAGCCGCACGCAAATCCAACGGTCTCTTTGAGGCCGGGTATATGCGTTTGATTTTCCAAAAGCCAACGTTCCGTCGCCGAGCAAAGGTGAACCGTGAGATCAGGCATGGGCGCTCAGCATCTCTTCTATATGACGCACTGTGTCGTCATCAGGTTCGCCTAAGCCGCTGGAAGCGATCAGGCGTTGGCGTTCCTGAACGAAGAAATCCCGCATGGTTTCTGGAGTGATGGACCGTCCTTCGGGCGTGTTGAGCCAAGGCGCCTCTTTATGCGTCTTGCGCATAAGTTCTAAGCCGGTCATGGCGCCGTAACGCTCCCACACTTGATCGATCAGGCGGCGGGTGGTTTCCGGCAATTGGCCTTCGGCGGCCTTCAGGTCAGAAGTGGGCAGGATGGCTCCGCTGCCGAACATCTTGAACGCGTGATAAATCTCGGGGACGACTGGACCGTATGGCCAAGCCTGGACATCATCTTCGAACAGGCCCCCTCCGTTGACGGCAAGGTGCCACCCCTGAACATAATAAAGCAGCTTTTGCAGCTTCAGGTTCGTTATGGAGTCGCCGGCCTCTACATCAATCTTGGAAAGGATGTAGTCGGCGACGTGTCGAGCGTTCATCGCCATCCTCATAAGTTACGGTAGCGTATCTTACTATACGCGAACAAAAGTCGAACTGTCAACGGCGGAACGAAATGGGGCCTGTGGATATCCGCAGGCCCCATTTACTTTACTTCTTCCCGGTCTGCGGTTTCGCTTCCGCCAGGGTCAGGGCCACATAACGGGGCGCCTGGGCGGTTTCGACCCGCAGCAGCAGGAACTTCTGGCCGGCGCTCCTCGCCTGATCGATCAGTTTGACCAGATCGGCGGGGGCGCGGACGGGTTTGTGGCCGGCTTCGGTGATGACGTCGCCGGGCTTCATGCCCTTTTCCGCCGCCGGGCCGTCCTTCACATCGACCACGACAACACCCTTGGTGTCCTCGTCCAGGCCGAACTTTTCACGCAGTTGCGCGGTCAGCGGGGCAACCGCGAGGCCGGTGCCGGGGACAGCCTGACCACCCGCATTGGGCTGGGGCTTTTCCGGGGCCTTGGCTTGCTCCACCGGCTCGTCTTCCATCTCGCCCACATTGACGTTGAGCGTCTGGCGCTTGCCGTCGCGCCACACTTCCATGGGCACGGTCTTGTTGATGGGGGTCTCGGCGACGATGCGCGGCAGCTTGCGCATCTCGGTGACGTCCTTGCCGTCGAACTTCAGGATGACGTCGCCGGGCTTCACGCCGGCCTTGGCCGCCGGGCTGCCGTCGTTGATGGAGGCCACCAGGGCGCCGCGGGATTCGGTCAAGCCCATGGACTCGGCCAGTTCCTGGTCCAGGGATTGGATGCGCACGCCCAGCCAGCCGCGGCGGGTCTTGCCGTACTTCTTCAGATCGTCGATGACCGGCTTGGCCAAGGCCGACGGAATGGCGAAGCCGATGCCGATGGAGCCGCCGGACGGCGAGAAGATGGCGGTGTTGATGCCGATGACCTCGCCGTTCATGTTGAACATGGGGCCACCGGAATTGCCCCGGTTGATGGACGCATCGGTCTGCAGGAAGTCGTCATAGGGGCCGGCGTTGATGTCGCGGGCGCGGGCCGAGACGATGCCGGCGGTGACGGTGCCGCCCAGGCCGAACGGGTTGCCGATGGCCAGCACCCAATCGCCCACGCGGGACACGTCGGAATTGCCGAAGCCCACGGCCACCAGCGGCTTCTTGCCGGAATCGATCTTCAACAGGGCCAGATCGGTCTTGGTGTCGCGGCCCACCACATTGGCCTTGTAGACGGAATCGTCATGCAGGGTGACGGTGATCTCGTCGGCGTCGGCGATGACGTGGTTGTTGGTGACCACGAAGCCGCTGGCATCGACGATGAAGCCCGAACCCAGCGAGGTGGCGCGGCGCGGCGAGCTATCGGGGCGCGCCTGACGCTCGAAGAATTCCTTGAAGAAGTCCTCGAAGGGCGAACCCGGCGGGAATTGCGGCATCTCGGGCACGCGTTCCGGGTTCTTCACCGTCTGGGTGGTGGAGATGTTGACCACCGCCGGCAGCAGCTTTTCCGCCAGATCGGCGAAGCTGTTGGGCATTTCGCGCGCATGGGCGGCGGCGGTTTGCAGCAGCAGGGCGATGGCGGTCAGCACCGCCAGGATCAGCGCCGGAATGCGCATGTCCGGCGCGGTCGCCGCACGCGTGCGGTCATTTTTAACGTTTCTTGGGCAATGCACCGAGGAGGCCCTCCTGCAGGGGAAGCGCCCGAGGACCCTCGGGCTTCTCAGATTTGGTCTTGCCCCCATGCGGCGTCAAGCCAATGGGGGATTGGAAACACTCTATTGGGACTATGGCGCGGTTATGGCAGCGCGCACAAGCCAGACTCCCGCCACACCGGTGGTTGCCGCCACCAGCCCGACCAGCCGAAGCGCGTTCGGTGGCATGGCGAGGATGGCGGCTAGCCCACGCTGCATGGCGCCGGGAAAGAGGGCGTAGGCCACACCCTCGATCACCAGCGCCAGACTGCACGCGGTCAGAAAGTCCTTCAACGCTTGGTCTGATGCGGGCCGCCGCCGAAGTAGCGGAAGAAGTCGCTATCAGGCGACAGCAGCAAGGTGGTGTTGCCGTCGGTCAAGGTCTTGCGATAGGCCTCCAGCGACCGGTAGAAATCGTAGAATTTGGGATCGCGGCCATAGGCATCGTTGTAGATGCGCGAGGATTCCGTGTCGCCCTGGGACCGCAGCACATTGGCCTGACGGGTGGCTTCGGCCAGGATGACGGTGCGCTCGCGGTCGGCGCGGGCGCGGATCTGCTGGCCCCACTCGTAACCTTGGGCGCGCAGTTCCTTGGCTTGGCGTTCGCGTTCCGAC
>JACMKT010000104.1 GCA_014380005.1 Rhodospirillales bacterium
CTGACGGGTGGCTTCGGCCAGGATGACGGTGCGCTCGCGGTCGGCGCGGGCGCGGATCTGCTGGCCCCACTCGTAACCTTGGGCGCGCAGTTCCTTGGCTTGGCGTTCGCGTTCCGACTTCATGCGGTCGTAGATGGACTGGCTGGTTTCCTCGGGCAGATCGGCGCGGCGGATGCGCACGTCGGTCACGGCGATGCCGTAGGGAATGGCCCGTTCGCTCACTTCCTTGAGGATGTTCTCCATCAACCGGGTGCGTTCGTCCGACAGCAAGGACGGCAGCATGATCTGGCCCATGGACTGGCGCAGGGCCGAGGACACGATCTGGGTCAGCTGGTTGCGGGCGTTGGCTTCGTTGCGCAGCGTCTTGAAGAACATCAGCGGGTCCGAGATGCGGTAGCGGGTGTAGGTGTCCACCACGATCCGCTTCTGGTCGCCCAGGATGATCTCTTCCGCCGGCGGCTCAAGGGACAGCAGGCGCAGATCAAAGCGCACCACGTCCTCGATGAACGGCCATTTCATGTGCAGGCCGGGGGCCTTGATGGTGGCCCGGTGGGCACCCAGGCGCAGAACCAAGGCCTGTTCGGCCTGATTGACCACGAACAGCGACGACGCGGCAAGCAGCAGCAGGGCCACCAGCAGAACGCCGGTGCCTATCAGCGCGGGGCGGTTCATTTGGCACCTCCCTGACCAGCCTGGGCCGGTTGATTGCGCTTGATTTCGGGCAGCGGCAGATAGGGCAGCACGCCCTGGCCCCTGCCGTTCTGGTCCATGACCACCTTGGGGGTGTTGCGCAGCACCTCTTCCATGGTCTCCAGATACAGGCGGCGTTCGGTCACGTCGGCGGATTGGCGATAGGCGGCGTACAGGGCCAGGAAGCGCTTGGTCTCGCCTTCCGCCTGATTGACCACCTGCTCCTTATAGGCCTCGGCTTCCTGCACCAGACGTTCCACTTCGCCACGGGCGCGGGGGATGATGTCGTTGCGGTAGGCTTCGGACTCGTTGCGGGCGCGCTCCTGATCGGCGCGGGCGCGCTGGACGTCGTTGAAGGCGTCGATGACGGCGCTCGGCGGCTCGACTTTCTGCAACTGGACCTGGGTGATCAGGATGCCGGAATCATAGCTGTCCAGCAGGCGCTGCAATTCCACGCGGGAGGCGGCGGCGATCTGCTCGCGCTTGTCCGACAGGGCGGCCTGAATGGGATTGCGGCCGATGACGTCGCGCATGGCCGATTCGGCGGCCACCTTCACGGTGCCCTCGGGCTCCTTGATGTTGAACAACACCTTGCCGGCGTCCTTCATCACCCAGAACACGGTGAAATCGGTCTCGACGATGTTTTCATCGCCGGTCAGCATGCGGCTTTCCTCGGGCACGTCGCGCCCGGCGGTGGTGCGCTCGAACCGGCTTTCGGCGGGGGTGCGGAAGCCCAAATTCAGCTGGTTCACCTTGGTGACCTTGGGCAGCAGCACGGCCTCGATGGGATAGGGCAGGTGGTAGTGCAGGCCGGGCTCGGTGGTATCAACCCACTGGCCGAAGCGCATGACCACACCCTGTTCGTCGGGCTGCACCTTATAAATGCCGGTGGCGAACCACCCCAACAGTCCCAAAGCGACGATGGCGATCAGGCCCTGGCCGCCGCCGAAGTTCTTGCCGGGCATGGCGCGGCGCAGCTTTTCCTGGCCACGGCGAATGATCTCCTCGAAGTCGGGAGTGGGCGAGTTGCCGCCCCCGCCACCGGGACCACGGCCCCATGGGCCATTGCCGCCACCATTGCCGCCACCCCAGGGGCCTCCGCCGCCCCCTTGAGGATTCCAAGGCATTCGCTTCCCCTTAACAGGTCAATAGGTCGATCTCGTCCGCCGCTTCCGGGCGCGGGCCCCCTTCGCCTTATAGGCTAGGTTCGGGGGGCAAGCAACGCGCGGACGGGCAGGCAGCCGGGATTTCCGCCCATATGGAGAAGAAGGAGAGGTTTTCAAGGCGAAGGGGGAACCTGCAGGCCATGCGGCTTGACCAAGATCCTTAACAAAGGGATGGCCCGCGACTATATGAGCTATCCTTGTGCCCGCCATTCGGCGATGTCTAAAGTCCCACCCGGAGAAAACGCCCCATGGCCGAGATCAGCGAAGCCCAAATTCTCGACGCGCTCAAGACTGTCATGGATCCCCAGAGGAATGCCGATATCGTCACTCTGGGCATGGTCTCGGGTGTGGCGGTGAAGAGCGGGCACGTGGCTTTCGCCATCGAAATCGATCCCAAGCGCGCCGCCGAGTTGGAGCCCGTGCGCAAGGCTGCCGAAGATGCGGTCAACAAACTGGCCGGCGTACTGACGGTGTCGGCGGTGCTGACCGCCCAGCGTCAAGCTCAGCAGGCGCACCAGCAGCATCAGCACAAGGCAGAACGCCCGCTGCTGCCCCATGTGAAGTCCATCGTCGCCGTGGCCTCGGGCAAGGGCGGCGTGGGCAAATCCACCACCGCCATCAATCTGGCCATGGCGCTGTCGCAGATGGGCCTGAAGGTGGGCCTGTTCGACGCCGACATCTACGGCCCCAGCATGCCGCGCATGATGGGCATCACCGGCGAGCCGGTCAGCCCGGACGGCGAAGTCCTGCTGCCCATGGAAAATTACGGCGTCAAATGCATGTCCATCGGCTTCCTGGTGCCCGAGGACAGCCCGGTCATCTGGCGCGGCCCCATGGTCATGGGCGCGCTGAACCAGTTGATGCGCGACGTGGAATGGGGCGAACTGGACGTCATGATCATCGACATGCCGCCCGGCACCGGCGACACCCAATTGACCATGAGCCAGAACGTGCCGCTGACCGGCGCGGTCATCGTCTCCACCCCCCAGGACATCGCTTTGCTGGACGCCCGCAAGGGCCTGAACATGTTCCGCAAGGTGGAAGTGCCGGTGTTGGGCATCATCGAGAACATGAGCTATTACGTCTGCCCCAAATGCGGCGACGAGGCCCACATCTTCGGCCATGGCGGCGCCAAGGCGGAAGCGGCGCGGCTGTCGGCGGAATTTTTGGGCGAAATCCCGCTGGACATCGCCATCCGCGAGACCTCGGACCAGGGCGCACCCATCGTGGTATCGCGCCCGTCCAGCCCGCACGCCCAGGCTTACCGTGATATCGCCGTGAAAATTTGGGACAAGGTGACCATGCTGCAGGCGGGCAAGAAAGGCCCGAAGATCAGCTTCGAGTGATGGGGCTTTGCGGCCCCATCGTCCAAATTGAACACGGTTAATTCACCACAGAGACACAGAGGCACAGAGATACCTGTCAGACGGGACCCATCTCGGGCTCCATCTGGCACAGTATCTCTGTGCCTCTGTGTCTCTGTGGTGAAATCTTCTTGCTAATCCTGCTCCACCAGAACCCGCTCCGTTTCCGCAGCCTGTGCCCCGTCCCCATCCAGCTTCCGCCGGTATTCCGCCAAACCCCGACGCCCCATCCAATCCAGCGTTCCACGCAGTTCCAAAGCGTCAAAGCCCTCGACCGCATCGCGCCAGCAACGCCGAGCGTCATCCCCATGGCCGGACTGATTGTGCCAATCACCCCACACACCCGCAAGCCAAGCTTTGTCACGCAGATACAGCGGTTTCTCGGGATCCGCCGCGATCAGTTCGTCCATGATACCCTGGCTATTTTCCAACAACCCCTTGGCTTCAACTAATGCCCCTTCAAGGGAAGCCACCAACCCACAGCGCCGCAATACGACCGTCAAGTTGCGGCGGAAGTCGATATTGTCCGGCTGTTGCTCCACCAACATTACCATTAGCTTACGATCGGTTTCATAAGCCTCACGGGCCTCGGCAACGCGCCCCTGATCCAAATGCAGGTCACCGACCCTGCTCCATGCCACCGCCAAATCGCGACGGAAGCCGGCATTGTCCGGCTGTTGCTCCATCAATCCAGCCATTGAACTACGGTACTCTTCGAAGGCTTCAAAGGCTTCGGCAACGCTCCCCTGATTCAAACGAAGGTCACCGATCGCGCACCATGCCACCGCTAAATTATGACGGAAGTCGGCATTCACTGGCTGCCTCTCCACCAATCCAGCCATTAAACTGCGGCACTGTTCGAACGCCTCACGGGCCCCGGCAACACTCCCCCGATCCAAACAAAGGTCACCGAGCTTGCCCCATGCCACCGCTAAATTGCGGCGGAAGGCGGCATTGTCCGGCTGTTGCCCCACCAATCCAGCCATTAAAGCACGGTAATTTTCGAAGGCCTTCCAGGCCTCAGCAACGTTCCCCCGACCCAAATAAAAGTCACCGATATCGCTCCAGGCCACCGCCAAGCCGCGACAGAAATCGGCATTATCTGGTTGCTGTTCAACCAACTCAGCCCAAAGGGCACGCCCTTTTTCATAAGCATCGCCAGCGCCGATCCAATCACCCTGTTGGCAAAGCACGTCCCCTTTCCAAAGATAGGCGTTCGCCTCTGTCTTCCGGTCACCATCCGCCCGCGCAGCCTCGATAGCCCTTTCAGCGCAGTCCAGGGATTCATCAAACAGCCTCTGTTCAAACCGAACCCGCGCCAACCATAACCATGCAACAGCATCATTAGGTCGCTTCTCCACCAAAGCCTGAAGATATCGGGCAGCCTTCGTGTGGCGCCCTGCTTCCAACTCACCGATTGCCAATACCAGCAAGTTGCGGGGGGATAAGGCATGGGGAGGCGCATTGGTTTTTTGGAGTTCAGCAGCTTCAGCCTTCAATTCCGGCGATAGCTGCGGTTGCTGTCCAGCGGCGACCGATTGGGGCATGTTCCGCCACATGTCATCGATTTCATCGGCTTGTTTTTTGGCCGTATCCAACGTCGATTTCAGTTCAGTCATCAAAGCATCGGCGGCGGATTTCAATTCCGCCTCCAGGCTTTGCTGGACAGTTTGCAGGTCGCGCTTGGCGTCATCCACGAGAGATTTTTCGATTTCCTTGAGGCCCTTCCTGGCCTCTTCCTGTGCCTCGTAACGCGCCTTTCTGGATGTCCACAGACCGCCAAGCGTGCCAAATGCGATCAACAGAGTGACAACGACGCCGCCAATCCCCACCAGCAGGTTGAAATTATCCTTCAGCCCCTGCACCTGGGCCGAGAGGGTGTCCTTCACCCCATCCGCCTCACTTTTCGCAGCGGCTTTCGCTTGCTCGCGGGTTCGTTGGTTTTCCGCATCCTGACGGTCCTCGCGCTGTTCCAGCACGCGCAGGCGCACCTCCAGATCGTTCAGGGTGGGTGCGGCTGATGCGGGAGGCGGCAGCAGCAGGAAGATGCTGATTACGAGCAGGATGGCGCGCATGATCTCGTCCGGGAGGAAGTGAGTGCGCAGGTTATCACTATTGGACGGGGTGAGTCTCTGGCACCCAGCCCCCTATCGTCCCCATAGCCTTGCATCAAAGAGAAGAGGCTGAACGTTCAGCAGCCAAAGCGTAAAACTCTATTACGCCTCCCGAAACCCCTCATGCAGAGCGGTAAGGATATTCATCGCCGTTTTCAGTTGTGGGTCGGTGAGGTCCGCCAGTGTGACTTGGGCGCGTTGAAGGAGGTCGGCGCGCCCCTCCGGGAGGGGGAGGTTGTCTTCCAGCAGGTGGCCGATGGGGACACCGAAGGTGGTCGCGAGCGCGGCCAAGGTGGGCAAGGGCGGTAGGCTCTTACCGGTTTCGATCAGCGAAATGGATTGATAGGACCGCCCCACCGCTTCGCCCAAACGATCCTGACTCCATCCGCGCTGGTCGCGCAGGGCTTTCACGTTGAACCCGATAATCTTTTTCAGGCGAGACGGTTTCATGCCCGGAGTGTCGGCGCTCGCCGGGCGATTGACTACATACCGCCTCTATCAATATATTATACGGTACGAACGTAAAGTCGCCGGATTAGAGGACACCTCCACCTGACCAGCGCAACATATTAGGGAGTGCGCGCAATGACCGAACCCATCGACTGGGACACCATTCTCGCCCTGGGCGCATCGCTGGGAGAGCAGGCAGACATGATGGCACCGCCCAATGAAGGGGTGCGTGTGGCGGCAGCGGCCTATGCATGGGCGTTGCTGCGCGAATTATGGAGCGGTGGCGATGCGGGTTCGGCGCAGCGGTGGCGCAAGGACATGCCCGAACTGATTTCGCACTATGCCGAGCGATTGGCGATCAAGCGGCTGCAATCCAAACAAGAATAAAACGCGCCCGAGGATGGCTATAAACCAATGGGATGCGCGAAGGGACGAGTCCCTTCGCTCTTAAACCCCAACCAACCCCACCACTACCCCGCCCGCACGCTCACCAAGAACTTCTCCACCTCGCCATGCAGGGCATCCGAGTTCCCGGTCAGCAGATCGGCGGCACTCAGCACCTCGTTGGCCGAGGCGCGGACCATGTCGACCACTTGGGTCATCTGGGCGACGTTTTCCGACATCTCCATGGTGCCGGAGGCGGCTTGCTGGGCGCTGGCGGCGATTTCGCGGGTGGCGCTGCCTTGTTGTTCCACCGAGGCGGCGATGGAGCTGGAGGTTTCGTCGATATGGGCGATGACTTGGGCGATACCGGCGATGGCGGTGACCACCTGTTTGACCACGGATTGCACGGTGGCGATCTGGGTGGAGATTTCTTCGGTGGCCTTGGCGGTTTGGTTGGACAGGCTTTTGACTTCCGACGCCACCACAGCGAAGCCTTTGCCGGCCTCACCAGCGCGGGCGGCTTCGATGGTGGCGTTCAGGGCCAGCAGATTGGTTTGGCCGGCAATGTCGCTGATCATCTGAACCACGTCGCCGATGCGGGCGGCGGCGTCGGCCAAAGACCGCACGATATCGTCCACCTTGCGGGCTTCCTGGACCGCGTTGCGGGCGATGGTGGAGGATTGGCCCACGCGGCCGGCGATTTCGGCGATGGAGGCGGACAATTCCTCGGCGGCGGCGGCCACGGTTTGGACGTTGGCGGCGGTGATGTCGGCGGTGCCGCTGAGGGACTGAGCGTGGCTGCCGGAATCCTCGGCCATCAGCGCCAACCCTTCGGCGGTGGATTTCATGCCGCTGGCGGCGGCGGCGACGCGGCTGACCACGCCTTTGACCCCTTGCTCGAAGCTGCCGGCCAGGGTGGTCAGTTGGGCGCGGCGTTCGGCGGCGGTGCGGGCCTTCATGCCCTCTTGCTCGGCGGCAAGAGTGTCGGCGTGCAGCAGGCCGTCTTTCAGCACCTCCAGGGCGCGGGCCATTTCGCCGAGTTCGTCCTTGGCGCTGGTATGGGGCGCCTCCACGGTTTTGTCGCCGCCGGCCAGCTTGCGCATAGCCCCGGTCAGGGCGGCCAGGGGCACGGTGATGGAGCGCACGATCAGCCACGCCAGGATGGACACCGCCACCAGGGCAAGGCCGGTGGCGCCCAGGCCAACGCGGTTGGTGGTGATCATGGTGGAATCCTGGTCGGTCCACGCTTCGGCAATGCGGGTCTCCACCGAGGCCGACAGGGTGCGCACGATCAGCGAGACCTTGCGGCTGGCGCCATCGATGTTGTCGTCCAAATCGTCGAAATCCGATTGGGACGCACGGGCTTCGATGGCTTGCTTGAGGTCCTGACGGATCAGGGTCACCAATTCGGCCACGCGGTCGGGCAATTGCTCGGCCAGATCCTTTTCCTGGGGCGGGTGGGACAGGGCGGCAATGTGCCTGGCGTCATCGGCCATGCGGCTGGCGATGCCGGCGATCTGCGCCTCGCGCTCGGATTCGATGGAGCCGTCGGCGCGGTCGATGATGGCATCCATGGCGGCCAGGGTCAGTTGCAGCCGCTCGGCCTCGAACCGGGTCAACAGGCTGTGCTGTTCGAAGGCATGGCGGGTGGCGGCGGTGGAGCCGGCGATAATGTCGTGGGTTACCAGACCGTTACCGCCCAGCACGGTGGCACTCAGCACCGCCAGCGCCCATAGCATGCCCAACCGGGACTTGATTGTGACGTTCATGCTTGCTCCCCTCCGCTGAGGAAGTATGTACCACCGTTGAGAGAGACCATGAAGCACCCTGTCACTATTCGTTAGCACTATGCCTTTCGCCTTCCGGGGGATGGGTCCGCCCTACCCTGGCCTTAATCGCCATATCGCCATTCCGCGTGGGGTTGACTTGCGACGAGGCTTCGTCCCACTCTCTGCCCTTCACCGAAGGGGAGCCCCAGGAGCGGGGGCTGAGAGGCCGGCACATACGCCGCCGGCGACCCTTGGAACCTGATCCGGGTCATGCCGGCGAAGGGATCGGAAACACCTTTTTCCGCACCCGCCGGCCTGTCCGTTAACGCTTGAGGATGGGCCCCCATGTCTGTAACCGCCCCCGAAACCGCAGACGACCTGAAGGTCACCTCCGGCCCGCTGCCGGGCTCGCGCAAGATCCATGTGGAGGGCTCGCGCCCCGACATCCGCGTCGCCATGCGCGAGATCGATCTGGAGCCCAGCTCGGGCGAGGCTCCGGTGCGCCTGTACGACACGTCGGGCCCCTTTACGGATTGCGCCGTGACCGTGGACATCACCAAGGGTCTCGCGCCCCTGCGCCAGTCCTGGATCATGGAACGCGGCGATGTGGAGGTCTATCCGGGCCGCGCCCACAAGCCGGAAGATGACGGGCTGAAGCCGGGCGAGGCCATGGGCGTGCCGGTGTTCGACCGCCAGGGCCGCCGCCCGGTGCGCGCCAAGAATGGCGCCGCCGTGACTCAGATGGCCTATGCCAAGGCCGGCATCATCACGCCGGAAATGGAATATGTCGCCATCCGGGAAAACCTGCGCATCGCCGAACTGCGTGAAGCGGTGGAACGGGATGGCGAGGATTTCGGCGCCGACATCCCCGACCAAGTCACGCCGGAATTCGTCCGGTCCGAGATCGCGCGGGGCCGCGCCATCATCCCAAGCAACATCAACCACCCCGAAGCGGAACCGATGATCATCGGCCGCAACTTCCTGACCAAGATCAACGCCAATATCGGCAATTCCGCCGTGGCGTCGTCGGTGGCGGAAGAGGTGGAAAAGCTGGTCTGGTCCATCCGCTGGGGCGCCGACACGGTGATGGATTTGTCCACCGGGCGGCACATCCACGCCACCCGCGAATGGATCTTGCGCAACTCGCCGGTCCCCATCGGCACCGTGCCCATCTATCAGGCGCTGGAAAAGGTGGACGGCAAGGCCGAGGACCTGACCTGGGAAATCTTCAAGGACACCCTGATCGAGCAATGCGAGCAGGGCGTGGATTACTTCACCATCCATGCCGGCCTGCGTCTGGCCTATATCCCGCTGACCGCCAAGCGGGTCACCGGCATCGTCTCGCGCGGCGGCTCGATCATGGCCAAGTGGTGTCTGGCCCATCACAAGGAAAACTTCCTCTACACCCATTTCGAGGACATCTGCGACATCCTCAAGGCCTATGACGTGGCCTTCAGCTTGGGCGACGGCCTGCGTCCCGGCTCCATCGCCGACGCCAACGACCGCGCGCAGTTCGCCGAGTTGGAGACCCTGGGCGAACTGACCAAGATCGCCTGGAAGCACGATTGCCAGGTCATCGTCGAAGGCCCCGGCCATGTGCCCATGCACAAGATCAAGATCAACATGGAGAAGCAGCTCAAGCTATGCGGCGAAGCGCCGTTCTACACGCTTGGGCCGTTGGTCACCGACATCGCGCCGGGCTATGACCACATCACCAGCGCCATCGGCGCCGCCATGATCGGTTGGTTCGGCACCGCCATGCTGTGCTACGTCACCCCCAAGGAGCATCTGGGCCTGCCCGACCGCCAGGACGTGCGCGAAGGCGTGGTCACCTACAAGCTGGCCGCCCATGCCTCGGACCTTGCCAAGGGCCATCCGGCAGCGCGGGAACGGGACGACGCCCTTAGCCGCGCCCGCTTCGAATTCCGCTGGCGCGACCAGTTCCACCTGTCGCTCGACCCGGAAAAAGCCCTGGACTTCCATGACCAGACCCTGCCAGCGGAAGGCGCCAAGCTGGCCCATTTCTGCTCCATGTGCGGGCCGAAATTCTGTGCCTACAAAATCTCGCAGGAAGTGCGCGACATCGCTGCGGAGCAGGGCATGGAAGCCATGAGCGAGAAGTTCAAAACCGAAGGCGCCGAGATCTACAAGATCGAGCAGCCGGCGGCGGAGTAATATTAAGGGCTGTTTCACCACCAAGGGCTCCAAGGGCACCAAGACGCACGCCTTCTTGGTGCCCTTTGTGCCCTTGGTGGTGCATCCTTTTGTAAGATGCCATTGGCCCGGTAGCCACGACCCTAGGCAGGGGTGTCCCCCTCCGGCGGGATAAGACGCATGCCCAGGCGGCATGGCAGCTCGAATTCTGTACCTTCAAGGCGCGGGTCATGTCGGACCAAGCCCCGGGAAGGAGACAGGACGATGAGCGAGAGGAGAAGTGAACTGAAAGCCGTGGCCTCGGCAGAGGATCTGGCGGCGAAGCTGACGGGTCGCGACGTGGCAAACTTGACGGCGCAGTGGGTGGATGGCTGGAGCCAGATCAATTCCCGTCTGATCGCCCTGGCTCAGTTGCCGTTGCGCAACTCGGTCACTGCCGCCGACCAGTTGCGCCAGTGCCAGTCGCCCACGGATATCATGGATATTCAGCTGAAGCTGGCCCGTCAGGCCTATGACGAGTACGTGGACGAGACGCGCCAGTTGAGCGAACTGGTGGTCAAGCTGTCGTCCAGCGCATTGCCCCCCATGGAAAACAAGGGCGGCTGACCGTTTCCCAACGGAATTGCCTCGGTTCCGGGGCATCACCGGCAAGACACCCCCATTAAGCAACCAAAGATCTGGGCAACACCCGATCCGCCAACAAGACAAGCGCAAGTATTCCGTCAAGCGGAATCTTGCGCTTGTCCTTTTCTATGCCATGACGCAGCGCGGGCTTGACGTAGCCCGCCCGGCAGCCCACATTGCCGCCGCGTCAGACGGCTGGACGGCCGCTTTCAAGGTTCGCCTTGGGGGAGGAAAGTCCGGGCTCCACGGAAGTACGGTGCCGGATAACGTCCGGCGGGGGCGACCCTAGGGAAAGTGCCACAGAAAGCAAACCGCCAGCCCCGAACCGCAAGGTTACGGCTGGTAAGGGTGAAAGGGTGCGGTAAGAGCGCACCGCGCGACCGGCAACGGAAGCGGCACGGTAAACCCCACCGGGAGCAAGACCAAATAGGGGCGGCGGTCTTCCCTTCGGGGAA
>JACMKT010000105.1 GCA_014380005.1 Rhodospirillales bacterium
TCTCTGTGCCTCTGTGTCTCTGTGGTGAATTAACCGTGTCCAATTTGGACGATGGGGCCGCAAAGGCACAGTGCCCCTGCCTTTCCAAGCGAAGCTGAAAATCAAACCGGACAGCCGCGGATCAAGTCCGGGCATGACGGCAAGGGGGGATGGGGACGGACAAATGGTGTCCTGGCAACCAGCCAATCAATCCCCCGCCCGCACCACCGCCTCCGTCCGGTGCTGCAAAGCCGCCAGCAGGCCTTCGATGTCGCCGTTATTGGCCCGCAGCACCGCCGAAAATTCCTGCCGCATGGTCTCGACCGATCCGATACCGTTGACGATCACATCGGTGACGCGCCACTGAGTGCCCTCGGGCTGAACCAGGATCCAGTCGATGCGCGTGGGTTCGGTCTGGCGGATTGTGCTGGTGCTGTGGACGATGGTGCGCTTGTCCTCCACCGAAATATGGGTGACGGCCAGATTGGCGGCGACCTCGTCGAAACGCTTGCCGTAGGCGGCCACCAGATATTGCTCGAACTGGTCCAGATAGCGCCGCTGCTGGTCGTCGGTGGCCTTGGCCCAATGGCGGCCCAGGATAGCCTTGGGCGCCCCGGCAAAATCATAGGCATCGTGCAGCAGCGCCCGGTTCTGCGCATTCTTCTGGTCGGGCGCCAGCGCAGCATCGGCGCGGATGCGCTTGGCGGACCCGATATATTGCTCCACGAAACCGCGCGCGTCGTTATCGGCGGCGGCGGCGGGAAGGGCGTGCAGGACCACAAGGGCAACGATCAGGCTTCGGCACCAACGCATGGGCAATATCCTCGAAATGGTTTCAGCTACCACTATAGCCGAAGAAAACGTCCTATCCGCTGACGCAAACGGCTAACTGCCCACGTCGGCCCGTGCCGGCGGACAATTGACATCCCTAGGGCGCGCCTTGCCCGCATCGGCCAGCACATAGCCGGCGATTCCCGCATGGTCGGACAGGGCTTGGCGGTATTGATCGAGCATAAGGCCACCGATATCGCGGGGATCGTCGGCGAAATCCACGCTGACAAGCTGGCGGTTCCACACGAAGTGATCGTAGGGCGAGACGTATTCACCCCGGCTGTTCACGCTGGATTTGACGTTGGGCGCCACTGAAACGCCGGGCATGTCCTGCTGAAGCTCGGCGAAGGCGCGGTCGGTGGCGGACAGGTTCCAATCGCCAGCAATAACCACACGCTGCACCATGCTGCCGTCCCGCAAGATGCGCCGGGCGTAGTATTCGGTCACGTCGGCCATGGCGGCAACCTCCAGCCGGCGCGGCGCCAAGCCTTGGCTGCCGAACACCGCGTGGATGCCCACCAGCCAATAGCGGCCCTTGTCCTTATCCTCCACGGCGATGCCGAAGGGCGGACGGGCGAAGGCGCCGGCCTCGTCGGGATAGTCGGCGCTATCGAGCACACGCACCGCCGCATCGCGGGTCAGCATGGCGTAGTACTCGCGGTAGGTGCTTTGGCCCTTGGCCGTGCTGACCGAGGCGGTGAAGCCGGCAGGAGCCAGACGGGCGGGCTCTGCCGGGTCCATCACCTCTTGCAGATTGACCACGTCGTAATCCTTGAAGATGGCCTTGAAGCCATCGCGCTTGACCAGCTGATAGGCCGGCTTGCCATGCCCCAGACGCAGGCCGTTTTGCGTCAACATGCAGAAATCCGCACAGGCTGGGGTGGCAAACGCAAAAAACACCACCGTGAGTACAATTTTCCACATAGCCAGCCCAACCATAGACGCAGAAACGAGGAAAATGCAGTTCACGCGTGTATCCAATTATAGCAGAAGCAAGTCTGCATTGCACGCGGAACCCGCCACCCCGATCCGCCGTTCCTCATGCAAGCAATGCAGGGAGGTTCATCATGGCGGCGGAACTTGGCACAAAGGTGGTGGTCATCACCGGCGCGTCCTCGGGCATTGGTCGGGCGGCGGCGCAGGCTTTCGCCCGCCAGGGATCCCGGCTGGTGCTGGCGGCGCGAAGTCAGGCGGCGCTGGAAATCGCGGCGCGCGAATGCACCGATGCGGGCGGCGAGGCTATTCCTTTTGCCTGTGACGTTACCCAATTCGATGATATGGCGGCCCTAGCCCAAACTGCCAAGCAGCGTTTCGGCCAGCTAGACGTTTGGGTTAACGATGCCGGAGTGCATATGCTGGGTCGCTTCGACGACCTGCCGCTGGAGGATTTCCGCCAAGTCATCGACGTCAATCTGATGGGCACCGTCCATGGCTGCCGCGCCGCGTTACCCGTTTTCCGGGCACAGGGGCACGGTGTGATCATCAACATCGCCTCCATGGCCGGCGCCATCGGCCAGCCCTATGCCAGCGCCTATGTGGCGAGCAAATGGGCGGTACGCGGCTTGTCCGAAGCATTGCGCATGGAATTGCTGGACGCGCCGGGCATTCATGTGTGCACCGTGCTGCCGCCCAGCATCGACACGCCGCTGTTCCAGCACGCGGCCAATGTGGCGGGCCGCGCGGTGCAACCGGTGCCGCCGGTCCATTCGCCCGAGGAACTGGCCGACATCATCGTGGCCCTGGCCGCCAAGCCCGAACGCGAGGTGTTCATGGGCATGAGCCGCCTGATCACCGTGGCCCACGCCATGGCCCCCGCCGCCACCGAACGGCTGATGGCCCGCGCGGTCGCCAAACGCCATTTCCGGAACAGCCCCAGCGCGCGGTCACGGGGAAATCTGTTCTCACCCCAGATTGATGCGGTGCATGGCGGCTGGGGCAATTCGTCCAACCGCACCAAAATGCTGACCATCGCCGCTGCCGCCATGGTGGCGGTGCCGGTGGGAATCTATGCGTGGAGGCGCCTGCGGGGCCAAAGCGCGTATGTGTGAGGGCCTAAAGGCGACGCCAGACCACGCATAGATTGTTGGCGGGCATGGGGATGGTTTCCACATGGTCCAGCCCGGCGGCTTGGGCAGCCTCGCCCACCGCCTCCAGATGGCGCACGCCCCAGGTGGGATTGCGGGCCTTGAGATCGGCATCGAAGGCCAGATTGGACGGGGCGGTAACGCCGCCCACCATGAACGGCCCATACAGCACCAGCACCCCGCCCGGAGCCAGCACCCGCCCGGCCCCGGCCATGAGTCCCAAGGTGCAGTCCCACGGCGCGATATGGATCATGTTGGCGCAGAACAGGGCGTCGGCACGCTCCACCGGCCAGGGTTGGCGCACGTCCAGCCGCAGCGGCGGACGCAGATTGGGCACCCCCGCTTGCTCGCGCCACGCGGCGATGGAGGCCAAAGCCGCCGGATCCGTATCGCTGGACTGCCACTCCCGCCCGGACAAATTCGCGGCGAAATAGGCGGCATGCTCGCCGGTGCCCGAGGCGATTTCCAGCACCAACCCTCGGGTCGGCAACCATTGCCGCAGCACGGCCAGGATGGGCTCGCGGTTCCGCATGGTGGCCGGGGCATGCTGCTTCATGGGCGCAACCTTTGCTGCATTGCAGAATAAAAGAGAAAGCATCCGACTAAGGTATAGGGCCATAGCCACAAAGTATGAACAATCAATACAATTTAAGCCACTGTCAGCACATCTTTACCATCCAAATATTTGAGCATAGACTGCTGTTTGCGCGCGCCGGAATACCGGAGGGGGATATGATAACAATTTGCGCCATATTGCGGCGAATGGCCCAAGCCGCCATTGTCGCCCTTGCGCTGGGAAGCAGCCCCGCCGCTTTTGCCGAAGAATCCAAACCGGTAGACCCCGAACTTCTCGCCAAGATCACCAAATCCAATAACGAATGCTTCGCCTGTCATACCAAGGCCGGACTGAAGGCGCCGCCGCAGGCTGGAATGGATTTGAAGAAACTTGAAGCGGCACTGCGCGACCCCGACACCTTCCATGCCTCCAACCATGGCAACATGGAATGTAAGACCTGCCACGGCCAGGGCTACGCCAAATATCCCCATGCCGAGGGCGCCGCGCAACAGATCAGCCCGTGCTCGGAATGCCATGCGGTCAAGGTCTACAAGATCGAGCAGCAATGGGACAAATCGGTCCATGCCCAAAAGCTTAAGGGCAAGATGACCTGCAATTCCTGCCATGACCCGCATCTGGCCAAGATCGCGTCCAAATTGGGCGACCCCAAGCTGATCGTGGCTCAGGACAACGCCATGTGCCTGGACTGCCACAATTCCGATCTGGCGTTTTCCAAACTGGCCCCCGACAACCGCAAACGTCCCGACATGGACGCCCTGCATTCCTGGCTGCCCAATACCAAGGTGCACTGGCGCGCCGTGCGTTGCGTGGAATGCCACACGCCCCAGGCCAAGACCCTGTCCCACGAGATCCTCGCCAAGGACAAGGCGGAAAAGAACTGCGTGAACTGCCACAGCAGCGATTCGGCCCTGCGCACCCGGCTGTACCGCCATCTGGTCCAGGCTGAGGAAAACCAGTACGGCTTCATCAACACCGCCATCTTGAAAAGCTCGTACGTCATCGGCGCCACCCGCAACCAATTCGTGGATTGGGGCATCTTGGGCATGGCCGCCGCCACCGTGGGCGGGTTGGGCCTGCACGGCGCCATCCGCATGGTGCTGAGCATCCTGCGCAGGAGAAACCGCAAATGAGCGAGCGCATCTACCTGCTGCGACCGTGGATACGCCTGTGGCATTGGACCAATGCGGCGCTGATCCTGATCCTGGCAATCAGCGGCTACAGCCTGCATTTCGCCGACCCGTCCCTGACCCTGGTGCCCTTCGCCCTGGCCGCCAAGCTGCACGACATCGCCGGTGTTTCCCTGGTGGCGCTGTATGGCTTCTTCGTCGTCGCCAACATCGTCAGCGGCAATTGGTGGCAATACGTGCCCAAGCCGCCGGGCGTGCTGCACCGCTGCTGGGTGCAGACCCGCTATTACGCCTGGGGCATCTTCAAGGGCGAAACCCACCCCTATCCGCCCACGCGAGAGGCCAATTTCAACGCCCTGCAAGCGCTGGTCTATTGGGCCATCATGTATCTGGTCCTGCCCGTGGTGCTGCTGACCGGGCTGGTGTTCCTGTATCCCGAATTCGCCCCCGACCGCCTGATGGGCCTGGACGGCTTGCTGCCCGTCGCCATGGTCCATGTGCTGTCGGGCACCGCCATCGTGCTGTTCATGCTGGCGCACATCTACCTGGGCACCACCGGCGTCACGGTGACCAGCCTGTTCAAGATGATGATTACCGGCTGGCACGAGCACTGACGCCCGCAGCCGGCCCAATAAACTCTCAAGGGAGATCGACCATGAAGCTTTTAAAGACGAGCTTGGCGCTGAGCCTGCCGCTGGCCCTGATTGCCGGCATGTCCATGGCCGCCGAGCAGGAAAAGCCCGTCGCCAAGGACCCGGTGCCGGTCAAGGCGGTCAAGGCCTCCACCGCCCCGGTGCTGGACGGCGATGCCTCGGATGCCGTGTGGAAGACCGCCCCGGTGGTCAAGCTCAAGGCCATCAAGGGCGTGAACTTCAAGGACGGCCTGGGCAATACCGAGGCCACCATCCAGGCCGCCTACACCGCCGACACCCTGTACATGCTGATCACCTATGACGACCCGACCCTGTCGGTGCGGCGGTCTCCCTTCGTCAAGCAGCCCGACGGCAGCTGGGTCAAGCTGAAAGACCCGGAAGACAAGGGCGGCGACAACAACAAAGTCTATGAAGACAAATTCGCCCTGATCTGGAACATCAACCACTCCATCGCCCTGTTCGACGAAAAGTTCGGCTGTCAGGCCGCCTGCCATGCCGGCGAGACCGGCAAGCCCTACGGCAACAAATACACCGAGGAAGAGGGCGAGATCGGCGACATCTGGCACATGAAGTACGTGCGTGGCGGCGTCATCGGCCAAGTGGACGACCAGTATCTCGACCACACCCGCTATGATGCCGAAAAATCCAAGGAGGCCGGCCGCAAATCCGACGCCAAGACCGGCGGCGGCTATGAGGACGTCAAGCTGGTGGACGGCAAGCCCGAATTCATGAGCAAGGACGCCAAGGCGGCCAATAAGGGCGGCACCTACTTCATTAAGGCCGAAGACAAGGCCGCCTTCGACGATTCCAAATTCGTGGCCGGCGACGAGGTCTCGTCCATCGTGATCGCGCCCTTCACCGGCGATCGCGGCGACATCAAGCTGGGCAC
This sequence comes from Rhodospirillales bacterium, assembly GCA_014380005.1. Classification (GTDB taxonomy): domain Bacteria; phylum Pseudomonadota; class Alphaproteobacteria; order Rhodospirillales; family Magnetospirillaceae; genus Magnetospirillum. Next base: position 6,141 of record JACMKT010000105.1, read on the forward strand.
GAAGTGGGTCAACGGCAAATGGGTCGCCGAGTTCTCCCGCAAGCTGACCACCGGGTCCAAGACCGACGTGCAGTTCGACGACATGGCCAAAAGCTATGGCTTCTCGACCGCGTTCTTCGACAACGCCCAGGTCCGCCACGCCTATGTGCAGGAACCGCTGCTGCTGCAGTTCCAGAAGTAAGCTGAGCTGAGCGAAAGAAGGCGGCGCCGGGAAACCGGCGCCGTTTTTCTGTGCCCCTTTTTTGGTTCATCGCGGAATTCCGGGGAGCCTATGTGGGGATACGCTGCAGGTTTCACCACCAAGGGCACCAAGAACACCAAGACGACATGCCAGAGCGCACCGGCCCTGCCACCCGGCAGATAGCTTCGTGCCCTTCGTGCCCTTGGTGGTAAATCTTGCGGTGACAGCCCCGCGCGATGGCCCCGCTAATCCGTGAATACCCTTATTTACAAAGGAGGTCTGGAGCATCGCTCCAGATGGGTTCGGGCGATAGCCCGATAGGCGGGCAGCCTACTTCTCGCAGTCCAGCACCCGAATGTCGTAAACCGGGTGTTCCATGGCCGACAAGGCCGGGCTGGAGGCGAACATCCAGCCGCGGAACAGGCTTTGGGCCGGCTGGTTCTGGCGCAGTTCCCAGACGTCCAGGAAGGCGGCGCTTTCGGGGTTTTCTTCGGGGCGGCGCTTCTTGCAGGCGCGCGCGATGATTTCCAGCGTGCCGAAATGCACTGGGCGCCCCACCGGCGCCTCGATGGTCACCACATGGGCAGTGACCTTGTCCAAACCCTGCAGCACGGCCACGTCCAGCGACAACTCGGGCACGGGCGGCGCTTGCTGGGCCTGGGCGGCCTGGGGAAGCGCCAGGGCCAAAGCGGCAGCGATCAGAATGGCGGAACCCACGTGCATCACAGCCTCGTTACTGCTTGGCCGGTTCCACCGGTTCGGGGGCGCCGCCGGGCTGGGCCGGAGCGTCGGCGGTGGCCAGGAAGATCAGTTCGCCCACCATTTCTTCGATGGATTTGTAATCCTTGGTCTTGGCGATGGCGCCGCCCTCAGGGATACGCTCGGCGGCGCGGCCGGGCTCCAGCTTAAGGAACTTGCCGCCCAGCAGGCCTTCCGAGCCGATGGTGGCCACGGTGTCCTTGGGCAGGCGGATATCGGGCAGGATGGTCAGGCGGACCACGGCGTTGAAGGTGTTGGGGTCCAGCGCATGACCGGCCACGGTGCCCACCTTGATGCCGTTGATGCGCACGTCCGACCCGGTCTCCAACCCGCCAACGCTAGTGAACTGGGCGGTGATCTCGTACCCCTTCACCTGCTTCAGATCGGCGTGGTTATAGGCGAACGCCAGGAAGAACCCAGCCACCGCCAGCACCACCGCGCCCATGATCGTCTCGATGAGATTGCGTCCCATGTTTCCCTCGGGTGCGGATTAGTTGGTGACCGACGGCACGGGCTTGCCCGCGAAACCGCGCTTGGCCTTAGCCTGCTGGATGATCATGTCCATGAGATCTTCGATGACCATGGCATCCTGGGTATAGGAAATTTCCTGCCCCGGCTTGAGCACGACCTCGTCACCGCCCGGCTTCAGCTCGATATGCTTGGCGCCCAGCAGACCATCGGTGTGGATGACGGCGGCAGTGTCAATGGTGAGCATGATATTGGACGCCACCCGCAGCGTAGAGACGGCGCGGAAGTTGGGGTCCAGACGCTGTTCCACCACCTTGCCCACGGACACGCCCGACAGCCGCACGTCGCTGCCGACGCCAATGCCGTCGGCGCGGTTGAAGCGCGCAGTCAGCAGATAGCCGGCATCGGTGCTGCCGTTGCCCGGGCCGTCTTCCTTGGCATAGATGAGGCCAAGGAGGATGGCCGCGACCAAAACGACGATAGCGCCGGTAATGGTATCGCGGTCCCCGCCCTTGGTCACCATGCCCGCTTTCCTCGCGCTAGGGCCGTTTGCCATTAGGGCTGCCACGCCTCGTAATCGCCGGCGGCGCGCTCGCGCTTGCCACCCCGAAGATCGTGACCCGGCGGCAGATAGGCGCCCGAGGTGCCGGTATGGTTGGGCTCATGGGCCTTCTGCCAAGCCTGACGCGGCATGTCGGTTAGCGGCTTGTCGGTGGTGTGGTGCAACCAGGCGTGCCATTCGGGCGGCACGGTCGAGGCTTCCACCGGGCCGTTGAAGACCACCCAACGCTTGGCCCTCTGATTCTTGGGCGTCGAGCGCTCCATATAATACCGGTTGCCGTTGGTGTCGGTGCCCACCAGTCGGCCCTTGGCCCAGGTGTACAGCAGGGTTCCCAAGCTCGTCATCTCGTCCCCGATGTTCTTGATTAGAGAGCGTTTGCAGGGGCGGACTATGGCAAATGCTGGGCGGGGCGTCCAGAGCCTCGCGCATATTCCGTCGCATATGGGAAAAATACCTGATTTCTTGTTTCTATATGATGTGTCCCGTTTACAAAAAATAGGCAAAATGTTGTTGAACCAGATACGCACCTGACATAGGCTGTGCCGCAGTTAGAGGGGGGACACAACATGTTGTGCGCTCTCACAAAGGACGGGGGGACGGGAAACCCGTGCTTTGCGTTGCCTCTGGCGCACCCAATGCACGATCGACCTATGAGGGGAACCCATGCGCGTTCAGCGTCACTTCACCAAGGCCGGCACTTCGGCCTATGCCGGCATCGACTTCCGCACGGCGTCGAGTGAGATCCGCAACCCCGATGGGTCGGTGGTTTTCGCCGCAAACGACATTGAAGTGCCCGCCGGATGGTCGCAAGTGGCGTGTGACGTGCTCGCCCAGAAATATTTCCGCAAGGCCGGTGTCCCCGCCGCCCTGAAGCGCGTTGCGGAAAAGAACATCCCCGAATGGCTACAGCGCCACGAAGCCGATGCCGACGCCCTGGCCAAGCTGCCGGAAAAAGAACGCATCGTCGGCGAGCACAGCGCCAAGCAGGTGTTCGACCGTCTGGCCGGCACCTGGACCTATTGGGGCTGGAAGGGCGGCTATTTCGCCACTGAAGCCGACGCGCTGACCTTCCGCGACGAGATGGCGTTCATGCTGGCTGCCCAGATGGGCGCCCCCAACTCGCCGCAATGGTTCAACACCGGCCTGCATTGGGCCTATGGCATCGACGGCCCCAGCCAGGGTCACTATTACGTGGACTTCAAGACCGGCAAGCTGGTCAAGTCCAAATCCTCCTACGAACACCCCCAGCCCCACGCCTGCTTCATCCAGTCCATCGAGGACGATCTGGTGAACGAAGGCGGCATCATGGATCTGTGGGTGCGTGAAGCCCGCTTGTTCAAATATGGCTCGGGCACCGGCACCAACTTCTCCAAGCTGCGTGGCGAAGGCGAGAAGCTGTCGGGCGGCGGCCGTTCTTCGGGTCTGATGAGCTTCCTCAAGATCGGCGACCGCGCAGCGGGCGCCATCAAATCGGGCGGCACCACCCGTCGCGCCGCCAAGATGGTGGTGGTGGACGTGGACCACCCCGATATCGAGAAGTTCATTTCCTGGAAGGTCATCGAAGAGCAGAAGGTGGCCGCCCTGGTCGCCGGCTCCAAACTGGCCCAGAAGCACCTGTCCGAAGTCATGGCCGCCTGCTGCCATTGGGACGGCGCCGCCGAGTCCGAAGACCGATTCGACCCCAAGCAGAACAAGCGCCTGAAGAAGGCCATCATCGGCGCCCGTGGCGCCATGCTGCCGGAAAACTATGTGCAGCGCGTCATCCAATTCGCGCGCCAGGGCTATCGCGAGATTGAGTTCCCGGTGTTCGACACCGATTGGGATTCGGAAGCCTATCTGACCGTGTCGGGCCAGAACTCCAACAACACCGTGCGCATCAACAACCAGTTCCTCGAAGCCGTCATTGACGATAGCGACTGGGTGCTGCAGCACCGCAATTCCAACTCGCCCAAGAAGACCATGAAAGCCCGCGCCTTGTGGGATCACATCGGCGAAGCGGCCTGGGCTTGCGCCGATCCGGGCGTGCAGTTCGACACCACCATCAACGAATGGCACACCTGCCCGGAATCCGGCCGCATCAACGCGTCCAATCCGTGCTCGGAATACATGTTCCTGGACGACACCGCCTGCAATCTGGCGTCCCTGAACCTGATGTGCTTCCGCGGTCAGGATGGCAAGTTCGATATCGAGGGCTTCCGCCACGCCTGCCGGCTGTGGACCGTCGTGCTGGAAATCTCGGTGCTCATGGCCCAGTTCCCCAGCGAGAAGATCGCCCAGCTGTCCTATGAATTCCGCACCCTGGGCCTGGGCTACGCCAATGTGGGCGGCCTGCTGATGGCGTCGGGCATTCCCTACGACTCTGACGAGGGCCGCGCCCTGATCGGCTCCATCACCGCCCTGATGACCGGCGAATCCTATGTGACCTCCGCCGAGATGGCCGCCGAGCTGGGCGCCTTCCCCGGCTATGGCCCCAACAAGGACGGCATGCTGACGGTCATCCGCAACCACCGCCGCGCCGCCTATGGCCTGAGCACTGGTTACGAAGGCCTGTCCATCAACCCGGTGCCCCTGGACACCGAGAACTGCCCCGATGCCGATCTGGTGGCCTCGGCCCGTCAGGCCTGGGACAACGCCCTGGCCCAGGGCGAGGCGCACGGCTTCCGCAATGCCCAAGCCACCGTCGTTGCCCCCACCGGCACCATCGGTCTGGTGATGGATTGCGACACCACCGGCATCGAGCCCGACTTCGCCCTGGTGAAGTTCAAGAAGCTGGCCGGCGGCGGTTACTTCAAGATCATCAACCGCATGGTCCCCGATGCCCTGCGCACCCTGGGCTATGGTGAAGCGGACATCGAAGAGATGATCCGCTACGCCGTGGGCCACGCCACCCTGAAGGATGCGCCCGGCGTCAACCATGCACGCCTAGCCGCCAAGGGCTTCGATGCGGGCAATCTGGAGCGTCTGGAAAAGACCCTGGAAGCCGCCTTCGACATCAAGTTCGTCTTCAACAAATACGCCCTGGGCGAAGAGTTCTGCACCAAGACTCTGGGCATCCCGGCGGCCAAGCTGGACGATCTGTCCTTCGACATGCTGGCCCATCTGGGCTTCTCACGCGACGAGATCGATGCCGCCAACACTTATTGCTGCGGCGCCATGACCCTGGAAGGCGCGCCCTTCCTCAAGCCCGAGCATCTGGCCGTGTTCGATTGCGCCAACGCCTGCGGCAAGATCGGCAAGCGCTTCCTGTCGGTGCACAGCCACATCCGCATGATGGCGGCGGCCCAGCCGTTCATCTCGGGCGCCATTTCCAAGACCATAAACATGTCCAATTCGTCCACGGTCGAGGATTGCAAGGAAGCCTATATGCTGTCCTGGCGCCTGGGCCTGAAGGCCAACGCGCTGTACCGTGACGGCTCCAAGCTGAGCCAGCCCCTGCAATCGGCCCTGCTGGACGATGCCGGCGCCCTGGAAGAGGAACTGGCCGACGCCCCCATGGCGGCCCGTGCCGAAATCGTCGCCGAGCGGGTGGTGGAACGCCTGATCGCCGCCGCCCGGCGCAAGCTGCCCGACCGCCGCAAGGGCTACACCCAGAAGGCCATCGTCGGCGGCCACAAGGTGTACCTGCGCACCGGCGAATACGAAGACGGCAAGCTGGGCGAGATCTTCATCGACATGCACAAGGAAGGCGCCGCCTTCCGTGCCATGATGAACAACTTCGCCATCGCCATCTCCATCGGCCTGCAATATGGCGTGCCGCTGGAGGAATTCGTCGAAGCCTTCACCTTCACCCGGTTCGAGCCCAACGGCATGGTCGAGGGCAACGAGACCATCAAGATGTCCACCTCCATCCTGGACTACATCTTCCGCGAATTGGCGATTTCCTACCTGTCGCGCAACGATCTGGCCCATGTGGAGCCCGCCGACCTGACCCCCGATACCGTGGGCCGCGGCGATTCCGCCGAAAGCCAGGGCGAGCCCTCGGCCCAATTGGGTGCGGTGGTGGAACGCGTCGCCTCCAAGGGTTACGTGCGGTCCAAGTTCCTGGTGGTCAATGGCGGCAATAACAGCGCCTCACTGTCGAGCACCCAGGTGCAGTTGACCCAATCGGTCATGGCCCTGGCCGTCGGCGCCGAAACCGCCATCCAGGAGTTCGACACCCGCGCCGAACAAATCGCCCAAGCCCGTATGAAGGGCTATGAGGGCGACGCCTGCCCCGAATGCGGCAATTTCACCCTGCTGCGCAACGGCACCTGCATGAAATGCGACACCTGCGGAGGTACGACGGGGTGTTCGTGATCTAGCAGCCTGTTATGCCGCGCACCATAGTTTGGCCGGTGCGCGGCATAACCTGGCCCAAACGAAGCAACAGCGTGCCGCAGTCGATTTTTGAGGGACCGTTCTTTCCTCTCTTGGGTCCTTCAATGCAGCGGGCCGGCTCTCAACAAAGAGAGTCCGCCCTTAGCCTGCCAAATGGGAAGATGTCGGCCATGGCCGCTTCGTCTGACGAGTCCGTTTACCAATGGTGGCGGTATGGCGAACCAAAAAACAAATGGACCAGCAAAGCCGACAAGCCCAGCGTCGAGCGGGCCAGCAGGCAGCGAATTTGAGGCGCAGGTCGGCGCCTCCTATTTGCTGTCGATGCTCGTGGGCGGCGAGCCTCTTGGGCTTCCTGGCACTGTGGTCGACTCGATCGAATTCCAGCGCGCCAGCGAAGGCCATCCCCTCGATGACGTCATCGTCCACTCGCACGATCTCCTCGGCAATGCGGTAACCCTGGAAGTCCAAGTCAAGCGCAGCATCGGTTTTTCCCCATCTGACGATGTCTTCAAGTCTGTAGTGGCCCAAATCGTCGAGGCTGCGCGCAAGCCGGGCTTCTGGGAATCCAAGCATGAACTCGCCGTGGCCACGGCCCGCACGTCGCGAAAGATCGACGGTGCTTATCAAGACGTCTTGACCTGGGCTCGCCACGTAGGCTCCGCCGAAACCTTCGCCGCCCGCATTGCTCGCAAGGGTGCGGCGAGCGATGACATGCGGACCTTCGTGAACACCTTCCGATCTCATCTGATGGCGGAGGGTTTTTCCCACGATGACGAGATGGTCTGGAAACTGCTGCGCCGTTTCCAGATCCTCATTTTCGACTTCACGGCCATGGGGTCGGCGTCCGAAGCACTGGCGCGCGAGCGTTCCGCCCGCGCCCTGGACTCCTCGGAGGCGAACCGGGCCGGCGATCTGTGGAGCGCCTTAGTGGGGGTAGCGCTGCATTTCGCAGCACGAGGCGGCGATCTGACGAGGGAGGTGCTTCGAAATGAAGCCACGCTGAACACCTTCCGCTGGGCGGGCGAGCCACGCCATTTACGCGCACTGGCGGCCTTGGCCGAGAATGGGGCTGCGGCTCTCGACGACATCCGCGACCAGATTAACGGCGTGAGCATCAGTCGGCCCGCGAGGATGGCCGAGGTTCATGCAAATCTCGAGCAGGGTCGCTACGTCGACATTCGTGGCGATGCGGGCGTCGGCAAATCCGGCATCTTGAAGCACTTCGCTTTGCAGGCCGCAGCAGCGTCAAGGATCATCGTGTTGAAGCCCGGCCGGACCACCCCACGAGGGTGGACTGCATTTCGCACGGCGCTTGGCTTTGACGGCTCGGCAAGAGAGCTACTTGTTGAGCTTTCCGCCAGTGGGACGGGTCTGCTGTTCATTGACAATCTCGACCTGTTCACGGTGGAGGAGCAGACAACGGTCAACGACCTTCTGCGCGCCGTAGCGACGGTCCCTGGCTTCTCGGTGATAGCTACCGCCCGCCGCGATTCTGGTGGCGATGAAAGTGTATGGCTTGCACAGGACGCCTTAGATCAGTTGGGCCGCGCGCAGCCGGTTATGATCGGCGAATTGGGCGACACGGAAGTGGAGGAACTGATCGCCGCCGCGCCTGGCGTCGCCAGTTTATTGTCATCCGCGCATCCGGCTCGTGATGTCACCCGCAACCTATATCGGCTGGCCAGATTGGTCATGCGACCTGCAGATGCCCCCATTCTGCGCACCGAAGTCAACATGGCCGATGAATGGTGGAACACTGCGGATGGTTCGTCGGAAGGACGTCGCGAACGCCAACGAATCTTAAGGCACTTGGCCGAACAGGCGCTCGGAGCTGTGGCTACATTCGACGTCAGCTCCCAGCCGCCGGGGCCAGTCGACGATTTGATCACCTCTGAGACCCTTAGGGATTACGGCAACGATAGGGTCGGCTTTCGTCACGATGTCCTACGGGAGTGGGCCATCGCAAAACTCATAGGCCTCGGCGGAGATACCCTTCAGCGGCTTCCCTTCGACAAGCCCGCACCTGCGTTTTTGGCTCGGAGCGTCGAACTCTATGCCCGGTCCCTGATTGAGGGCGTGCACGACGATCGGGCATGGTCGGCTTTGCTCGACAGGCTTACAGGGGCCGACACCCACGGATCATGGCGACGCGCAGTCCTCCTCGCGCTCGTTCGCTCCGAGGCTGCGCCGCAAGCCCTCGTAACGGCGATGCCTAGACTGTTCGCGGCAGGCGGCACGGTGCTCAATGAACTCATTCGCACGACCATGGCTGTGGATGTGCAGCCCGGCCGGGAAATGTTTGTTGGGTCGGGAATTGACGTGGAGTTGTTGCCGGGGAGCTTCACTGTGCCGAGCGGCCCCTCCTGGTTCCGCCTGATAGCTTGGCTCTTGGCACTGGGGGACGAATTGCCGGGGGGATGCGTCCCCGACGTGGTTAACTTATTCAACGCATGGTCCCAAGCGTTTCTCGGTCTGGACCCCGTCACACCACGATTGCTTGCTTGCTTTCATCACTGGCTGACCGAGATCGAGTCTGCGCGTGAGGCGCGGTATTCTCGCGACTTCCCACCCTACTTTGGGGATGCGCTTACATCGGGTCAGATTCGGTCGCTCGAAGACGACATTCGACACGGCTTTGCACTATTCGCGAACCGGGTTCCCGAACTGGCCGCCGAATATCTTCGCACCGCCAAAAATCGGAAGGATCACGAGCAAATAGCCGCCGCCCTGCATGAGTTCAGGGGCACCCTAGCAGCGGCCGCGCCGAACGAATTGGCGGATCTTTTTAAGTCAGCCCTGATCCCCGCTCCTGGTTCAGACGATCAGCCCAGTCATCGGCGAAGCTCATACTTCGACAGTGTCTTCACCCATTTTGACGCAAAATTTCTGCCGGTTTCACCCGCACAAGGCCCGTTTTTCGATCTTTTGAAAGCGCGCCCAGAGACCGGGAAACGGCTGATTAAGCGGCTGATTGACTACGCAATTTCCCAAACCTGCAAATCTCAGGAGGAGCCGGACGCTATAGAAATAGTGACGTCTGACGGCGTCAAGCGGTTTCCGTGGCTTTTCACATTCATGTGGTCCCGCGAGGCAGGTGCGACGTACTACGCCATCACCTCCGGACTTATGGCACTTGAAGGCTGGGCGCATGCGCGCATAGAAGCCGGCGAGACTGTCGAGGCCGTCATTGTCGACGTTCTCGGCCCAGGCGATGCCCCAGCAGCGTACCTTCTTGTCGCAATCGACCTGATTCTTTCGCACTGGCCAGCTTCCCGTGAGGCCGCGATCCCCTTCGTCAGCAATCCTAATTTGATCGTTATGGACAGGGAGCGTCAGACGAGAGAGAGCGTCGAGTTCCCAGACATATTCGGGCTGAATTCGCTCCAACGCGAGCCTACTGGCGCGATTAGCGCGAAAAGTCTTGCTGATCGTCCATCCCGCAAAATATCTCTGTATGACCTTCTAGCACACTACACTTTTGCTGAGGACCCAGCGCAACGCGACCGACTTGTCACCCTGTTGCGACGCGCGGCAGAGAGCCTGGATGCGCCCACTGCGGAGTCTAATTTCGGCGATCCGGAGTTCATGGTTATCCACGCTTTGAACCAGCTTGACCCGGGAAACTGGCGGCCGGTTGAGGTGCGGTTTAAAGATGGGTCTACCGGGCAACGCCAAGAGTACGTTGCCCCGCAGAGTGAAGCGGATCACTTGGCGCCCTTTCAGACCGAGGCGCAGGAACGCTTGCTCGAGACCCAAGTTCAAGTCGCCGCCGCGAAAATCCTTGAGGAACCTTCGCGCGGCAGTCTCCAAGCCGCCAGTGCCCTGGTCGAATGGGCGATGGCACGTGCCTTGCCTACCGCTAACGTGTATGAGGAAGACCGCGAGTTAGCAACCTGGGCAGTCGCCGAGGCCGTAATGAACATTGCTATGATTGCCATGCGTGATGGCGATTCCGAGCTTCGTCAGAAGTCGCGGGAATGGGCGCATGGAATTTTTGAACAGCGGCTCGCGCAACCGATCGACCGGGCGGCAGGGTCGCTGTCGCAGCTTCGTTTCAACCCCCTGGCGGTTGCCTTTGCCGGCCTCGCCTTTTCCCTTCGCGACCGTGCCGAAGAGGGCGACATCCGCAAGCTTTTAGAAATTGCAGTTCACCCTTCGACGGCAGCATCGCGAGGGTTTGCAGTTTCAGTATCCGCCATTGCCGAGGTTGATGAACGGCTCTTGAAAGCCGTCTTGCGCTGCGCTCTCAAGGCCAGGGTGTTTTGCCACCGCAATTGGGAACTTGAAGAGGACGTTTACGAAGCCCGCAAGGCTGAGCTACGGAGGGAAGTCGATGTCGCAATTGATCACGAGATCGACTGGATCGCCGGACGGGGTCCAGAACCCGCCTGGCCAACATTCCCTCCCTGCAATCCGCTCCCTCGGCGGGGAATACGCCTGGGTGGCGAGCCCGCGCAGATGCACGAGCGTCGGCGCAGCCCTCGGCCGGAAGAACATGCCGATAGCGGCGGCGCTGCCGACTGGCTGGAAGCTCTTCGTGATGTCGCCGACGTCTCGCAGCACCCCTGGCTGCGCGACCTTATTGAACACTATCGCGCATGGACCTACGACGCCAACGGCGGCTCGCTGGAGGCCAAAGAAGAAGTCGACCGGCCGCCGACAGAATGGAATGACGCGTATTTTGGCCTGATGGCCGTGTGTCTGCCGGGCCTGTCAATTGCTGAAGTCGACGCCTTTGCGATCGGCCTCATCTGTGACTTTAAGTCACCCAACGTGTTTTTGAGTGTCAGCGCCCGCTTCCTGCGGAGTCTCGACGTCATTTACCTCGACACGGATAACATCGATCCGGTGGTGGCGGCTCATGTGCGGCAAAGAATTGCAGAGGCGTTGCGGAGGCAATACGCCTGGGACAGATTCGCGCGCAACCGATCGGACTCGATGGAGCGCAACATTGGCGACACAGTCTCTGCCTTCTTTTTCCATGTCTACAATGGCGGGTTCACGCCGCCGCGCTGCTATCTACCTCCCAGCCGGGTTTTCAAATCCCTTCCGCTGCTTCCTACCCTGCAAGCACTGGCCATCGAGGCCCCCTCGCTTCTGATTGCAGTGGAAACAATGAATATGCTCGAAGTCGCGCCAGGAGTTGGACAACTCTCCTTCGCGATTGCTGCGGCGAAAGCCTGGGCGTGTCAAAGGCAGGATGATCCGGTCTTCTGGGTTGACCACGCAATCGGACGCAGGTTTTGCCAATATTTGAAACGCCTGCGAGTGATCGAACCTGCTTGCGTGCTCTCAGATAGCCCCTTGCGGGGCGACATCGACCAGATCCTCGCAGCTCTCGTTCGTTCAGGAGTTCCTGAGGCGGGACGGTTTGAAACTTCGCTGTCCGGTCTTTGAAGGCCAGACAGTTCGGAGAGTTTGTCGATGACAGGACTAAAAGCCGCGGCAGATAGGCATCCGAGTACCGCTCTCAACCGGCTGAAGCGGACACTGCTCGCGTTGCCAGATACCGGGCCGAAAGGATTTGAAGGCTTGATCGGAGCCCTGCTCGGGGCCGTTTCCCATGCAAGTTTCCGGCTCGCCGCATCCGGCAGTCAGGACGGACAGGACGGGCGCGGCGACGGGCCCGCCGGCGCCATCAGTTTCGAGGCCAAACTTTACGGCAGTAAGCTCACCAAAGCTGTCATCAATAATAAGGCGACCGAAATTCTCGCGAGCCCCGCCCCGCCGGACGTGTGGGTTCTGGCGGCCACTGTAGGTGTCACAACGCAGATTATCGGCACACTGAGTGCCGCCTTCACACGCACAGAGACGAGCCTGGTCGTGCTGGATTGGCCGGACAACGATCCGCTGCCGCCCTTGGCATTGCTTTGCGCCATCGCGCGGGAGCCGTTGGTCAATTTCCTCCGGCTTCAGTTAAAAAAGTCGTCAAACATTGACCAAATCAAAAAAGATCTGGCGGGATTGGCGGACGTTCCAGGGTTTGCTGAGCGAGCGGCTGAGATGCGCGCGATGCTCTCTTCACCGATGTTGGGCGCACCGCTTGCACTCGATGCTAACCGTGCAATGTTTCGCACAGTCTTTTCCCATGTCGACCGGGCAAGACATCGCTTCGGCCAGCCCCTTGCGCCCGCTGCCTCCTTCGCGCTCTCTCCAGTCGATCGCCCAGGCCGCGCCACTCTCGATGAGATTTTCAGGACGCCACCTGAGACCGAACTGGTCGTGATCATCGGCGACCAAGGATGCGGCAAATCCTGGTCAGTCGCCCAGGCGTGGCTTGCGCAGGCCGATCCGCCGCTCATGATCTTTCTCACCGCATCAGAAGCGGTTGCCGCGCAGCCATCAGCCCCACAATCACTTATTGCACGATGCCTGGTCGAACAAAGCGGCGGCGTCGTGACCGACGAGGCCCTGCGCCGTTGGGAACGACGGCTATCTCAATGGGCGTGCCACCACGCCACATCACCGCGTTTAGTCGTTGTTATTGATGGCCTCAATGAGCGGGCTCGGACCGACTGGGCTCCCTGGCTCTCCCGCCTTACTCTTTACCTGGCCTCAATCAGTGGACGTGTAATTGCCACCAGCCGTGCCCGCTACTTCCAGCGAATCGAAGACCGACTTTCCGTGCCATATCGGAAAATTCCGATCGGCGATTTCTCCGATGGTGAACTGGATGAAGTTCTTGCTCGACACAATATTTGCGCCACCCAGATTGCCTCGCGAGTAAGACCTTCGCTTCGCAATCCCCGCATTCTCGGAATCGCTCTCGACCTCCTCAGCGATGAACAAATCCGTACTGCCGAAGAGCTGAGTATCGAACGTCTACTCTTCGAGCATTTACGGAGAAATCAGAGTGAACAGGACACAGGTCATGCACCGTTCAAATACACACGTTTACTCGGCGAGCATGCGCGCTTAATCCGAGAGCGAATTGAGAGCCAAGTGGCGCAAGATCGGCTGATCTTCGATAGCTATGACCACAAGGATGCCCCACACTATGACCTACCGCGTGACCTGTTGCCGGTGGTCGAAGAACGGTTCTTTGAAGCGCTGAGCGACGATCAGAGTCTTTACCGGCTGACCGACGATGGGTTGGTCTTTGCTCTTGGCATTGCAACGATCCGGGAGTTGCAGGCGGCCGAGCGTAACGGACGCCCGGTTGCTGAACGGTTGGCCGACATCATCGAGCCTGTCGCCGCACTCGACAAAGTAACCGACGTACTGTTCGCTGCTGCGCTGCTGGCCAGCGTAGATCGGCAAATCAGCGATTCAATTGGCGGCGCGTTGGTTTCATGCCACGCGACTCAGCAAAATGCCGACGAGGAGACCTATCCGGCCTATTGCGGCATCGTCCGCAATAGGCCGGGAGCTGCCCTAGACGCCCTTTTCAGTCTCGACACAACGACACGACATGCCCAACACAAGGACTGGCTGATCATGGCGTTGCGTCAGGCGCGGGACGACAAATACGCTTGGCCCGAGATTGCGGGGCGGGCTGACCAATGGCTACGACTCTACTCGCTCAATCCTGCTCATGGGCCTTTACCGGGCGACGATGACGCAGCCAAACGAGCCAAGGCGCTCGAGGACACACAAAAGAAGATCGCCACTCGCCTTGTGGACCTGTCGCCATGCGAACGGGCGCTTGTCGATGAAAAACTCGTGCGGGACGACAATATAAACAGTGTTTCCCTAAGCGAAGATGCATTTCTCATCATCGCCGGCAGGCCGCTTGCGCCGTTCGCCGAGGCGCTAATGTGCTGGGCCTTCGCCCGTGCTCTTAATTCTTGCCATCGCGTTCCCTGGGACGATTATCGCTTCGTCGTGCAACACAATTGGATCGATTGGTTTAAAACACGCGATGCACTGCTTGCTGCCGGCGCTTGCTTTGCGCGAGATGGGGCATCGCGTACGGCACGCTGGGCACTGGTCACCATCCTACGCGCCACAGGCCACGCCGAAGACGGCGATCGGGCTGAAGCCCTGGCTGAAACACTGATCGAAGACTGGCAACGATTTAAGGGATGGCGACGCATTGAGGATTATTGTGCGACCGACCCTTGTGATCCGGGATCAGATTTCCCCGAGAACATTGAAGAGACGGCGCAACGCTATGCCGCACTCTCGCCTACAGAACTTATGGTCAATCGCGGATACACCGAAAAAGAGCATTTCCTTCAAGACGCAGCTCCCGGCTTGGCGCGGTTTTCTCCAGAATGTGCGGTCAAACTAACGCGCGCAATTTCAGCGGAGCTTATCAAGAGACCAAGTGAAGTCGTGATACTAGCGACAAACTGGCTTTCATCGACCGCTGTTCTGCTCGATCCGACAACGATCAATGCCTCGCTGAAACGTGCTGCCGAACTTTCCCACCCGATGGGACCGATCAGCGGCAAGGCGAATAATGATTGGGTCGTATCTCAATATCTACTGCTTGCCACCCTCCCGCATCTTGATGGCGATGCCCAGACAGCCGTGATCAGAGGCCTTCCCGAACATGGCCCGCCGCTGTTGCAGCTTCGCCATGTTTTTCGCCCGGCCAGCCCGACGATGCAGGAAGCGCTCATCGATCACGCTGTCCAATCGCAAGAAGAACATCGGCTGCTCACGACCCTTGCCTTTGTACACTGGTCGGGATCGCATTTGAGCAGCTCCGTGCTTGATCAAATTCGCCACCTGACAACCCACTTCAAACCCTCTGTCCGAGGGCTCGCCATGCAAATCTCGGCAAAGTGGCCCGACCGTGCGCACCTGGCCAACTTTGTGGCAAGCGGATGGACAGCCACCAAACTCGATCCACGCGAAGACTTCCTTGAGCGCTGGCATGGTTCTTCGATGATCCTGGCAGCTGCCGAGCTCGGACTGCTATCGCCACCCGAAGCCATCGCGCGAATTATACCGGGGCGTTACGACGATGCTGTACGTCGCCTTGGCAAACAATATGTCGGTAAGTCTCTGGCAACACTGCTCTCCAACGCCGTGGCGTGCGCATTGGAAGTCACTTTGCCGTTCAACCCGCCACGCGTGTCACATAACAACGAAGGCCATACTGACGATGCCCCCCTCTTCTCGCTGGAAGACGATAACGAAATTTTGTCAGTTGAAGAGCGCTTCAAGCGTCTGAATGAAAGCGGTGAAGAGTTTCTAGCGCGCCAACAGCGTGGATGGGATCGCTTCCGGGCATTCCAATCGGCAATCACCGCGGCGAGCGCCGAACTGATCCTGAGCGACATTGGCTCGAGCGCCCTCGCCGCAGTTGCCGAGTGCGCCCCATCGGCGGTAAACGCCATCGCCCAACAAATTCTTAATTTGAAGCCCACGGAATTTCCGCGGATCGTGAATTTGAGCTTGCGGTTCGCCCGTATCTTGTCATCGAGCGATCCAGAAACGGCGGTTGCCTTATTCCGGGCCAGCGAAGGACATGAAGGCTTTATCCGCATCACCCGTACATCGGGCAAAATACCTTTGAGGACCTGGGAGGCTTGGCACAGCGCTCCATCTGAGACCATGCAGCGTTATTGGAAGGAACGCCTCAATGAGGCCGCAACCGATCATGACCTCGCATGCGAGGTTCTGGCCGCTTCATATGCGGGGAAGCAGGCATTCCTTGAGGTTGAGGCTGAGCGTGCCATGGCCACAGAGCATCCCGTCGCCATGGCACGCGCTCTGATGATCCTGGGCTATTGCGACGAAAGCACAGTGGCGGCTTCCATCATTCCGCGTTTCGCTGGTCGAGCTGGTCTTGTTGGAAAAGCTGCCAAGGCGGCTCAATATGCCTATGAGCGCAATGTTTGGTCGAGGGTTTGGTTCGATCGGCTGGCGATGTCCGACGATCCCGTCAACTTCTGGCGCTACGCGACATTGCTTGCCAAGATTGTTGATGCCCGCGTGGGGCTCTGGAGCTCCCGTCCCGCGGCTGAAGGCCTGCTCGGGCGCTTTGCCTGGTCACTCGACAAGCCCATGCGCAGTAGGATCGAGGATTGGAAGAAAAAGCGGAGCGACAAGCTATTTGGTGCTGATCGGCCCAACGGCATTTACCTCACCCGTCACCCAGACGTCCGTTTTGAGACGCTGAATTGAGGTCAATGAATAGGCTCTCACGATGGCTCATCCAGCCAGCCACCGTGACAGAACGCTGGAAACTCTAGCTCCCGGCGATCCAAAATCCGGGGTCACATCAAAACCACACGGGACTCCACCAATAACCAGAGGAGACCTCAGCCTCAGGTCACCTACGGCCCTATTCTCTTGCAAGGATATATTCGTCGCCAAACTACGGCGGACAGACTGAACAGCCCCCACCACAGCTTCCACTTCTGCGTGCCGCATGCTACCCTTTGGGTATCCCTCCGGCGTGGGCCGCCTGTTCACCCGACTTGTCGCAAGGGATGCTGACGGCTTGATCGGCGTTGGTGGTGGTGGATGTGTCCACGAATTCAGTTATGGACAGAAATTCGGTGGTTCGGCGACGGAACCGGTCA
>JACMKT010000106.1 GCA_014380005.1 Rhodospirillales bacterium
ATCGCCGCCTTTGCCAGCTTCATCATGGGCGGCAGTTTCGTTATCGGCATCATCGTCTTCGCCATCCTGGTGATCGTGAACTTCGTGGTCATCACCAAGGGCTCGACCCGTATCGCCGAAGTGGCGGCACGCTTCACCCTGGACGGCTTGCCCGGTAAGCAGATGGCCATCGACGCCGATTTGTCCGCCGGCATGATCGACGAAGTCACCGCCAAGGCCCGGCGCAAGGAACTGGAAATGGAAAGCCAGTTCTTCGGCTCCATGGACGGTGCCTCGAAATTCGTGCGTGGCGATGCCGTCGCCGGCATCATGATCACCTTCATCAATGCCATCGGCGGCATGATCATCGGCATGGCTCAGAACGGGTTGAGCTTCAGCCAAGCCGCCGAGTTCTACACCAAGCTGACCGTGGGCGACGGTCTGGTCACTCAGGTGCCGGCGCTGCTGGTGTCGGTGGCCGCCGGTATGCTGGTGACCAAGGCCGGCGTCCAGGAAGCCGTCGACAAGGCCCTGTACGACCAGTTGGCCGGCTATCCCCGCGCGGTGGGCACGGCCGGCGGCCTGATGATGTTGATGGCCCTGGTCCCCAACATGCCGTTCCTGCCCTTCTTCATCCTGGGCGGCGGCATGGGTTTGGCGGCGTTCTATCTGGACCGCCGCCAGCGCGCCACCGCCGACCGTGAAGCGGCGGCGGCGGAAGAAAAAACCCAGCAAGATGCCCCGGTGGCGGAGGAGCCCATCTCCACCGCCCTGCGCATCGACATGGTGCGCCTGGAACTGGGCTACGGCCTGTTGCAGCTGATCAACAATCCCAAGGGCGTCAAGCTGACGGATCAGATCAAGTCCCTGCGCCGCGCCATGGCGTCCGAGCAGGGCTTCGTCATGCCCAGCGTGCGCATCCAGGACAACATGCAGCTGCCGGCCAACACCTACATCGTGTTCATCAAGGAAGTGGAATCGGGACGCGGCGATCTGCGCCCCAACCAATTGCTGATCATGGACCCGCGCGGCGACGACATCACCCTGCCGGGCGAAAAGACCAAGGAGCCCACCTTCGGCCTGCCGGCCATGTGGGTGGACCCGACCAACCGCGAGGAAGCCCTGTTCCGCGGCTATACCGTGGTGGACCCGCCCACGGTCATCACCACGCACCTGACCGAGGTCATCAAGGACAACATGGCCGAGCTGTTGTCCCATGCCGAGACCCAGAAGCTGCTGGACGAGCTGGACAAGGAACAGCAGAAGCTGGTGGCCGAGCTGATCCCGGCCCAGATCACCGTGGGCGGTTTGCAGCGCGTTTTGCAGAATTTGCTGAACGAGCGCATTTCCATCCGCGACCTGCCCACCATCCTGGAAGGCATCGCCGAGGCCTGCGGCCACACCCGCAACGTCACCATGATCACCGAGCACGTGCGCGCCCGTCTGGCCCGTCAGGTGTCGGATTCCAACACCGGGCCGCAAGGCTTCATCCCGCTGGTGACCCTGTCGCCGGAATGGGAACAGGCCTTCGCCGAGGCCCTGGTGGGCCAGGGCGAGGAAAAGCAGCTGTCCATGCCGCCATCCCAGTTGCAGGACTTCATCACCAAGGTGCGCCAGACCTTCGAGCGCTTCGCCATGCAGGGCGAGACCCCGGTGCTGCTGACCAGCCCCATGGTGCGGCCCTACGTACGTTCCATCATCGAGCGGTTCCGCCCGGTGACCACGGTCATCAGCCAGGCCGAGATCCATCCCAAGGCCCGGATCAAGACGTTGGGGCAGATTTGACCATGCGGAGTCTTGCCTAAATGAGGCTCAAATCATTCACCGCCCCAACCATGGCCGAAGCCATGGAAATGGTCCGGCTGGAACTGGGCGACGATGCCATCATCGTCTCGACCCAGCGCGCCGCCGGGCAGAAGGGCGTGCGCATCACCGCCGCGCTGGAGCCGGAAGACGCCGACTTTGCCATCGCCGAGATGCTGGAAGAGGGCCACCCGTCCTCTGCCGCCGAGGCGGTCAAGGCCGCCCTGGAAACCCACGGCCTGCCGCAACGCCTGCTGGAACGGCTGACCAACGCCGCCCGCACCGCCGAAATCACCGACCCCACCTTGGCCTGCGCCGCCGCTTTGGAAGCGGGCTTCACCTTCGCCCATCTGCCCGAGCATTCGGCGCCGCGCCCGTTCATGCTGGTGGGACCGCCCGGTTCGGGCAAGTCCATCGCCGTGGCTAAGCTGGCGGCACGCTCCGTGCTGAAGCACCGCCATGTGGGCGTCATCACCTGCGACAACATCCGCGCCGGTGCGCTGGAGCAACTGACCGCCTTCACCCGCATCATGGAAATCGATCTGGTCAAGGCGCGCGGGCCGGAATCCCTGCGCCGCGCGGTGGAAGCAGCCACCGGCATGTTCGATTTGATGCTGATCGACAGCCCCGGCCTGAACCCGTTCAAGCAATCGGACATGGACTACCTTCAGGCGCTGATCGAAGCCGCCGATGTGGAGCCCATCCTGGTCATGGCCGCCGGCGGCGACCCCACCGAGGCTGGCGAAATGGCCGAATCCTTCGGGGCCATCGGCGCCACAAGATTGTTCACCACCCGGCTGGACACCACGCGGCGTCTGGGCGCCATGCTGGCCGCCGCCGAGGCCGCTCAACTGGCCCTGTGCGACGTTTCCGCCAGCCCCCATGTGGCCAGCGGCATCTCGCCCATTTCCGCCATCTCGCTGGCCCGTCTGCTGCTGCCGCAGGCACCTGAGCCGAAACAAGACGAAACCTTCTGGACCGAGGCAAACGCATCATGACCGAAGCTCCCACGCTCGCGCCCCGCCCCATTCAGCGAGCAAAAGGCCGCAACGTGATCGCCGTCGCATCGGGAAAAGGCGGCGTCGGCAAGACGTGGTTCTCCATCACCCTGACCAACGCCCTGGCACGGGCCGGGCGCAAGGCGCTGCTGTTCGATGGCGATCTGGGCCTTGCCAATGTGGACATTCAACTTGGCCTGATGCCCAAGACCGATTTGGGCGGCGTGGTCTCCGGTCGCCTGACCCTGAACCAGTGCCTGACCCATTTCCCCGAAGGCGGCTTCGACATCATCGCCGGGCGCTCGGGCTCGGGCACGCTCGCCAACATCCCGCTGTCGCGCTTGCAGATGCTGGGCGACGACCTTGTGGTGCTGGCGGCTAATTACGACCATGTGGTGGTGGATTTGGGCGCGGGCGTGGAAAAGACCACCCGCAACTTCGCCCAGCAGGCCGGCACCATCATGGTGGTGACCACCGACGAGCCCACCTCCCTGACCGACGCCTATGCCTTCATCAAGATTACCCATATGGAACGGCCCGGCTCCGACATGCGCGTCGTGGTCAACATGGCCAATTCCACCCGCGAGGGCGAGCGCATCTACAACACCCTGCTGAAGGCCTGCGAGGGCTTCCTGAAGATCAGCCCGCCTTTGGCCGGCGTCATCCGCCGCGACATCAAGGTGCGCGAAGCCATCCGCAACCAGACGCCGATCCTCATCCGCTCGCCCAATTCCGAGGCCGCCTCGGACGTGGAAGCGCTGGTGGAACGGCTGCTGCGTAAGTAGCAAACCATGTCCACCGCCATCCCACCGGCCCCGCCTCCCGCCCCGTCCAGCACGACGGGCGGCAGCGGGCCGGTGAGTGTGACGGTGGTCGCCAATGCCCAAGCCCTGGCCGAGCTGGCCGATGGCGCCATGATCGAGGCGCTGGCCCAGGCCCGCGCCACCAAGGGCGTCATCACCGTGCAGACGGCCAGCGGCACGCTGGAGCTGAAGGCCAATGCCGCACTGCCGCCCATTCCGGCGGGCGCCACGCTGCTGTTCCAGGTGCTCAACAACAAGGATGGCGAGGCCACCCTGCGCCTGCTCGCCATCAATGGGCGGCCTTTGGGCGGATTGGCCTTGGGCGGCCCGGCCTTGAGCGGAGTGGGCCTGCCCGGCGGCCCGACCATGGCCGGGCTGCTGAGCCCCGGCACCAATCCGCTGGGGGTGATCGGGAACCCGCTGGCCCAGCCCGACGCAACCAAGGTTGCCCTGCCCGGCGGTGGTGGCCCCACCGCCCCGCTGGGCCTGACCGCCACAATCATTCGCCCGGCCATGGCCCCCGGCACGCCCTTTACCGCCGACGCCGCCAACCCCGCCGGCCAACCCGGCCTGCTGACCGGCGGCCTGCCCCCCAACCTGCCGGTGGGCACCCAGATCACCGTGCGCATCGCCGGGGTGAACCAGCCCCAGGCCCAGGCCGCGCCCGGCGGCA
>JACMKT010000107.1 GCA_014380005.1 Rhodospirillales bacterium
AGCTTGCACGATGCCCGCGTTTTCTGTATAGAGGCGCCTTCGATTTGCGGAGCAGTACGCCATGAAGAACGACATTCACCCGAACTACCACGAGATCAACGTGGTCATGACGGACGGCACCGAATTCCAGACCCGTACGACCTGGGGCAAGCCCGGCGACACCATGCGTCTGGATATCGACCCGAAGTCTCATCCGGCTTGGACCGGCGTGCACCGCATGGTTGACACCGGCGGCCAGATCGCCAAGTTCAACAAGCGCTTTGCCAGCTTCGGCATCAAGTCTTGATCTGATTTGCGGCGGCCCTTGGGCTGTTGCATTCATGTCTGGCTAGCATTAGGCCGCCTTCACGGGCGGCCTTTTTGCTGCTTTTTCGTAGACTTGTATAACCAAAGTAAGGTAGAGCAGTTCCAGGGAATTTAGCCCGAGAACATCGGGCCGGGGAGGATCGGGTAGCCGAGCGCCATGATCATCGTCCACTACGAGGTATATGTCCTCGAAGGCCGTGGGTGGATGCTGCATGCGCGTTTCCCGCGCACAGAGCGCGAAACCGCAGTCAATGAAGCCAAGGAACTCGAGCAGACCCTGAACGTGCGCGTCAAGGTGCTGCGCGAAACCTATTACACCGACGACAACGCCTTCGAAGAATCCGAAATCTACATCAGCGGCTCGAAGACGCCGGAGAAGCGCTCCGCCCCGGCGCGTCCCTCTGCCGCCTCCTCGTCGTCGTCGCGCTCCAGTTCCTCCTCCAGCACCCCGTCCCGCCCGCCTGCCCGCGCTGCCGCGAAAGCCGCCCCGCCCCGGCGGCGCGCTCCGCAGCGTTCTGCGGAAGAATCGGCGAAAGCCAGGCAGGTGTTCGGCCGCCTGTTCGCCATCTGCGCCGTGGGTCTGGCCGCCGCCTTGCTTGCCATCAAGCTGACCCCCAACGTCATCATGCTGTTCTGGCAAATTGGCTTTGTCATCACAGTGACGCCCGAGAGCTACGGCCAGTTGATGTTCGCGGTGTTCATCCTGACCTTCCTGATGGTGGCCGTCCCCCTGGCCATCCGCTTCCTGCCGCGCAAAGCCCAATTGCCGGGCTTCCACGCCCCCAATTTGTCATGGGGAGGCGGCAGTAAACCGGCGCAAAGCGGCAATCCCGAGCGCGACCGCGCCGTCAAGAAATCCCTGGACAAGCTGGCCTCCAAAGCCCTGGCCGAGGCGGACTCCCAACTGGACGACAAGGAGGAAGCGGCCCTTCCCGAGATCAAGGTGGACGACCTGCCCGAAATCTTGCCCGGCCCCGACGACAACCTTCCCGAAATCCGGCCCGACCCCGCCGATCTGATCGCCGAACAGCAAGCTCTGGCGAAAAAAGAGCGGGAGAAAATGGAGGCGGCGGCCAAGACCAAGGATGCGGACAAACCGGAAGCCAAGCCGGAGCCGCCGCCCCCCGAGGCCAAGAAGGACGAGAAGAAACCGGCTGAGAACACCGTCAGCGCCGAATCCCTGCAGCCGTCGGTGATGCGTTTCCTCAACGGTGCATTGGTCGCGGCCAAGAACATCGCGCCCAACATGGACGCCTATACCAAATTCGCCCTGCACCTCTATCTGGCCGGTGCGGTCGAAACCCTGTGCGAGTTCAAGAAGCAGGGCGACAGCGCCAAGGCCAAGCTGGTGGAAATGGCGCTGGAGACCCTGGGCACGCGCGGCGAGCTGGCCCGCAAATTCTATGAGAAACTGGACGAATACCTGCTGGAGCCGCGCTATCTGGGCGTGGTCCAGGCCGGGCGCAACGCCATGGGCGACTTCATGCTGGGCGACGAGGCCGGCGCCCATGTGGCCCTGCGCGACGTCTTCCTGCAATGGAACGCCAAGACCGACAAGAAGGCCCAGATCGTCACCGTCATGTTCACCGACATGGTGGGCTCCACCGACATGACCCAGGCCCGTGGCGACGCCGCCGCCCAGGAAGTGGTGCGCCGCCATAACGGCATCGTCCGTGGCGCCCTGGCCCAGTACAGCGGCAAGGAAATCAAGCACACCGGCGACGGCATCATGGCCTCGTTCGGAACCGCCGCCGCCGCCGTGGAAGCCACCATCAGCATCCAGCGCCAAGTTGCCCAGATCAATCAGCGCATGCCCAATCTGGGGCTGAGCCTGCGCATCGGCCTCAATGCCGGCGAACCCATCGAGGAAGAAGACGACCTGTTCGGCAGCACCGTGCAGTTGGCCGCCCGCGTCTGCGCCGCCACCGAAGCCGATCAGACCCTATGCACCGGCGTGGTCAAGGATCTGTCCGTGGGCAAGGGTGCCACCGTCTTCCGCCCCATGGGCAATAAGTTCATGAAGGGCTTCAAGGACGCCATTCCGCTGTACGAGGTGGTGTGGAACTAGTGCAATTGCTGCCGGCCCACCATCTGTGCTTCCAGCCGGACGATCCGCTGATATAGACTCAGGCTGCGCTGCAACAGGCTGCGCAGGCCGTTAGGCAGGTTCTGGTCCCCGCCGAAGGTGTCGTCCAGGCAAACGTCGCCACCCGATAGGCGGTTGCGTTCGTCCAGGGCTTCTCGGGCATCCACCTCACCCTCATGGACGGCGCGCTGGATCATCAGCCACGCCATCACCTGGGTCAGGCGCGAGGTCACCCGCATGGCTTCGCACGACATGCGCAGGCCGGTCACCAACCCCGCCCGCTCGCGTTCGCGCCGTTCCGCATAGGCCATGTAATTGCGCGCCTCGACCATAAGGTCCAAGGTCTCGTCATATGTTCGGCGGAAGTAGGCCGGCGCCTGCATCAGCAAAACCTCCTCAAGGGTCTTGATTTTCAGGTGGCGCTTGGCCCAAGCGAAGTCAACGCGTCATGGCGAAAGGCTGTGCGCTGTGCTCTTGTTGACAGCCCCTCTTGACGACGCCCCAAGACCAACTATCTCCATCGCGCACGACCGCCAAACGGGGTCGTGCGGTGGTTGCGGGGCAGTGCTTGTCCATGCCGGAAAGCATCGTTTCAGCCTCGCGCGGGCCATTTTCGTCAACATTGTTGTGCACGACCACACCCTGGTGATTTCCGGCAAGTCCAACCGCGACGAGGCCCAAGTGCAGTACCTGCATCGCGGCATCGCCGGTCGCTCGTTCGAGCGCCGCTTTGAACTGGCCGATTTCATCAAAGTGGCCGGCGCCGCCTTGGTCAACGGCCTGCTGCATGTGGAGCTGAAGCGTGAGGTGCCCGAACAGATGAAGCCGCGCACCATCAAGATCGAGAGCAAGACCGCTCCCAAGGTGATCAAGAACAAGGCGGCTTAAGACTGCCGCAGGCGCCGGTCGCAAGGCCGGCGCCTTTTCTTCCCTACTGCGCCGTCCAGCCGCCATCCACTGGCAAACTGGTGCCGGTCATATTGGACGCGGCGCCCGAGCACAGGAACACCGTCAACTCGCCGATCTGTTCCGGCGTGGTGAAGCGCTTGGACGGCTGTTTCTCGGTCAGCAATTCGCGGGCGGCGAATTCGACGGTGACGCCTTCCGCCGCCGCGCGGGCGTCGATCTGGCGCTGAACCAGGGGGGTCAGCACCCAGCCGGGGCAGATGGCGTTGCAGGTCACCGGGGTTTCGGCATTCTCCAGCGCCACCACCTTGGTCAGGCCCAGCAAGCCGTGCTTAGCCGCCACATAGGCGGATTTGTTGGGCGAGGCCACCAGACCATGGGCCGAGGCGATGTTGACGATGCGGCCCCAGCCGCGCGCCTTCATGCCGGGCAGCGCCGCGCGGATGGTGTGGAAGGCCGAGCTGAGATTGATGGCGATGACCGCATCCCAGCGCTCCGGCGGGAAATCCTCCACCGGGGAGACGTGCTGGATGCCCGCATTGTTGACCAGGATATCCACCGCGCCCAACCGTGCCTCGGCATCGCGCACCAGGGCGACGCAGGCATCCGCCTGGGACAGATCGGCGCCGTCATACAGCACGGTCACGCCGTATTGAACGGCCAGACCGGCGCGCAGGGCCTCGATCTCGGCGGCATCGCCGAAGCCGTTCAGCATGATATGGGCGCCCTGGGCGGCCAGGGCTTGGGCGATGCCCAAGCCGATGCCGCTGGTCGAACCGGTGACGATGGCGGTCTTGCCCTTAAGCATGCTGCATTTCCCTATGAAGTTTCGGGCCTATTTCTTGAAAAAGCTCTCGGCGCCCTGCTTGGCGGCTTGCTTGCCGGCGATGGTGGCGCGGGTGCGTCCGATCTCGGATTCCAATTCGGCGATGTAGGCATTCAGCTCTGCCACACCCATGATTTCCAGGTTCTTTTTCTCGGGGACCTTCTTCTTGGGGTCCAGTTCGTCCCAGTCCATGCGCGACCTCGCCACTTGCCATCGGGTTGCAAACGTACCAGATTGGCCGCCCAACGGACAGGTGAAGAGGGGAATAAGGGATGCTGCCCGAGAGCATGACCTGTGTCGAGATCAGCCAGCCCGGCGGGCCCGAGGTTCTGCGCCCGGCCACCCGGCCCACGCCCCAGCCCGGCAAGGGCCAAGTGGTGATCAAGGTCGTGGCTGCCGGCATCAACCGCCCCGACGTGCTGCAACGCGCGGGCGCCTATCCGGCGCCGCCAGGTGCCTCGGATTTGCCCGGCCTGGAAGTGTCCGGCACCATCGCCGCCTTGGGCGACGGCGTCACCGCTTGGGCATTGGGCGATTCGGTGTGCGCCCTGACTGCCGGCGGCGGCTATGCCCAATATGTGGCCGTGGACGCACGCCATTGCTTGCCCGTGCCCAAGGGCCTGGACATGATCCAGGCGGCGGCTCTGCCCGAGACCGCCTTCACCGTCTGGCATAACATCTTCGAGCGCGGCCAGTTGCAGGCCGGCGAGCGCGTGCTGATCCATGGCGGCGCCGGCGGCATCGGCACCACGGCCATCCAGATGGCCAAAGCCCTGGGCGCCACCGTGTTCGCCACCGCCGGCGGCGCCGCCAAGTGCAAGGCCTGCGTGGAACTGGGCGCCGACCGCGCCATCGACTACACCGCCGAGGATTTCGTCGAGGTGATCAAGGCCGAGACCAAGGGCGGCGTGAACGTCATCCTGGACATGATCGGCGGCGACTATATCGCCCGCAACGTGCGCGCCTTGGCTGCTGACGGACGGCTGGTGTCCATCGCCTTCCTCAAGGGCTCCACCGCCGAAATCAATTTCATGCCGGTGATGCTGAAGCGGCTAACCCTGACCGGTTCAACCCTGCGTCCCCAATCGGACGATGCCAAGGCCCGCATGGCCGAATCGTTGCGGGAAAAGGTGTGGCCGCAGGTGGAATCGGGTAATATCCGCCCGGTGGTCCATGCCACCTTCGGTTTGGCCGACGCCGCCGAAGCCCATCGCCTCATGGAAGCCAATACCCATATCGGGAAGATCGTTCTGATTGTCGCTTAAGCGCTGGCGCCTAGGCTCTCGCTTTTCCAAACTATTCTGCGATCTTACCCCAAGGGTTTGACCCCGGGGTGGTCGTCCCATATAACTACCGGCGCATTCCGAAGGTTGCCGCCGCCGGCACCCGGACCGTTCGTGATATGCGGTCCGTCAGATGCCCAGGAAGGAGGATTTATGGCCCTGCCGCTCATGCCCAAGGCGACTGCCGTTTGGCTCGTCGAGAATACCGCGCTCAGCTTCGAGCAGATTGCCGACTTCTGCGGGCTGCACCCGCTTGAGGTCCAGGCCATCGCCGATGGCGAGGTCGCGACTGGCATCGTCGGCCTCGACCCCGTTGCCAACGCCCAGGTCTCGCGCAATGAACTGGAACGCTGCGAAGCCGATCCGGATCTGCGCCTGAAGCTGATCATCACCGATTACCCGCAGCCGCGGAACAAGGCCAAGGGCGCCCGCTATACCCCGGTGTCCAAGCGCCAGGACCGCCCCGACGCCATCGCTTGGCTGCTGAAGCATCACCCCGAGCTGTCGGACGCCCAGCTGTGCAAGCTGATCGGCACCACCAAGCCGACCATCGCTTCGGTGCGCGACAAGACCCACTGGAACGCTGCCAACATCAAGCCGCGCAACCCGGTGACCTTGGGCCTGTGCTCCGAGGCCGATCTGGAAAAGGTGGTCGCTTTGGCGCGGCCGCGCGCCGGCACGGTGGCGCCCCAGTACCACGACGAAAGCGACCACGCGGAATAATTCCCGCCGACCGCTTTGCCTTTGGAAACGCCCGCCCCTTCCGGCGGGCGTTTTCATTTCCGCCTCCACTTAGCCTTAATCGTGTCCTTAATCCGCCACTGATCCTGCTTATCCTCCTTGCATGGCCCTGAATGGACCTGTGTTTTTCGGAGGGAGATCATGAAAAAGGTTCTGATGGCGTGCGCGCTGACGCTTTCTTTGGCGGCGTGCGCCCAACCGGGCGGGGGCGGCTATGGCGGCGGGGGCAATGGGCCGATGATTTCCAAGCAGACCGGCGGCGCAGTGCTGGGCGGCGTCGGCGGCGCCCTGGCCGGTTCGCAATTCGGCGGCGGCAAAGGCAAACTGGCCATGACCGCCGTGGGCACCCTGCTGGGCGCATTCTTGGGCTCGGAGGTGGGGTCGTCGCTTGACCGCGCCGATCATACCTATGCCAACCAAGCAGGCCAGCAAGCCTTCGAAAGTGCCCGCGCCGGCCAATCCATCGCCTGGAACAACCCCGATAGCGGCCACACCGGAATGGTGACGCCTACGCGCACCTATGAACAGACGCCGGGCCAGTTCTGCCGCGAATACCAGCAGACCGTAGTGGTCGGCGGCCAGGAACAGCGTTCGTTCGGAACGGCCTGCCGCCAGCCGGATGGATCGTGGAAAGTGGCGAACTGAGACCCGAATGAATAAACGCCCGCCGGTGGAAACCGGCGGGCGTTTTGATTCAGCACCAAGAAAACCAAGCTAGCGTGCCAGGAGGCACCATCGTCACCGTTTGGACGCCCTCTTGGTGCCCTTGGTGTCCTTGGTGGTAAAACTTCTCTTTACGGCACCGTCGATGCCGGTTGCTCACCCACCGGCGGCTTGGCCGCGCTGGGGCGGCGGCGGGCTTCGGTTTCGGTGCCGTCGTCGAAGATGTTGAACAGGTGGCGCAGAAAACCGGGGGTCAGCGCCGAGAGCGGGTTCACCGTCACATCGGGTTCCTGAGTCGGGCCGCGCATGGTGAAGTTGAAGGCCAGCAGGCCACCGCCCTTCTCGCCGCCGGTGACCAGCCAGCCCAGCACTGGGATGTTGCCCAGCACCGAGTTCAGCGCGTAGGCCGGCACCACGGTGCCCTCCAGCGCCATGCGGCCATGGTCCAAATCCACTTCGCCCTTGCTGGTGATACCCAAGGCCGGGCCATAGGCGCGGGCGTTCTTGATCTGGAACAGGCCGTCGGTCAGCGTAAACGGCGCGTCCAAGGTGGTGAAGCTGACGCCCTGGCCTTGCAGCACATCCAGAATGCCGGTCAGCGCCGCCACGGTCAGCAGCCGGGCCAAGGCGGGGGCGTTGACGATCTGGTAGTCGCTGATACGGATGGTGCCCGACAGCGGCTGGTCGGCCTTGCTGTCATCGTAGGCGGCGTCCACTTCCAGCTTGCCACCAACCATGTGGCCATAGGTGTCAAACGCGCTCAGCACCGCACCGGCATCGTCGGACGTGACCTTCAGGCTGCGGCTTTTGGGGCCGGCCGGCTGCATCTGCATCTGGAAGCTTTTGCCCTCGCCCACCGTGCCGCGGATGTTCATATTGCGCCAATCGTCGGAATCGCGCATCAGGCTGGCGGTGGCGCGGACCAGCTTGCCGTCCTTGGACAGCCACATGGTCTTGACCGAGGTACTGATGGTCATGGGCGGCAGATCGGCCTTTTGGCGACGCTTGGGCGCATCGGCCTCAGCCGGGGTTTCCTCACCCGACGACACCAGGGGTTCCGCGTTGAAGCTTTCGCCGCGCATGACGATGTCCAGCGCGCCGCCCTTGAAGCCGATGGCGCCCTCCACATCCGTGCGCCCGCCATAGGCCAGCCGCCCGAACTCCACCCGGCGCACGCTGCCATCCGCATTGAAGGCCACGTTGCCGTTGGTCTGCAAATCGCCCGCATTGACGGCGAAATGGGGAATGGCGGCGATCTTGTTCTTGTCCAGCTTCAGCAGTATCAGGGCGCCGCCGGTGGTGCGTTCCTCTTTACGCCAGCCCATGCCGGGCAGGCTCATATGGGCGGGCGACAGATCGACCTTGGCCTCAATGTCACCCTTGCCGCCGCCTTGCAGGGTGGCGACCACGGTGGCGGCCACCGGGCCGGCGATGAACGGGCTGACGAAGGGAACACTGTCCAGGCCCAACTGCTTGCGCTGGTCTTCCTCGATACGCGGCGCCGTCACCTGATAGCGCGAGCGGAACGGCACGTTCTTGGTGGAGAAATTCTCGCGCCATTTCAACTCGCCGGGGATGGTGCCCAGCACGATATTGCCGGTGGCATCCAGGCCCTTGGCGTCCACATCGAATTCCAGATCGCCACGGGTCAGATCCTGGCCCATGACCACCTTGGGCAGGAACACGCCTTTGACCGAGGAATGAACCTTCACCGACAGATCATCCAGCCGCAAATTCTTGAGCAGCGGGAATTTCAGCCTCAACCGGGTGGTGCCGTCGCCGCCCACGGTGGCGGGGTCGATGCCCAAAGCGCTTGCATAGCGCAACGGCTTGTTGTCGATCAGCTTCAGGGCGTCCGTGGCGGGACCGGTGATGGTCAGATCGATATCGGCGAACTGGTCGATTTGGTCCAGGCCCGACAGCACGATGGTGCCGTCCAGCAGCTTGAGCCCATAGACCTCGCCGCCCTTGACCGAAATGCGGAAGTTGGACGCGTCGAAGGTCGCCACGGCGGAGGCGTTCTTCACCACCGGCATGGGCTTCAGGTAATTGACGGTGACGCCATCGCCGCGCAATTCGCCATCCACATGCTCCACCACCAGATCATCGAAGGTCCCGGCGGGAGAGCGGGCGGACACGGTGGCGCGGGCCTCGCGCGCCATGCCCTTGGACAAATTCGCCACCACCCAGTCACGGGCATTGGGCGCCGCAATCTTGGGCCATAGCACGGGCAGTTCGTCGAAGGGGATATCCTGGGCAAGCGCATCCAGCTTCAGCTTGGTATCGCCGCCCAGCCCGTCGGCGGTGGCGGACAAGGTCAGGCGCGGGCCGCCGAAATCCAGGCTCAGTTCATCCAGCCGTGCCCGCTTGAGCCCGTCCGTGGCACTGCCGCGCAGGATGACGTTCTCCACCTTGCGGCGCACATTGACCGGGGCGGGCAAATCCACCGTGCCAGTGCCGCCAGCTAAGTCGAAACTCAGTTCCGACACGGTCCCGACGGCGCTGCCTTTGACGCGGATCACGCCGGCCATGGGCAAATCCAGCGCCTTCAACTCGGTCAACGGGCCGCCCAGATGAGCAAAGCTGGCAGGACGGATACCCGCCAGCCACAGCTCGGCCATGATGCCGTCATCGGCTTTGTTATAGCTGGCAGTAACGTTCAGCGAGCCCTGCTCGCCCTTCAGATCCAGCACCATGCGGGCCGAGGCGGCCAAACCCTGGGGCACGCGGCGCAGTTCGATATCGGTGTCGGGGGCGTGCCACGTGGTATGAAGCTTGAGGTCGTCCACCACCAGATCGGCATCAATGATGGCGGCACGCTGCATGTGACGGCCGGGCTGATCGGGATCGGGCTCGCCCACCAATGCGTTGATCAGGCGGCGCACCACATCGTCGGAACCCTGGGACGGTTCGCCCACGCCCCATTGGAAGTTGCCCTGCTCATCGCGGACCAGATGCAGGCGCGGGCGGTACAGGCGGACGGAATTGGGGGCCAGCACGCCGTTCAGCAGCGCCCGCCCATTCAGGGTCAGCGCCACTTCGGGCACCGTGGCAATGGCCTGCTCGCCCCCGCCGGCATAGGCCCGCACGTTCAACGCGCGGATTTCCACCATGTGGCTGCCCTTGCCCATGGCAAGCACGGTGGTGTCCAGGCGCACGGACAGGCCGCCATCCTTGGCGGTGAGGGCTTCCTCGATGTACGGCGTCAGGAAATCGAGCGCAATGGGACCGCTGGACAGGCGCCAAGCGAGCAAAGGCAACACGATCAATAGGCCGACGACGAGGGCTCCCAGAAGCTGGAACAAACTTCTGACGGCGCCGTGGACCACTAGCGTTGAGCCTCCATGTCCGACTTGACCCTTACGTTCGTTTTCACCAGTCTGATTCATCACAACATGTTGGAATGCACAAGTTGAACTTTCCCCTAGATGAGCGGCTTTTGCCCCTAATCGGTGATCTCCAGGCCGAAGCGCGCGGCTATGAGCGCTGGCTGGAAAATGCCGCCGAGCAGGACGACGCGGAACTCGCCCTGTTCATGCGCGAACTTCCTGGCAATTCCAAGGCACGCTTGCTGCTGTCACGGGTGTTCGGCAACAGCCCGTTCCTGACCCATTGCACCTTGTGCGACCCCGCCTTCCTGCGCCGCCTGCTGCACCTTGGACCGGACCAAGCCGTCATTGACCTGATGACGGAGCTTGCCGCCCAGGCGGTCGCCGAAACCGACATGCCCAGGCTGATGATGGCCCTGCGCCTTGCCAAGCGGCGCATGGCGCTGCTGGTGGCGCTGGCCGACATTGCCGGACTTTGGTCGCTGGAACAGGTGACCGAGACCCTGGCCGATTTCGCAGAGGCCGCCACCCGCCATTCCGTCCGCTTCCTGCTGAAGCGCGAGGCGGCCAAGGGCGAGTTTACCCTGCCCTTCCCCGAAGACCCCGAACGCGCATCGGGCTTAGTGGTGCTGGGCATGGGCAAGTTCGGTGCCCGCGAGCTGAATTACTCCAGCGACATCGATCTGATCGTGCTCTACGACCACGAGCGGCTGGACTATACGGGCCGGCGGTCCATGCCCGAATGCATGATCTCGCTGACCAAGGATCTGGTGAAGCTGCTGGATGAGCGCACGGTGCATGGCTATGTTTTCCGCACCGATCTGCGCCTGCGCCCCGATCCGGGCTCGACCCCGGTGGCGGTGTCCATGGTGGCCGCTGAATCCTATTACGAAGGCTTCGGCCAGAATTGGGAACGGGCCGCCATGATCAAGGCGCGCCAAGTGGCCGGCGATTTCGAGACCGGAACCGCCTTCCTGCGCTTCCTCAAGCCGTTCATCTGGCGCAAATCCCTGGATTTCGCCGCCATCCAGGACATCCATTCCATCAAACGCCAGATCAACGCCTATCGCGGCGGGCGCACCATCGCGGTGGCTGGGCACAACATCAAGCTGGGCCGGGGCGGCATCCGCGAGATCGAATTCTTCGCTCAGACCCAGCAATTGATTTG
>JACMKT010000108.1 GCA_014380005.1 Rhodospirillales bacterium
ATCGCATGCTGACCGGCGCGCTGCCCGACCTGTCCCAGGGCGCTGTCCACCTGCCTGACGGCTTGCCTGCCGCCCTGGCGGCCCTGGTGGCCCAATCCACCGACCCCGACCCCACCCGCCGCCCCGCCCATGCCGGTGCCTTCCTTCAGACCCTGGGCGCGGTGGTGGTGGACCTGCCGGCCAAGCCCAAGGTCCAAGTGGTGTCGCTGCGCAAACCGCTGCGGGTGGTGGCGGCAGTGGCGGCGGATTAGGGGCGTTTCGGATTACCCCTTCATCGTCATGCCCCGGTTGTTCGGTTTAAATCAGCCGAGAGGCGCTGGAGAGCACAGCGGAAGTCCTCAACAGGTTCCGTGGCTCCGGCGCGGCAAGGGCGGGCACCTCGCGCACGAGGAACCGTTCAAGCCGAACCTCGTAGGCCAGCCTTGCTGGGGCGTGCGGCCATCAGGCAATCAACCTTTGACGGCTCGGCTGCGTTATTCAAATTGGGAAACACCACACTGCCGCGCACCCGCTCCGCCTTCTTGTCCTCGGCAGTGACCGCCCCCCTCTTCGTCGATGAGGGTCACGACGTCATAGCCATTGCGGCTGAACAGCGCGGCAACTTCCTTTGCCCCAGGAACTGGACTATCCAGTTCTGGCAATCCTCCCGTTCGGCTTACACCGATACAGACAGCGCACCTGTTGCCCAGGGCCTTACCGCCCGGCAAATTTACAGAGAATGCAAGGCTAACGCGTTTTTGGCGAGTGCGCCAAGGTAGCCACTCAATATAGGCTGATCTACTCCTCCCCCTCATTAAACCCATCCAGCAGATGGGCGATCTTGGCGCTGTCGCTCTGGTCCATGATCACCCGCGCCCGCCTTGTGGCGGCGACCAGATCCATGGAGCGGATGCGTTGCTTGACCATGGGGATGTTGGTGGCGGACATGGACAGATCGCGGATGCCCAGGCCGGTCAGCAAAGCGGTGAAGCGCGGGTCGCCGGCTATTTCGCCGCAGACGCAGACCGGGATGCGGGCGCGGTGGGCGGCTTCGGCGGAGAATTGGATCAGGCGCAGCACCGCCGGGTGCAGCGGGTTGTACAGATGGGCCACCGCCTCGTCGGCGCGGTCGATGGCCAGGGTGTATTGGGTCAGATCGTTGGTGCCGATGGCGAAGAAATCCGCGTGCCATGCCAGGGCGTCGGCGGCCAAGGCGGCGCCGGGGACTTCGATCATGACGCCCAAGGGGGGCAGCGGGTCGGACATGGGGACGCCTTTGCGCTTCAGGCGTTGCACCACCCGGTCCCTGACTTCGTGCACGGCGCGCATTTCCTCCACGGTGGCAACCATGGGGATGAGCATCTTGATGGGGCCGTAG
Organism: Rhodospirillales bacterium; assembly: GCA_014380005.1. Taxonomy (GTDB): domain Bacteria; phylum Pseudomonadota; class Alphaproteobacteria; order Rhodospirillales; family Magnetospirillaceae; genus Magnetospirillum. Next base: position 1,358 of record JACMKT010000108.1, read on the forward strand.
ACCGAGGCCCGCAGGCAGGCGGAGAATTGCGCCTCGAACAATTCCGGCCGCGCGAGGCACAGGCGCACGGCGCGCAGGCCCAAGGACGGGTTGGGGCCGGTCTGGATGTTCAGGCCGCGCGCCAGTTTGTCGCCGCCCACATCCAGGGTGCGGATGGTGACCGGGCGCCCGGCCATGCGGCAGACCAGTTCCTTGATGATGACGAACTGTTCTTCCTCGGACGGGATATCGTCGCGGTTCATATACAGGAATTCGGAGCGCAGCAGACCGATGCCCTCGGCCCCGGCGGCCAGCACGGATTCCACCTCGCCCGGCAGTTCCACATTGGCCTGCAACACGATGCGTGCCCCGTCGCGGGTGACCGCCGGCAAATCCTTCAGCCGGGTCAGGGCACGGCGCGCCCGCAGGAAATCGGCGCGGCGCAGGCGGTAATCTTCCAGCAGCCCGGGCGACGGGTTGATGATCACCCGGCCCTGACGGCCATCGATGATAGCGGTATCACCGGCGCGCACGCCCTTCATCAACCCGGCCACGCCCAGCACGGCGGGCAGACCCAGGGAGCGCGCCATGATGGCGGTGTGGCTTTCGGCGCCGCCCAGCACGGTGGCGATGCCGGCCACTTGGCGGGGGTCCAGCAAAGCGGTATCGGCGGGGGTCAGTTCTTCGGCCAGGATGATGGCGTTCTTGGGCAGCACCTGGAACGGGCGATAGGGCACCCCGGTCAGGTTACGGATCAGCCGGCGGCCAAGGTCGCGGATGTCGGCGACGCGGGCCGAGAGGTAGCTGTCCTCCATGGCCTCGAAGCCGCGGGCAATCTGGTCAATTTCGTGCTGGACGGCGGCTTCGGCGTTGATGCGGTCGGTTTCGATGCGCTTATGCACGCCACGGATCAGGCGCGAGCCATGCAGCATCTGCTGATAGGCATCCAGCAGATAGCCCAGTTCCTCGGCGGCGGCGCCTTCCAGGCTCTCGGCCTTGGCCTGCAATTGGGCGACCTGACGGCCGGCGCGCTCGGCGGCATCGGCGAAGCGCAGCTTTTCCGCCTCGATGCGGCTCGGCGGCAGCTTGTATTCGGGGACGGTGACCGTTTCGGCATCGTGGCGGTGGATGATGCCGATGGCAATGCCACGGCTCACGCCCATACCGTCGAGGATCAACTCGGCAGGGGCGGCACGCCTACGGTCGCGATCAATTCCGCTATCGTCGATGGGGTCCATCCGTCTCCTTCTCGAACGCGTCCGTCCCTTTTGTCTTTTTTATTTATTTAGGCACTCAATCTTCCTCGTCGAACTTCTGTTCGATCAGGCCGCACAGCGCGTTCAGCGCCGCGACCGCTTGCGCGCCTTGGGCCTTCAGCTCGATGCAGCAGCCCGGCGCCGCCGCCAGCATCATCAGGCCCATGATGGACAGGCCGGAAACCTCGGTGCCGCGATGGGCGACGGTGACTTGGGCGTCGAAGGTGGCGGCCAGCTTGACGAATTTGGCGGCGGCACGGGCGTGCAGGCCGCGCCGGTTGCAGATGGTGGCCGCGCGCTTCAAATCGTCGTCCGCACTACCCTGAGAGGCCGTAACGTCGTTCATTTGCGGTCCTGGCTCAGCAGTTTCGAGGCGACGTTGATGTATTTGCGCCCGGCTTCCTGGGCGCTGGCAACGGCGTCGGGCAGCGGTTCGGCGTGGCGCACGCTGGCCAGCTTGATCAGCATGGGTAGGTTGACGCCGGCGATCACCTCGACCCGCGCCTTGTCCATGATGGAGATGGCGAGGTTGGAGGGCGTGCCGCCGAACATGTCGGTCAGCACCACCACCCCGGCGCCGTCATCGCATTTGGCGACTCGTTCCAGGATGTCGTTGCGTCGCTGTTCCATATCGTCGTCGGGGCCGATACAGACCGACCCCACATTGGGTTGCGGCCCGACCACATGTTCCATGGCGGCGACGAGTTCGTCGGCGAGCCGCCCATGGGTGACGAGTACCAGTCCAATCATAGCCACCATCCCCTTGTCATCGTCCCCCCTCCTCAAGCTCGCGGTGGCGCAGCTCGACGCGGGCACCCTGGTCCTTCAGCCACGCCGCCAGCCGTTCGGCAATATACACCGAACGGTGACGCCCCCCGGTACAGCCGAGAGCTATGGTGAGATAGCTTTTTCCCTCGGCGGCAAAGCGCGGCAATAGCGGTGCCAGCAGGTTGGTCATGGATTGATAAAAAGCCGGAAAGTCGGGATCGGCAGCCACATACTGGGCCACCCCCTCGTTCCGGCCGGTGAGCGGTTTCAACTCCGGCACATAATGCGGGTTGGCGAGAAAACGGGCGTCGAACACCAGATCGGCCTCGCGCGGCAAGCCGTTGCGGTAGGCGAATGAGGTGACGAAGACGATCAGGCCGCGATCGGCTTCCAGGCCAAAATGACCGGCGAGCCAGCGCTTGAACTCGCCCGGCTGCAGCTTGGAGGTATCGAACACCACGTCGGCGCGGCGCTTCAGCGGCGATACCAAAGTGCGTTCGTGGCGGATGCCGTCGAGCAGCGGGCGGTCGGTGGCCAGCGGATGGCGCCGCCTTGTCTCGGTGAAACGGCGGCGCAGCACGTCATCGTCGCATTCCAGGAACAGCATGCGCACGGACAGGCCGCGTTCGGCCATCAGCTTGTCTATCTCGGCGATCACCGGTTCCACGCCGAAATCGCGGGTGCGGATGTCGATGCCGATGGCGAGCGGACGGTACAGACCCTCGCCCGGACGCACCAAGCTGTTGACCAGGGTGACCGGCAGATTGTCCACCGCCTCGTAGCCCAAATCCTCCAGCACCTTCAGCGCCGAGGTCTTGCCGGCGCCGGACAAGCCGGTAACGATCACCGCGCGCCCGGTGGGGCTGGCAGTGGGCGAATTGGTGGGGCAGTCGGGGTCGGACTCCGTCATCACAACCGCATTATATCTCGCGTTGCTGAAAGCATCGCAAGACGAACCTTTGCCACAGTGGATGCTTCGAAGGCGGCCAGGGCCAGCCGGGGCACGACGATTCCCAGGAAAGCCGCCGAACTGGGCTCGGGCAGACGCTCCACATCTTTCGGCGGAACGATGTCCACCACCAATGCCAGCGGAGCGCGCGCACAATGGGGCACCCGTAAAATCCCCACCCCCCGCACCTCGATCCGCCCGGCGATGGTATCCGGCACGCCCACGAACAGGCGCCCGCCCTCGGCGCTGAGCGCGGTCTGATCGTCAGCCACCAGCACGGCGCCCCCGTCCATCAGCCGCAGCGCAAGGTCGGACTTGCCGCTGCCCGACGGGCCGCGGATAAGGACGGCGGAACCGTCGATCTCGACGCTGGTGGCATGAACCAAGAGCATGAATGGAGGGTGGAGCGCGCGCGTGGGGGAGTCAAGGCAGCCTAGACGGTTCGCGTGAAAACTACGCCAAAGGCACGGTGACGGCGAACAGAGACCCCTTGCCCTCGCGTGATCGGACGATGATCTCATGGCCGAGCAGGTGCGCCATCCTGGTAACGATCGACAGACCGATGCCAAGGCCGCCGCCGGGATCTTTGGCATCGTCGCCTCGATAGAATTCATCAAAAACCAGGGAAATCTTGTCTTCGGGGATGCCTTTGCCGGTATCCCAAACCTCGATCCGCAAGAACCTCCCGCGCCGACGGCAGCCGACGAGAACGCCCCCTCGATCCGTGTATTTAATCGCATTGATCGTCAGGTTGCGGATGATCCGTTTCAGCAGGACCGGATCGCTGCGGATCATTTCGGCGCATGGGCGAACCCGCAGTTTCAGTCCCTTCTGTTCTGCTATGCCCCTAAATTCACTGACGTTACGGTTGACGACATCTTCGGCGGAGCACTCGCCCACATGAACCGCAACCTCACCGGCGTCCAACGTGCCAAGGCTCGTCAGCGAGGTCAGCAATTCCTCCGCCGATGAGATGGCGCGGCCTATTGCATCTGCGGCTTCCAGACCTGCGTCATCACCATATATCTGTAATCTTTGTTGGATCATGCTTTGCAGGAAGGTGATCGCCTGAAGCGGCTGCCTAAGATCGTGACCTGCGGAGGCCATTAAACGCGTCTTGGCGCGATTGGCTTCCTCGGCCAGGGCCAGCGCCCCCTCGGCCAGGGCTCGTGCGTCGCTAGCCTGGGTCCGCGCATCCTCGGCCAGGGCTCGTGCGTCGGTGGCGTGCGCCCGCGCATCCTCGGCGACCGCCCGCGCGTCACTCGCCTGGGTTCGTGCGTCACTCGCCTGAGTTCGCGCATCATTCGCCTGGGTTCGCGCATCATTCGCCTGGGTTCGCGCGTCATCGGCCAGGGCGCGCGCGTCTTTAGCCTGGATACGCTCTTGCTCAGCCTGGGCGCGCGCGTCACTGGCCTGAGTGCGGACGTCTTTAGCCATGGTGCGGACGTCATCCGCCTGCATCCGCGCGTCGTCAGCCTGGGCTCGCGCGTCATCGGCCATGGCCCGCGCATCGTCAGCCTGGGTTCGCTCATCCTCAGCTATGGCCCGCGCATCATTCGCCTGGACTCGCGCGTCGGTGGCCTGTGTGCGGACGTCTTTAGCCTTGGTGCGGACGTCATCCGCCTGAACCCGCGCATCGTCAGCCTGAGTCCGCGCATCGTCAGCCTGAGCTCGCGCGTCATCGGCCATGGCCCGCGCATCGCTGGCCTGTATCCGCTCATCCTCGGCTACGGCCCGCGCGTCTTGGGCTTGAATCCGCTTGTGCTCGGCCATGAGACGCACGTCCCTGGCCTTGATTCGCGCGTCATCAGCCTGAGTGCGCGCGTCATCCGCCTGGGCTCGCGCGTCACTGGCCTGGGTCCGTACGTCATCGGCCTGGATGCGTGCGTCGTCAGCCCTGACGCGCGCATCCATAAACCGATAATGGCTGGAGATATCTCGCGAAAGATCGATTGCCGCACCAGAAAGCTCACTGATTTGCCCATCCTGTCCCAGGACGGGATCAAGGAGAATTTCGAGAAGAAGCTCGCGCTGGGTCGTCAAGCACCTGAAACGCATATCGAATGTCTGCGGCAGGCCGCTGTCGAACGCTTGGGAGAACAGAGAATCAAGCAGAGCAGCTTCCTCAGGCATGAACAGTTCTGAGTTGCTCTTTCCGACAAGAGCTTCTCCCGATTCATAAAACTGCGGATTGCAAGCCCAGTCATATCGCAGATTCCTGCCCACGCGGAAGACAGCAACCCCCGCCATAGTCACAGACAAGTTGAAGCGCTCCTCCACGAGAATAAGACGCTCAATTTCACGGCCCATGCGCGCCATGAATTCCTCGGAATTCTCGCCTTGTGGACCTCTGACAACGTCATACAGCCAGCTTTTCATGTCTCCATAGATTAGGGCGAGCGCGCGGAAAAATGTGCCGCGCAACAGGCGTAAAACTGACGACGGACTGCTACACACCAAAGATGCACAGCTAAGACTGCCGCCCCGCCGGCAGCTTGACCACGAACCGCGCCCCGCCCTCGGGCCGGTTCTCCGCCCAGATCAGCCCGCCATGGGCGTCGATGATCTGCTTGCTGATGGATAGGCCCAGGCCGGAATGGGTGCCGAATTTCTCGGCTTCCGGGCGTTCCGAGTAGAAGCGGTCGAAGATGGCGGCCAGCTTGTTGTCGGGGATGCCGGGGCCGTCATCCTCCACTTCCAGGCGGACGAATTTGCCTTCGCGTTCGGCGGCCAAGTGGATGGTGCCGCCTGCGGGGCTGAAGGACAAGGCGTTGCCGATCAGATTGCGCAGCACCTGCACCAACCGGCCTTCGATGCCGGCCACCACCAACGGGTCACCGTGCGGGACGCTGACGGCGAAATGGATGGGCTGGTCTTCGGTGGTGGTACGGTAGATGTCGCCCATGGCCTCGATCATGGTGGCGATGCCCACCGGCTCGGTCTCGGCGCGGGACAGTTCGGCGTCAATGCGCGAGGCGTCGGAGATATCGGTGATCAGGCGGTTCAGCCGCTCCACATCGTCCTGAATGATCGCCAGCAGCTTGCGCTGTTTCTCCGGGTCGGTCAGTCGCGCCGCAGTTTCCACCGCCGACCGCACGCTGGTCAGCGGGTTCTTGATCTCGTGGGACACATCGGCGGCGAAGCGTTCGATGGCGTCCATGCGGTTCCACAGGGCCTCGGTCATTTCCTTGAACGCCACCGACAATTCACCGATCTCGTCACCGCGCGACGAGAAATCGGGGATCTTGTGGCGGCGGCCATGGCCGTGGCGCACTTGCTCGGCGGCCACCGCCAGCCGGCGGATGGGGCGCGCGATGGTGCCTGCCAAGTAGAAGGACAGACCCACGGTGATGGCGAGCGAGACCATGAAAATTTGCAGGATGTTCAGCCGCACCTGGAACAGGCTTTTCGCCACGTTGCGGCCATCGGCCTGGACCACCAGGGCGCCCACCACCTGCTTGTAGCGCTGCACCGGCACCGCCACCGACAGCACCAGCCCGCCGCCGTCGCGGCCCCGCACCATGGAGTGATTGTGCCCCGCCAGGGCGGCCATGGCCTCGGGCCAATGGTCGGCGCGGTCCTTGGGCTGCTCCACGTAAGGCGGCAGGGTTTCGTCTTCGGGCATCCAGGTGGTGACCCGTTCCCACCACGCCGCCAGCCGGGCCTGCCAGCCATGACCCTGGGGCGGCGGCAGTTCCTCGATCTGGATGTTGCCCTTGATGGACAGCAGATAGCGGGAATCGGCGGCCAGATCGCCCACGGCGTCATACAGCTTGGCCCGCACCTGCGCGGGCTCGGCCAGACGCCGGACCATCTGCTGGGCCAGTTCGGCGTTCAGTTCCAGAAAGCCCATGGCCTGTTCGCTGACGGCGCCTTCGCCCACCGCACCGGCCACCATCTCGGCCTGAGTGGCAAGGCCGGCCAGTTCGTTGCGGATCAGGCCCTGCTTGTAGCGGTCCATATAGAACAGACCAGCCACCAGGATGATGGGCGCGATCAGATTGACCGCCAGGATGCGCCGGGTCAGCGGCGACGACAGCGGGCGCCAGCGCTTGCGATGCATGCTAGATCGTGTCATCGCGATAGCGGTAGCCCACGCCGTACAGGGTCTCGATATGGGCGAAGTCGTCGTCCACGTCGCGGAACTTCTTGCGCAGGCGCTTGATGTGGCTGTCGATGGTGCGGTCGTCCACATAGATGTGCTCGCCATAGGCGGCATCGATCAATTGATCGCGGTTCTTCACATGGCCGGGGCGCTGCGCCAACGACTTCAGGATCAGGAATTCGGTGACGGTCAAATCCACCTGCCCACCCTTCCAGGTGCAGATGTGCCGGGCCGGGTCCAGCATCAGCTCGCCGCGCATCAAGACGGCGGCGGCGGCGGCAGGGTCGGTCTCATTGGCGATTTCCAGCCGCCGCAGCAGGGCGCGGATGCGTTCGATCAGCAGCTTCTGCGAAAACGGTTTCTTGATGTAATCGTCGGCACCCATGCGCAGGCCCAGCAATTCGTCCACCTCGTCATCCTTCGAGGTCAGGAAGATCACCGGGATGGCCGATTGCTTGCGCAGGCGCTGCAACAGCTCCATGCCATCCATGCGCGGCATCTTGATATCCAGCACGGCCAGATCGGCAGCTTGCGCGGTCAGGCCCCGCAGCGCCTCGGCGCCGTCGGTGTAGGTGCGGACCTTGTAGCCCTCGGCTTCCAGAGCCATGGAGACCGAGGTCAGGATGTTTCGGTCGTCGTCGACCAGCGCGATGGTGTAGGTCACGGGAGTCATACCTCACTGGAGGGAACGGCCAAAGGGTTACCGAATTGGAAAGACCTTGCAACCCCTAGGGCGGAACCTACCCCTTTTGCGGAAATTGACACCACCAATGCGGCGAAATTATAGTGCCCCCTGATGGTTCCCCAAGAATGGACGTTTCCGTTCGAGGGGTGAAAAGGGAATCCGGTGCGGTCGCCGAAAAGGCGGCCAATTCCGGGGCTGCCCCCGCAACTGTAAGCGGAGAGGTTTCGGTCGTTCGCGACGCCACTGGCCAGTCCACGAGGGAATCCACCCGTGCGACGACAAAAGGCCGGGAAGGCTATGCCGGAACCCATGACCCGCGAGCCAGGAGACCTGCCGTCGCATCCGCGTGCGCACGCTATTTCAGGCGGGGTGTCCTGAAGCAGTAAGACCCGTTCCCCATCCGGGGGAGCGACATTGCGCCCGCTTCGCGGAACAGGTGGATTGTCATGCATATCATGGAAGGGTTCCTTCCCGCCGCCCATGCACTCGCGTGGAGCGCCATTTCGGCGCCCTTCGTCATCATGGGCGCCCGCCAATTGAAGAAGACCCTGGCCGAGCGGCCCGAGGCCCGCCTGGAACTGGGCGCCGCCGGGGCCTTCGCCTTCGTGCTGTCGGCCCTGAAGCTGCCCAGCGTCACCGGGTCGTGCTCGCACCCCACCGGCACCGGTTTGGGCGCCATGACCATGGGGCCGGGAATCATGAGCGTCATGGGCACCATCGTGCTGGTGTTCCAGGCCCTGCTGCTGGCCCATGGCGGCTTGACCACCCTGGGCGCCAACGTGTTTTCCATGGCCATTGCCGGCCCGTGGATGGCCTGGGGCGCCTGGACTCTGGCCCGCAAGCTGGGCGCCTCTGCCTCGGTGGCGGTGTTCCTGGGCGCCACCTTGGGGGATTTGGGCACTTATATGGTGACCTCGGCCCAACTGGCTTTGGCCTTCCCCGATGCGGCCACCGGCTTTGGCGGCGCCTTGGCCAAATTCGCCGGCATCTTCGCCCTGACCCAGCTTCCCCTGGCGGTGGCCGAGGGCTTGCTGACCGTGGTGGTGATGAACGCCCTGTCCGCTCGCACCATGGTAAAAGCATGAGCCGCGCGCAGAATGCCATGCTGCTGCTCATGGCGGTGGCGCTGGTGGCGGCCCCCATGGTGCTGGGGTTGCCGGGCGAGTACACCGGCACCGACGATGCCGCCCGTCAGGCCATTGCCGAACACGGCTATGAACCGTGGTTCGAATCCCTGTGGAGCCCGCCCAGCAAGGAAATCGAAAGCCTGCTGTTTGCCCTGCAAGCGGCGGCGGGTGCCGGGGTGCTGGGCTATGTGCTGGGACGCATTCACGGGCGGCGCCAAGGATGATCGCGTGTGACCGGCTGGCTCATACCAGCCGCTGGCGGACCCGGCCCCTGGCCGAGAAAGCCCTGTTGTCACTGGGGCTGCTGGCCCTGGCGCTGGCCTTGCCGCCTTTGGGTGGTGCCCTGGTGCTGAGCGTCGCCGTCAGTGCGGCGCTGGCGGCAGGCACCCCGCCTATGGCCCTGCTGCGCCTGACCGCCGGCCCCATGGCCTTCATCCTGACCGGAGCCGTCACCCTGCTGGTGGAGATCGGCCCGGACGGCATTCACCTGTCGGCCCATGGCGTCACCCAAGCCGGGGCGCTGATCCTGCGCGCCCTGGCGGCGGTGGTCAGCCTGCTGCTGCTGGCGGTGACCACGCCCGCCTCGGAACTGGTCCAGGGCATGCGGCGGCTGGGCCTGTCGGCGGAAGTGGCGGAGGTGGCGCTGGCCACCTATCGCTTCCTGTTCGTGCTGCAGGACACCGCCGCCGCCATCCACGCCACCCAGACCGCCCGGCTGGGCAACACGGGCTGGCGCCGCCGTATCCGCTCTACCGGCATGCTGGTGGCGACTCTGCTGCCGCGCGCCCTGGACCGCGCCCACCGGCTGGAGATGGGTTTGGCGGCACGCGGCTTCGACGGCAGCCTGCGCACCCTGTCGCCCACTCGCCCGTCCCGCCCCGCCGGATTGGCCGTGGTGGCATTGCTGCTGGTCAGTGTGGGAGTGGCCGGCGCATGGATATGATCCTTGAAGCGAGGGGCCTGACCTACGCCTATCCCGGCGGGGTCACCGCGCTGTCCGGCCTGGACCTTGGCGTGCAGCGGGGCAAGCGGCTGGCGATCCTGGGACCCAACGGCGCAGGTAAGACCACCTTGCTGCAACACCTCAACGGCACCTTGAAGCCCAAAGCGGGCACTATCCGCCTGGACGGCGCCGTCATGGGCCATGGCCGCACGGACCTTGCCGCGTGGCGCCGCCGCGTCGGTCTGGTGCTGCAAGAGCCCGACGACCAATTGTTCGCGCCCTCGGTCTTCGAGGACGTGTCCTTCGGCCCGCTCAATCTGGGCCTGTCGGAAACGGAAACCCGCCAGCGGGTGGACGAGGCCTTGGCCGCCCTGCGCATCGCCGATCTGGCCGACCGCCCCACCCACATGCTGTCCTTCGGCCAAAAGAAGCGCGCCGCCATCGCCGGTGCCGTCGCCATGCGCCCGGACGTGCTGCTGCTGGACGAGCCTACCGCCGGCTTGGATCAGTTCGGCGCCGTGCATCTGCTGGCGGTGCTGGAAAAATTGCAGGCCGGCGGCGCCACCTTGGTGTTCACCACCCACGACGTGGATTTGGCCTGGGCCTGGGCCGACGACATCGCCTTGTTCGATTCCGGCCAGGTGGCCCGCCAGGGCCGCCCGGAAGAGGTGCTGGCCGATGCCGAGGCCCTGTCGCGCGCCCGTCTGAAGCCGCCCTTCCTGCTGGAACTGGGCCTCAAAGCCCGCCAGCGCGGCTGGCTTGGCCCCGATCAGCCTTTGCCACGCAGCCGGTCCGAGGCCATGGCGCTACTGGACGGGGTGTAAATCTGGGTCTTCACGGATTAGCGGGGCCATCGCGCGGGGCTGTCACCGCAAGATTTACCACCAAGGGCACGAAGGGCACGAAGCTATCTGCCGGGTGGCAGGGCCGGTGCGCTCTGGCATGTCGTCTTGGTGTTCTTGGTGCCC
>JACMKT010000109.1 GCA_014380005.1 Rhodospirillales bacterium
CCGCCGGCGCGGCGTCAACCTCTTTTTTTTCGAACCGCCCAGAATTTCTTCCGAACCATCCGGCGGAGTTCGTCGCTCTCCGCCCCCGCTGCACCATCCGGCCTAGACCGTTCCGCGTCGGGAGGCCGGTTTGTAGGCTTTCGCCCGGCCCTCGTCAAACTCTTTTTTAACCGCCCCGAAGTTTCCTTCCGGGCCGTCCTGACCACCCCTGAAGGCGCGGACGAAATCCCACTGTATGCCGGTGCCTAAGCCTGCGCAATAGCCTTATAGGGATGCCGCGTCACAAGCCTGACGGTGCAGCTTCAGGGTCTTGCACAGCTTCTTGGCGGCGTCCTTGCTGGCGACCGGGCCGGCGATGACCTTATAGCGCGCGCCCACATGCTTGAACTGCGCGTCCATGCCGCCCAATTGCTCGGGGAACTTGGCCTTGATGCCCTCCCACGCCTTGCGGGCGGCCTCTTCGCTTTTAACCGAGGTCAGCGCCACGCCCCAGCCGGTGGCCTTGGCCGTGGGTGCCGCCATGGGTCCGGCGGAACCGGGCGCCCCTGCCCTCAATCCCGTGGCGGTGCCGTTCACCCGCAATCCCGCCAATTGGCCGTCGAGCGACCGTTCGATGGCGTCTTTTTCCTTTTTGGCCTCGGCATCGCTGACCAATCCGACGCCACGCATGCGCTCGACCCGGCCCACGGCTTGTCCGGCCTCGATCATGTCGCGGGGTGGCATGGGCGGATTGTCCAGCTTGCGCGGCTGCGCCGGCAGCAAGGCATCGAGAATGGTGCCCCGTTCGGCGGCGTGCTGAGCCGGAGTGATGGCCCGCGTCTCCAAGGTGATGCCCAGATCGCGCAGGCGCGCAACCACCGCCTCATCCCCAGGAATGGGGCGGTCCAGCCCCACCGAGCCCGACGGCGATGTGAACGGCAGCAACGCACCGGCATTGGCGGTGCGGCGGCGGTTGAATTCCTCGGGGGTGATCAGCCCCTCCTCCAGCAGCCTTTTCAGGATGCGGAAACGGCCGGCCACATTGGTTTCGGCATCGGACACCCGGCCCGCCGGGGCATAGCCCACCGGCTCCATCTGACTGGCATTCACCATGGGCCGACTAGGTCCCGCTAGGGAATCGCCATATAGAAAGGGTGGCGCCCCCACTGTGGATGCCCCCGGTAGCCGGCCGGATTCCTGGATGCTGCGCGGGACGGAACGACCGGTGATCTTGTCGATGACCCCCACATTGGCCCGCGCCACATCCACGATGGAGCGCGGCATGGCCACGCCGCCGTCGCCCGGCATCATGATGGTTCCGGGGATCTGGTTGGTGATGATGACTTCATAATATTGGCGGGCAAGTTCGTAGCGCGCCATGCCCTGATAGGCCAAGCCGGCCACCATCAGCGCCACCGGGTCCTTGGAACTGTACTTTAACGCGGTCAGCGCGTGGCGCTCGGCAGCGGCGTTGTCGCCCCGGCTCAGCGCAGCCAACGCACGGTCCGAGGCACCTTGATTGACGTAACCGCCCAAGGTGTCTTGCGTGCCTTGCGGGTCCAACACTGCGGCGCAGCCGGCTAATGTCGCCACCGTCATCACGGCGGCAGCCGTGCGTCCCAGACGAGAAAGCGCCCTCATCCTGATCCCCCACCTTGCGCGCGAGTATCCGCGCCACCATCCCTGGGATACACCGGAGACGGGGGCAAGGCCACCCTGGAAGTAATTTGCCAACATGGGGCCAAGAATGTTCACACTTCATTAAAACCGGGACGCCCGTCCCCCAACGCGATGATATATATAGGCGCGCTCAGGATGGAGGCCCCATGGACGGCAAGGAAATCGAGCTGAAGCTGGCCGTGCCGCCCGAAGCACTGGGCAGCCTGAAGCGCCACCCGGCAGTCAAGGACCACCAGCAGGGCAAGCCGGCGGCCAAGCGGCTGCGCTCGGTCTATTATGATACCCCGGACATGACGCTGTCCAAGGCCGGCATCACCGCACGCCTGCGGGTGTCGGGGGACAGCCGGGTGCAGACGGTGAAGACCTCGGGCAGCCGGACCTCGGGGCTATTTTCCCGCAATGAATGGGAAGCGCCGGTCAATGGCGACGGGTTGGATGGGGCCGGATTGCGCGCCACCGGCCTTGCCCCCCTGCAGGACGAGGCGGTGATCAATGCCCTCGCCCCCGTGTTCAGCACCGAAATCCACCGCCACATTCATCGGCTGGGCGGAACAGATTGGCAGGTGGAATTGGCCCTGGACCAGGGCGAGATCGTCGCCGGGGCCAAACGCGAAGCCGTGTGCGAAGTGGAGCTGGAATTGGTGCAGGGGCCGCCGTCGCGCCTGTTCGCCTTGGCCCGGCAAATGACGGAATCGGTCCCTGCCCGCCTGCTGACTCTGTCCAAATCGGACCGGGGCTACGACCTTGCCGCCGGGCGCGAGGCGGCGCCGGTCAAATCCAAGCCGGTCGCGTTGGAGGTGGATACCACGATCGCCGACGCCTTCCGCCTGATCGCGCGCAATTGCCTGCATCATCTGCTGGCCAACGAACCCAGCCTGACCGCCCATGGCCATGGCGAGGCGGTGCATCAGATGCGGGTGGCGCTGCGCCGCCTGCGTTCGGCGCTGAAGGTGTTTCGCCCCGTGGTCGAGGGTGACGAATTGGCCCGTATCAAGGCGGAGATCAAATGGCTGCTGGCCGTGCTTAGCCCGGCCCGCGACACCGAAGTGTTCCTGTCCGAGATCATCACCCCGGTGACCGAGCATCATCCCGGCGATGCCGAATTGCGCGCCTTACACGATTATTGGGAGGCGCGGCGCAGCCACGATCTGACGGCGGCGCAGGCGGCGGTGACCGAGCGGCGCTTCACCGGGCTGCTGCTGGATCTGGGGGCCTGGGTCGAGGCCGGCGATTGGTGCAGCGACCCGGCATTGGCCGAAAGCCGTCATCTCGACGATCCGGTGGCGCCGTTCGCCCGCAAAATCCTGGACAAGCAGGCCCGGCGCATGGGCAAGGCTGCCTGCAAGAAATTGTCCAAGCTGGCGCCGGCCCATCTGCATGAGGTCCGCATCCTGGGCAAGCAATTGCGCTACGGCGGAGAATTCTTCTCGCCCCTTTACGGCAAGCAAGCCAAGGACTTCCTGTCCGCCCTGGCCGGTCTGCAGGATGTGCTGGGCGAGATCAACGACATCGCCATGGCCGGGCCGCGCCTGGAATCCAGCCACCACGCCAGTGAGCAGGCCAGCCGCATGGTGGCCCAGTGGCACGAGGCGCGCCGGCCCCATTTGCTGGCGGAAGCGGATAAGGCATGGAAGGAATTGCGCAAAGAAAAGCGGTTCTGGCGCGGTTAGTCTTCCAGCTTCTTGCCGTCCAATTCCTTGGTTTCCTGATCGGTTTGCTGGCGGGTAACCTGCTTCTCGGCCTTGGTGCGACCAAAGGCGACGCGATTGGTCTCGGCCTGACGCGCCTTTTCTTCCTTGGCCTTGCTCTTGCGCCAGCGGTTCAGATTAACGACGTCTCCCATGGTGCACCTCCTCTCGCTTGGCGGCGATTATAGCGCGGATAGGACCGTGGCGCGGCAGAAAAGGAAAAACACCGCTTGCGCAGCCCCAAAGAGACTGATATATCCCCGGCCCTTACTCCGGAGCGGGAGTAGCTCAGTTGGTTAGAGCGCCGGCCTGTCACGCCGGAGGTCGCGGGTTCAAGTCCCGTCTCTCGCGCCACTTTCCCTTTCCATAAAGAACACCTACCTTAACCGGGTCTCCACAAAAATCAGGAGTTTCCCATGAAGGTGGCTGTCATTGGCGCCGGTATGGTCGGCGCATCCGCCGCCTTTTCCATGGTCATGCGCGGTGCCGCTTCGGAAGTGGTGCTGGTGGACCGCAACCGGGCCTTGGCGGAAGCCCAGGCCCAGGACATCCTGCACGGCACTCCGTTCGCCTATCCGGTGCGCGTCACCGTGGGCGATTATGCCGACATTGCCGGCGCCGGCGTGGTGGTGCTGGCGGCGGGCGTCAGCCAGAAGCCGGGCGAGACCCGGTTGGAACTGCTGGGCCGCAACGCCGCCGTCTTCGCCGCAATCATCCCCGAAGTTTTACGCTACGCCGCCGATGCCATCTTGCTGATCGCCACCAATCCAGTGGACATCATGACCGAGGTGGCGACCCGGCTGTCGGGGCTGCCGCCGTCACGGGTCATCGGCACCGGCACCATGCTGGACACCGCCCGCTTCCGCGCGCTGCTGGCCGAGTTCCTGGGCATCAGCGCCAAATCCGTGCATGCCTGGGTGCTGGGAGAACACGGGGATTCCGAAGTGCTGTGCTGGTCCAGCGCCTCCATAGGCGCCATTCCGGTCATGGCCTTGGCCCGCCAGCACGGCAGGCCGCTGGAGGATGCCGATAGATTGGCCGTCGATCAGGGCGTGCGTGGCGCCGCCTATAAGATCATTGCCGGCAAGGGCGCCACCTGGTTCGGCATCGGTGCCGGCATCGCCCGATTGGTGCAGGCCGTCGCCGCCGATGAACGCGCGGTGCTGACGGTCTCGGCCCTGACGCCCGAGATCGAAGGCGTGCGCGACGTCGCCCTGTCCCTGCCCCGCGTGGTCGGCGCCAACGGTGCCGGGGAAGCGCTATGGCCCGATCTGGACGAATCCGAACGGCTGGCCCTGAAGCGTAGCGCCGAAACCCTGAAGGCGGCATCGGACGGCATCCGGCGCCCGTAAGCCGGTGTCACATACGGTTATTTGAAATTGGCGCGCTGATTGGATATATTAAGGGGAGGTAGCCGGTATCGGGCGGCATTCCCGATACCGGCCTCTCCTAGGCCCTTGTTACCGACAGGTGGATTTGCATCCGCCAGAACCGGAACTGGAGCACCAGGAGAAAGGGCATATTGCTCATGCCTCTTTCCTCCTTGACGGCGGACCGGCTCATTCCGGTCCGCCGTCGCCATTTATACGGGGCCCTAGGGTCAAAACCCAATCAGATAGCCGCCTGCGTTGCGTTTCCAAGGCGCCCTGGCAGGCGCCGTCGTGAAGGCGATGCTGGCTAACGCACCAGGGCGCCTTGGAAACGCACCCCTTCGGGCCGGGCGAATTTGCCCTCCCGGGGCGTCAGACGGCTTGCGCGATGCGCCGCATCGCGCTGCACCCTCTTCCTGCCAGGCGGGCAAATTCGCCTCGGCGCAGGCGACCATCTGATTGGGTTTTGACCCTAGCCGTCGGCGCACGCCATGGTTTTAAACCCGTTGCTCCTGCACCGAGTTGGCGTAGTCGAACAATTGGATGGCCATGCTGATCAACGAACCGGCCTCGGCGGGGCGGCTGAAGGCTTCCGCCATCAGCCGGGCGGCTTCCACCTTAATGCTGTCGGCATTATTTCCGTAGAGCACGGCAATTTTTTCCTGACCCATGGCAATTTGCTCCGAGTGCTGACGTGGAAACCAAGGCGTTAGGCCGGATTTCCCCCATGACCTGGACACATCATTGCAGCCGCCATGCCAGTTTTCGGTGGGCCAGAACCTGCACAAAAATACGACAGTAATAAATTTTGCCTATTGACTGCACAGGTGCGGGACAACCCCCGGTCACTGTGGACGAGTTTGCCCATTGAATCGGCAATTGCCCACTGTAATGGGTTAGTTACTAGGCTGTACTGGCATGCCCATTTTATCACCACTTCATCAACATACTGATATTACAAAACTTTCCACCTCTCACTCGCATTGGCACGGGGATTGATAGCGCGGCCCGACCCCGTGATGGGCGGGAACGGGTTTGGGAGAGGTTTGACAATGGAAGCGGCGAAGTCCGGAGTGGATGTTCTTTTCGTTCTTTTAGGCGCGATCATGGTGCTGGCAATGCATGCTGGCTTTGCTTTCCTTGAGGTTGGCACCGTCCGCAAAAAGAACCAGGTCAACGCGCTGGTGAAGATCCTGACCGATTTCGCCGTCTCGACCACCGCCTATTTCTTCATCGGTTACACCGTGGCCTACGGAGTGAACTTCTTCGGTTCCGCCGCCAGCCTGGTGGGCAAGGCCGAGGGCACCGCCTTTGCCGCCAACGGCTATGATCTGGTCAAGTTCTTCTTCCTGGCCACCTTCGCCGCCGCCATCCCCGCCATCATCTCGGGCGGCATCGCCGAGCGCGCCAAGTTCTGGCCGCAGCTCATCGCCACCTCCATCCTGGTCGGCTTGGTCTATCCGGTGTTCGAGGGCATGGTGTGGGGCACCCGCTTCGGCTTCCAGGATATGATGAAGTCGCTGTTCGGCGTCGCGTTCCATGACTTCGCCGGCTCGGTGGTGGTCCATGCCCTGGGCGGCTGGATCGCCTTGGGCGCAGTGATCATGCTGGGCGCACGCCGTGGCCGCTATAAGAAGAACGGCCATGTGGTCGCCATTCCGCCGTCCAACATCCCCTTCCTGGCCCTGGGCTCGTGGATTTTGTGCGCCGGCTGGTTCGGCTTCAACGTCATGAGCGCGCAGACCATCGACGGCATCTCCGGTCTGGTCGCCATGAACTCGCTGATGGCCATGGTCGGCGGCATCCTCGCCGCCTTGGTGGTGGGCCGCAACGATCCCGGCTTCGTCCATAACGGCGCCCTGGCCGGTCTGGTGGCGGTGTGCGCCGGTTCCGACGTCATGCACCCCATTGGCGCCTTCGTCACCGGCGGCATGGCCGGCGCGCTGTTCGTGTTCGCCTTCAACCAGTGCCAGAACAAGTGGCGCATCGACGACGTGCTGGGCGTCTGGGCTCTGCACGGCCTGTGCGGCTTCATGGGCGGCATCCTGGCCGGTGTGTTCGGCGCCGAGGCCCTGGGTGGCCTGGGCGGCGTCAGCCTGGGCGCGCAGGTCACCGGCACCGTCCTGGGCGCCGCCTTCGCCCTGACCGCCGGCTTAGCCGTCTATGGCGGCCTGAAGGCCACCATGGGCATCCGCCTGGACGAGGATCACGAATACATGGGCGCCGATCTCGCCATCCATCAGATCGGAGCCTATCCCGAGGAAGCCACCACCATCCACGACGATGGCGGACCACTTGCCATGCGAGCCTCGTCGCGGGCAGCCGCAGCCGAGTAAATCACGAAGGCCCGTCGCACATCGCGGCGGGCCTTTTTCCTTAAGGCAAGCACTACTCAGCAGCTAGATTCAAACGACTGAAACATGTATATTTTATACATATTTAACAGTGCTTATACGTTGCTTGACTGTTCCCGGTCCGTTTGCTAGCCTCGTCGCATGACTAAAAAGAAACGCAAAGTCTACATCGTCGACTTAGCACGACTCACCGTCCCAGGCTCCGTCCCTGCGACCGTTGAAACCTGCAAGTCATTCTTCCAGAAAAGTGCAGGCGGCTGGGCCTACCGCGCTTTTAGGATGGCGATATGTCCCGTTATTGAAAACTCATCACCGACAAAATCGGAAATTATTACGAAGGCGATGGGCTCTGGCCCTGAATCATGTAAGCGGGAAAACGGCAAGGTTGCCGGTTATTTTTATGATTTTTTTCATAGGACGGAGGGCTTTTGCCACGTTTTTGACGCGGCATTTGAACACGATGAATTCACTCTCGTGTTAAACCACCTTGTAGCTATACAAATGGAAGACTCCATAAGGATTACACTCATTCAGCCGCGCAAAAACAGCTGTCCTGAGAACATCCATCACATCGGTTTAATGGCAGCTGCAGTACGCGATCTTGTCGTGCCAAATTTGTCTAATTATCTGCCGGATGACTTGGTGCGCAAATATGATCTGAACCTTCCTATTTTTGTCGAAATATTTGACACGGGAAAATTCAGCCGGAAAGCTCGGGATGATAGGAAACCGAAGCTGTTTAAAGTCAGCGATTTCCCAATTGTATCCGACGCTGCTTTCCGAGTTGCATTATCAACGTTCTCGGAAGCATTCGCGCTCCTAGGCGAACTTGCGCCTCGGCCAACGCGTGAAAGAAAACGCCCGTCCAAGGACGACAGTCCGGGTTTGCCGTTCTAAAAGGCTTCCACAAACGCCCCAATGGCCTTCACCACCGCATCCGCCTGATCGCGGTGCGGCGAGTGGCCGCATTGGGGGAGCACAAGGCGTTCCACCGCCCCGCCGACGCCATCAACCACTGCGTACACTTGGGCCAGGGTGGCGTATTCGTCGTCTTCGCCTTAGATGACCAGCACGGGCACTTGGATGCGTGGCAAATAGGGGCGCAAATCCATGGCTTTGAAGGCGGGATCGAGCCATGCCCGGTTCCAGCCCCAGAAGGCGCAATCCACGTTACTGCCGTGATGGCGTTGCAGCCGCGCCCGCAGATCGCCGCTCTCATAAGCCGCCGTCACCTGAGCGATGGCGGCGACGCACATATCTTCGACGAAGGTATGCGGCGCCATGGCAACCACGCCTTTGACCCGGCCATGATCCAGCGCCGCGTGGACCAAGGCGATGGAGGCGCCATCGGAATGGCCGATGAGGATGGCGGAAACCATACCCAAAGCATCCAGCACGCCGGGCAGCACGTCGCGGGCCTCCCGCTCCAGATAGTCCAGCGAACGGGGCAAATCCACCGGCGACGAGCCGCCATAGCCGGCCCGCGAGAACACCAACGCCGGAATGCCGGTGGCAGCGGCCACGCGGGCGGGAAAGTCGCGCCATAGGGAGACCGAGCCCAAGCCCTCATGCAGGAACACCAGGGCATGGGCGGCGGGTTCGCCGATCCATGTGTATTCCAGTGCGAGGGCGCCACCAAGGGAGGCAGCGCCCAGCACCAGTTGACGGCGGCTCAGCGGATCAGAAATTGGCTTTGTCCACCAAGGGATCACAGCCGGCCACATTGCCGTACAGGCGGTGCAGCAAGCCCTTGAGGGTCTGCACCTCCTCGGCGCTCATGCCCGCCACCGCAGTGCTTTCGCAATCAAGGGCGCGGGGAACGATGGCCTCGGCCTTGCGGCGGCCCTCGGGCGTCAGCGCGATCAGCACCGCCCTGGCGTCTTGGCCCGACCGCCGGCGGGTCACTAATTCCTTCACCTCCATGGTGGCGGTGATGCGCGACAAGGTGGACAGCTCGATGGCGGTCAGCCGGGCGAGATCGCCCAAACGCTGCTCGCCCTCGTCCAGCAGGGCGGCCATCACCCGCCACATGGGCAGGGTAATGCCGAACTGGTCCAGTTCGCGGGTGAAGTTGGTGGCCAGCGACACGCCGGCACGGCTCAGCAGATAGGGGACATAGTCCCCCAGTTGGAATTGCACGATTTATCCTCCCTGACCGTCCTCTATCGGGACGTGTTCATGCGTGCAATGATTTCCGCTTCAAGGAAACTGTCAAGTGACTTTGCAGTAAGCCGGGGGTGATGGGTTGATCACCCCCCCTTGAGAAGTGCATTCTGGAGCGTCACAATTCCGGGAGAACGGCCTGATGCCCACCACTTTGTTCGCGCTGCCCCAACCCGCCGTGCCGGTGGCCGGCGAGGACGCGCTGTACCCGGTTCGCCGTGTTTTCTGCGTCGGGCGCAACTATGCCGCCCATGCCCGCGAGATGGGATCGGACCCCAGCCGCGAGGCGCCGTTCTATTTCACCAAGGCCCCCGATGCCCTGGTGCCCGGCGGCGGCCCCATCCCCTACGCACCCGCCACCGCCAATCTGCACCCCGAGATCGAACTGGTGGTCGCCCTGGGCGCCGCGGTCTTCCAGGCCACCCCGGAGCAAGCCGCCAAGGCGGTGTTCGGCCATGCCGTCGGTCTGGACATGACCCGGCGCGACCTGCAATTCGCCGCCCGCGACAAGGGCCGCCCGTGGGATTTGGGCAAGTCGTTCGAGTTCTCGGCCCCCATCACCCCCATCGTGCGCGGCACCACACCCATACTGTCCGGCGCCATCACCCTGGAGGTCAATGGCGAGATCCGCCAGCGCGGCGACATCTCGGACATGATCTGGTCCATCCCCGAGGTCATCGCCCACCTGTCCCAGTACTATCATCTCAGCCCGGGCGATCTGATCTTCACCGGCACGCCCGACGGCGTAAGCCCGGTCCTGCCCGGCGACCGGCTGATTGGCCGGGTGGCCGGCTTAGCGGAACTGGACGTGACCATCACCGAAGCGCGGTGACCTGGGCTAACGTCACACACCTGAACACAGCGTCTCGCCAGCGTTACATCGCCGGCCTAGGGGAATCCCTTAGGCCGGCGATGCTATTTCCAACGCCTTCAAGCACTTAGACCTTTCGCCATGGATTGGCACGGCAGTTGCCTTTGTAGAGGGGCCCGAGAGCGGCCAACAGGCCCCGGACGCATTGGTTCGCCCCTTCGCCAAGGAAGGGAACGTGCCCGACGCGCCCGGCCCGTCACATGGGGCTCACGCGGCTGACGAACGTCGACTTCGTTAGGCAATGCCAATAGGAGGCAAAATGAAGAAGGCTATGTTGATGGGCGTGTCCGGTGCGGCGCTGATGTTCGCCGCCTCCGCCCACGCGACCGGCTCGATCGGTCAGGACCAGTCTTTCCTGGCCGCCAATGTCCAGGGCCAGTCCCAGGGCTCCAAGATCTATGCCGACGGAGGCGACGGCGGCACCGCCAAGGCTTATGCCGACGGCGGCAGCTCCGGCAGCAAGCACAGCCGTCACAGCTCGGGCGGCGGTTCGGGCGGTGACGCCTATGCCAAAGCCTATGCAGGCGACGGCGGCAACGCCGCGGCCCGCACCAAGCAGACCCAGGGCCAGGGCCAAATGGTTGCCGGTTCCCAGAGCCAGCACGTAACCCTGCCCGACATCAACGTCACCGTCGCCACCCCCACCGGTGGTTCGGGCGGTGCGGCTGGTCCGGGTGCCAGCACCGGTGACGGCGGCAACGCCATCGGTGACAACAGTGACAACAACGATGTGCAATCGCCGAACCAGAGCGGCGTGAGCGACGCCGCCCAGGCCACCTTCCGCTCCCGTGCGGCTGCCGACATCGACGGCACCGCCATCCTGGGCGACCATGTGACTTACGACTCGTACAACACCACCATGACCAACACCACCGACATGTCGGCGACCAACAACGTTGGTGCCATCACCCTGAGCTCGGGTAACAGCACCGGCGGCAACGCCACCGGCGGCGACCTGACCGCGGGCCAGACCGCCCTGACCGGCAATCTGGGCCGTGGCGGCGATGCTGATGCGGATAACAGCCGCCTGTCCTCGGGCCGTGGCGGCGATGGCGGCAACGGCACCGCCGTGTCGGCCAATCTTGGCCTGCAGAGCACCAAGTCCTACAACAAGAGCGAAGGCGGCGACGGCAAGGCCTACAGCTCTGCCTATAGCGACGCCGACGCTGATGCTAAGGCTCATGCCGGCTCGCTGGCCGGTGCCGCCAATCTGGGCAAGAACTCCAACAAATCCACGGCGTTCGCGGTGGGTTCAGGGGCCAGCCGCCACAGCCGTCACCACAGCGGCGGCGGTTCGCCTTCGGCTGATGCCAGCGGCAAAGCCGGCCAGTGGCAGGATGCCGACGCTTGGTCCAGCGCATTCGCCAAGCCCACCGCTACCGCCAAGGCCAATTCCGAATCGGCGGCCATGGGCGTGGGTGGTGCTGGGGGCGACATCACCAGCAAGACCGGCAACAGCGCCGAACAGACCGCCAAATCGGCGGCCAGCGGCGGCAATGGCGGCAATAGCGGCGACGTCTCCGCCAAGGCCTATTCCACCGGCGGCGATCTGTCGCAGAAAGCGGCTTCGTCGCAGTCCCTGAACGCTGCCACCGGCGCCACCCAGGGCGGCAATGGCGGCAACATCAAAGTGTCCTTCGGTTCCGGCGCCATCGGCGGCATCGGCATCGGCACCATGTCGGGTATCGCCAACATCGCCCAGAACACCGGGGTGTCGGCGAACCAGTTCAGCGCGTTCAGCATCAACAGCCACACCAACTAAATGCCTCCGGCCGGCGGGGCCGCCTTCCCCGCCGGCTTCCTTTCGCCACAGCAAAGGACGGAGATTATGCGAGCACCCCTAATCCTGGCCGCCCCTCTATTCCTAGCAAGCGGCCTGATGGTCATCGCCCTAGCCCCTGCCAACGCCGAGGATTTGTTCCAAGGCGGGGCCATCGCCCCTGACGAGCTGTCCGCCAATCGCGGCGGCACCGATGGCGGCACCCTAGTCCAAGCCAACGATTCCACCCTGAGCGGCAGCAATACGGGCAATGTCGGCGTCAGCGGCGGCGCCCAGAAATACTCGGGCACCATCGCGCCGGCCACGGTGACCAAC
>JACMKT010000110.1 GCA_014380005.1 Rhodospirillales bacterium
GCGTTACGGTCACGGTAGAGGTACGGGGAGAAGCAGTTCTTCCAGCGCCGATTGACCTTGGGCGGGATGTTCGGTGCTGCGCCCTTGCTCTCGATCTTGCGGCGGACGGCATCGCTGTCATAGCCCTTGTCGCCGTGCAGAATGTCGGTCGTGGGCATCTGGTCGAGCAGGGCGTCAGCGGCGGTGCAGTCGGCGATCTGACCGCCAGTCAGCAGGAATGCGACCGGACGGCAGAATGGGTCGGTCAGGGCGTGGATTTTGGTGGTGCGCCCGCCGCGCGAGCGGCCGATCGCTTGGGTGAGCTCCCCCCTTTTCCGCCGGAGGCGCAGCGATGCGCCTTGACCGCCGAGGAATCGATCAGCACTTGGGCGGGAGGCCCCTCCGCCGAGGCCAAGGCATGGAAAATGTCGACCCACACACCCTTGGCCGCCCAGCGAACGAACCGATTGTAGAGCGTCTTGCGCGGGCCATAGATCGGCGGCGCGTCGATCCAGCGGCAGCCCGACTTCAAAACGTGGATGATGCCGCTGATGACGCGGTGGTCGTCGACCCGAGGCTTTCCCCGCGTATCGGTCGGAAGATGGGCCTCAAGCCGCGCAAATTGCTCAGCGCTCAGCCAGAAATAGCTTCGATCCATCAATAGGCTCCCTTCGGGAACCTTGAATCACAAACCGGCTTCGCTGGGAATCCAATTTATGGGTCCGGAGCCTAAAGCAGCAAGGCAAAACATTAGACGATCTAAGTAAGGCATGCGCCGGCGGAAATTACACCGTCCTCGATAAGTTTCTTTCCAATTGGAATGACATGCGAGACTTTCGCCCGGCCTTCGCCGCGTCCAAGGACGAATTAAAAAGCGAACTCGCGAAGCCGGATTGGGCTAACCTGCTGCGTGACCGCCTTGGGCTGGCTCATTATCCGGGGCCGCATGACGTAGCGCTAATGGAATATAGCGCAGCCGAAGTCAAAGCGGCGGCAAGTTCATGGACTGCCTGTCCGTTCACCGCCCCCACCGTTCTAGACAGTGGTGCATGGGCGTATTTCTATCCGTCGCCAATCGGCCTCCCTTGCGGACGGGCAATGCCTTTATTCGAGGTCGCCGACGACTCTCAGTTGCTGGCGGAGATCCTACATTTTCGGATACCATACCGGCGCGAACATCTGGCAGCCCTGGGAAGGATCGACCGCCCACCGCCAGCCTGTGATATTCGGCTTCTCAGGAATCATCACCTAATGGCAGTACGCATCGCCGCTGACGACTACGCCTTCGGCGAGGAGATCGCCTAAATGGCTATTCGCGCGCCAGCATCGATTGATCGTCATCCGTGGCTGGGCCGGTTCACAGCGGCGCCGGAGGATGAATTCAGCAAGCTGCTCGCGGGGCACGCCGACATTTTCCCTTACGACCGCGCCGACATTCCCGACGCGGCCCGCTCGCTGTTTGGATCGCTCGCCGCGGAGGATCCAGCACGGGCGGCATTGGGGCAGACAATCCTCGCTTGGCTGGAGCGGCGGCGCAGGGCGCCATTCCCAACCGACCGGTCAGCGTTGCAGCGCGCGCTACGCGAAATATGCGAGGCGTTCGAAATTGTCTCCTATCTCGAAGTAACCGATGCCGCTGTCACGCTACGCCGCCGTTTCCCGTTATGGAATGAATGGGTGGCGCCGTTAGCACTATCTACTTCCCGCGATGCCCGGGCCGCCTATTGGCGAATGCTAGCCCTGACCCAGCCGTTGATCCGAGCCGCAGTGCCACTGGACATGACACCATTCTGGCTGAATCTATGTCGCGAGGCCGGGGATCGCTTGCCATCCCGTTATCTCGATATTGGCTTGCTTGGTCTGCGACGCCTACCGGAAGAATACGCTTGGCTCGCGGGGTTGGCTCAGTGGGCCAAAGCTCGCCAGCCCTCGGAAGCACAGTTCCGCGCCGAATGGCTGGCCTTGAAACCACTCTACCCAAAAGCACCCAAGCGTTGGCGTGACTTGGTGGGAACGCTCCTTGCCTCGGCGCCCTATCAAGACGTTGGCATCGAGGCCCCAGCATGGTGGGCCTGCGATTCGGATTTTGCGCCGCTTGCTAGGCCGGAGGCCCGCGCCGCCCACCGGCCAATTCGTTCGCCGATGCCCGACGAAAACCAGGGTGTGATCGACAGGTTTAATCTGCCGTTCGCACAAGTGCGCAGAAATATCATCTCAATGATAGATCGCCACAGGCAGTTCGCACGGGTGACAGGCGAAAGCCGGTTTGCCGTCCGCGCAATCCATTCTCTGGGATCGGCTTTGATTGGGCGCGAGGGGGACTGTTTCGCCGATGGTTGTCTGCTTGCTGCCGACCTCGCACGGGAGGGCCTTGAATGGCAGCCGTTCGATTCGTTCCTCTGGTCTCTGTGGCGGGACGCTTTGGCAATGATCGACGCCCGCGAGGCCGCTGAAACCTTGGGATGGGAGGCGGTCCGGCGATTACCCGACAACCCCCGTGCAAATACCGAACTTGCGGAAATGCTAATTGCCTTCGGCCGTACAGACGCGGCGGAAGAGGTAGTGGAGGCGGCGTTCCTGCGTGAAGTCGCCAATTCAAACCACTACAGCTTGCTAGCGCGGCTACGTGACCATCGTGGCGACCATATTGGGGCCATGGGTGCCGTGCGGGAAGGACTACGGATATACACTTCCGATACGTTCCTGACTACATTGGCTCATACCTTGGAGCGCGGGGAGCCACTTCGCGTGCTGAGCACAGAATGGGAGAAGCGCCTCCTCAGGGCGGTAACCGCGGAGCCCACCAGTCGGAACGACGTCTTACGTATTGGCCGGATGCGTCGGCTTCGCGCCGTCCTGGAGGGAGCCGATCAGGAACGGCGTCAACAGGCTATTTATGAGGTGTGGGCGGCGCTGGCGGATGAACCGACCTTCGCCTATGCTCGCTTGTTAGCGATCCGCCATGGTAGCGATCCCGGCGACGCAGGAAGCCTTGAACCACCGTTCGCCATCGCCTTCGAACGTGCGCTAGCTGCCGAAAATCTCGAACAGCTTGAGGCGTTAGCAAAACATTACCCCCGTCTGGAAGCCCTAATACTAGTGGTGTCAGCCCTGCTCGGCGATGCGACATCGGTCGCCCGCATGGCGGACTATCTGCTGGCCGACGTTCCCGCCAGAGAAGAACGGGCAGTGACGTCTCTGCGCGCTGGTTTGCGCCCGCTCTTGGTCGCGATCCGTGACGGAATGGCTCCTTCAGAGGCCCTGAACGACCGGCGCGCCCTGGTGATGGCGGTGCTGCGCGACGCTGTGGACATCACTCTCGCTGGCGAATGCTTGGCGGCTTGACAAGCAGGTCGTTGACCCAGTTGGTACCGCTACAAACGACACGCTACCGTTCTTGCCCCCTGTCCTGTTCCGGTGGCTCGGGACAGATTCACGGGGAAACTTTCTGTGGGACCGTCCACTTATGGCGGCACCAGCAGATAAAAATAACGGCCCACTTGAGCGCAAAGCGGACCTCGAACCTCCAACCGGCATCCGTCCACTTTGGGTCAGGCGCGTCCATTCGGCGACAGTCGCAACCAAAACTTTCACCGCTAACTTCCCGGCAATGCACCACTCGCCCCAGCCGGAATGACCGTGCGGAGGAAATCCGTCAGGTTTCGGCCCGGTTCGGGCTGGAACCGCATATCCTCGACCGTGGGGGCGCGCATGCGGTCGATGCGGAACATGCGGAAATCACTGCGCAATTCGCACCACCCCACCAGCGTCCAGACCTTGCCCCAGAAATAAAGGCCCAGCGGGCGGCAGCGGCGTTCGCTGTCGCTGCCGGATTCATCGGTGTAGCCGAAATGAATGAAGCGCCGCCCGGTGATGGCGTCGCGCAACAGGTCAAGCAATTCACGGGCGTCGTCGGGCAGTGAAAATCCGGGGGCGAACAGGCGCGATTGCGCCATGCCGTCGCGCAAGGCCGATGGGATCACAGCCTCGATCTTGGCCAGAGCTTCCTCGGCGGCACGGACCAGGGTGGTTCCGCCCCAGGCCTTGACCATGCGGGCGCCCACCAGCAATGCCTCTACTTCGTCGGCGGTGAACATCAGGGGCGGGATATCGAAGCCGCCGCGCAGGACATAGCCCACGCCAGCCTCGCCGGTGATGGGCACGCCGGTGCCGATCAGTTCGGCCATGTCGCGATAGATGGTGCGTTCCGACACTTCCAGCCGCTGGGCCAGGTCGCGGGCGGTTACCAACCGCCCGCCGCGCAAACACTGGACGATCTGGAACAGGCGATCGGCCCGGCGCATGCGTCATCCCTTGCGGTAAATGTCAGGAAAGGGAATGTAAACCGACGCGATTGCCCTCGCTATCGGTAATGACGGCGATGAAGCCGAACGGGCTGATATCGGTCTTGGGCATGACGACCGCCCCGCCCACCGCCGCAACCCGGCCAAGGGGCACGGCCAGATCGGCGCCCGCGTTCAAATAGACCAGCGCACCGTCGGCAGAGGGACGGAACATGGGGCCCTTGACCACGGCGCCTTTGATCTCGGCCCCCGGCGGCTGGAACACCGCCATTTCCCCCGCGCCCATGGTTTCGCGCTTCATGGGGAAGCCCAGCACAGCTTCGTAAAAGACCTGGGCCCGGTTCAAATCCAGTGCCGGCAACTCGAACCACACGGCAACGCTGATGCTCATCATTCTCTCCCAAATTCTGTTGACGGGAGAGACCCTAACAAACCCCTCCTGACAGCGTGGTGTCAGGAGCCATTCAACAAAAAAAGGGTCTTCGCGGATTTCCGGGGAGTGCTTGCCAAGCCCACGGTCGTCAACCCGGACAAGCTTAGCGCCGATCAGGGGTCCATGCTGTGTGCGCGGCAGGCGCCTGAGTCTATGGAACACAGATAAACACAGATGCGCCTGACGGCGCTTACGGGGGCCTTGCGAGGCCTGTCCACGCTAATCCGCGTTGAACCCAAAAAAAGCCCCGGACAGTCACCCGTCCGGGGCTTTCTCAAAC
>JACMKT010000111.1 GCA_014380005.1 Rhodospirillales bacterium
AGTTCTGCGCGTCTTCAACCTGGACCTGCCCATCGCCGATTGGGCCAAGGAAGAAGGCATCGCCGACCAGGAGATCAAGCACCGCGTCACCGACGCCGCCGACCGCAAGATGGCCGGCAAGGCCGCCGATTACGGCCCCGAAGTCATGCGCATGGTGGAAAAAAGCCTGCTGCTGCAGATTCTGGATCAGGCGTGGAAGGAGCATCTGCTCCAGCTTGACCATCTGCGTCAGGGCATCGGCCTGCGTGCCTACGGCCAGCGCGACCCGCTGAACGAATACAAGCGTGAAGCCTTCAATCTGTTCGAGCAGATGCTGCACGATTTGCGTCAGCGCGTCACCAGCACCCTGGCCCATGTGGAACTGCGCGTCGGTCCCGCCGAATCCGAGATGGAAGCGGCCCTGACCCCGCGCGGCCCAGCGGAAATGCACGAAACCCGCAACGACCCCGCCTTCGCCCGCGATGCGGATGCCGCCGGTGTGACCACCGCTCAACGCAGCACCCAAGCCGACCCCAACGACCCGGCCACCTGGGCGGCGACCCCGCGCAACGCGCCGTGCCCGTGCGGTTCGGGCAAGAAGTACAAGCACTGCCACGGCGCGGCGGGCTGATAGAGAGACGGTAAGGGGCTTGCGGGTGCCGCCCCGGCCCCGCTCGGAGGCGCGGCCTCCGAGCCTCTTGTTCATTTATCCGCCATCCAGATGCCCTTTGCATTCCGGCTGGCACGGCAACACAGAGCTGGCGGAACTGGCCAGCAAACATGCCATCCACCAGACGATGATTGCGACGTGGAAGCGTCAGGCCATCGAGGGCATGGCATCGACATTCTCGCGCAAGGCCGAGGCATCGCAGGCCTCCGGTCGATGAGCGTCGAGCGGAGGCGCGAGATGATCGAGCCGAGCCATCCCGATCTGTTCATCGGTCAGTAATGCCGGTTGCTGTCCATCAGCCGGTCGGCGTTCTATTACGCGCCGGTCGGGGAAAGCCCGGTCAATCTGGCCCTGATGCGCCTGATCGACGAGGTGTTCACCGAGTGCCCGTTCTACGGGGCGCGCAGATGATGTTTTATCTGCGTCGCCTGGGCCATGTGGTCGGGCGCAAACGGGTCCGGCGGCTGATGATCCTGATGGGATTATCGCCCATCTATCAGAAGCCCCGGACCAGCGATCCGCACCCCCAGCCCCCGTTTCACCCAGGTGCTGAAGGATGCGAGCGTGCGCATCAGCATGGATGACAAGGGCCGCTGGATGGACAACGTCTTCATCGAACGTCTGTGGCGGCCCCTGAAATTCTATTCCTTCAGAAACTCCATGGCCTGATTCAACTGGCTCATGCGGTTATGGCTGCCGTGATTGCTGTCCGGGTGGTGGATGGTCGCCAGCATGCGGAAGCGGGCGCGGATGGTGCGTTTGTCGGGGCGGGCGCCGGGGGCGAAGCCTAGGACGTGCAGGGCGTCGTCGCGGGTGGAGATGCCGTGGGGCAGCGGTTCGAAGGCCAACACGTTGATGATGGCCTTCAGGCGCTCGACCTCTTCGGTCACGTCCGCGATGGGCTCAGGCGGTGGGGGCTCAGGCGGTGGGGGCTCGGGTGGCGGCGGCGGGGCCGGGGGCTTGGCGTTGGGGTCTTCCAGACGCAGCACGAAATCGCCCCGGTCCATGGCCAGGGCCAAGGCCAAGGCGCGGCGGATGAAGGTGACGTCGTAGCCCGGCGCCATGCGCACTTGCAGGCGCGGCTTGCGGCGCCAGGGGCGGCCTTGGGCCGGGCCGGATTTCAGGATGATGGTTTCGCGGTCGTCATTGGGCGGGTCGCCCGGATCGGGGACGCCGTCGATCAGCGCCGCCGGCATGACCAGCAGGACCGAGCGGGCGATGTCGCCCACATTGACCCGGCGGCGGCCAGCCAGGGCTTCGACCGCGTCACGGAAAACCGAGGCGCAGGGGATGGTGTAGGAATGCTTGACGGCGCTGGCGCCCGTATCCGCGGTGCTATCCAAACTAGGCCCGGCGGCGGTCGTTGAAGTGCAGGCGGCGGCCTTCGGCCAGCAACTTGCCCATTTCCTCGGCGGGCAGCGGGCGCGAGAACAGATAGCCCTGCATCTGGTCGCAGCCCAAGGCGCGCAGGAATTCCAGATGCTGGGTGTGCTCCACGCCCTCGGCGATGACCTTCATCTTCAACGCCTTGGCCATGGCGACGATGGCGTCCACGATGGCGGCGTCGTTGGGGTCGGTGATCACGTCCATGACGAAGGAGCGGTCAATCTTCAGCTTGCTGATGGGGAAGCGCTTCAACACCGACAGCGACGAATAGCCGGTGCCGAAATCGTCGATGGCGCAGGAAATGCCCATCTCCTTCATATGCTGGACCACGGCGATGGCGCTTTCGGCGTCGCGCATGGCCGAGCTTTCCGTCAGCTCGATCTCAAGGTAGCGCGGGTCCAGGCCCGTATCCGCCAGGGTGTTTTCCAGCGCGGTCAGCAGGCGCTTGGCATATTGGAACTGACGGCCCGAGACGTTGACCGCCACCGGAATGGCGGGCAAATCCTGGTCCTGCCATTCCTTGTTCTGGCGGCAGCATTCCGACAGCATGACTTCGCAGATGGCGTCGATCAGGCCGGATTCTTCCGCCACCGGGATGAACTCGCCCGGTGCGATCATGCCCATTTCCGGGCTTTTCCAGCGCACCAAGGCCTCCATCCCCACCACCGCGCCGGTGACCAGATCCACCTGGGGTTGGTAATAGGGGATGAACTCGCCATGTTCCACCGCGCGGCGCAGCTTGTTTTGCAGGCTCAGCGTCTTGGCGGCGCGCGAGCTCATTTCCTTGGTGAAGAATTGCAGCGTCGCCGGGCCTTGGCCCTTGGCCCGTTGCAGCGCCGCTTCAGCATTCTTGATCAGGGTCTCGGCGTCCTCGCCGTCGCGCGGGAAGATGGCGACACCGGTAGAGGATGAGAGTTCGAATTCCTCGCCAGCCACCGCCACCGGCACCTGGGCCAAAGCGTGGATGCGCTCCACCGCGTCGGTCAGCTCGCGCTTGGAGGCATGGCCGGTGATCAGCAGCAGGAAGCGGTCGCCCGAGGCCCGCGCCATGACGTCGTCGCGGCCGATGGAGGCCTGCAACACATCGGCGGCGGCAATCAGCACTTGGTCGCCCACGGAATGACCCATGGTGGCGTTGATGATGCCGAAACGGTCGATGCCCAAAGACAGCACCGCCAGCAGGGTGTGGCGCTGACGGGCCTGTTCGCGGGCGGCGGTGAAGCGTTCCAGGAAGGCCGGGCGGTTGGGCAGCCGGGTCAGCGGGTCGTAGAAGGCCAGGAAGGACAGGCGCTGTTCGGCCACCTTGCGGTCGGTCACGTCGATCATGACGCCGTCCCACACGATGTCGCCATTGTCGCGCTTGGTCGGGCGCGACTGGCCGCGCAGCCAGCGCCGCTTGCCGTCGCGGCCCAGCACCGCCATTTCCTCTTCGAACGGCTCCATGGTGCGGGCGGAACGGCCCAGGGCGGCCAGGAAACGCTGACGTTCATCCGCCGACAGCGCCGCCATGAACAGCTGGGGGTCGGCCATCAATTCCTCGGGCTCCACGCCCAGGAAGTCGCGGCAGCCCTCGCTCACATAGGTGAATTCCAGCTTGCCGGCGGTGCGCAGCACACGCTGAAACACCATGCCCGGCATGTTGCCGGCGATGGCGCGCAGGCGTTGCTCGGTCTCGCGCAGCGCGGCTTCCGTCGCCTTGCGCATGGTGATGTCGCGGCCAATGCCGACGAACAGGCGGTGGCCTTCCAGCCGCACTTCGCTGGTGGACAGTTCCAGCGGGAAGGTGCTGCCGTCCTTGTGCAAGCCTTCCAGCTCACGCGGACCGCCGCCCACCAAACCGCCCGAGCCGTCCAGTATGTCGCCGGTCAGCAAATCGGGGCGGCGTTCGGCTTCGCTCAGCAGCACGGTGAAGGATTGGCCAATCAGTTCCACCGCGTCACGGCCGAACAGGCGTTCGGCGGCGGCGTTGACCGTGTCGATGGCGCCGGTCTCGTCCAGGATCAGGATGGAATCGGCGGCATGCTCCATGAGCATGTCCAGCTTGAACTCGGCGCGGCGGCCCTCGGTCACGTCGATCAGCACGCCGTCCCACACCACGGCACCATCGGCGGCGCGGCGCGGGCGCGAGGCGCCCTTCAGCCAGCGCACTTCGCCCGATTGGCTGATGGCGCGGAATTCTTCCAGGCAGGTGGACAGATCGGTGGCGGAACGATGGATGGCGGCAAGATGGCCGTCGCGGTCGGCCCAATGGACCACATGCAGGCAGCCCTTGGCGTTGACGCCCATGGTCTCGGGCTCGAAGCCCAGCACGGTGCGGACATTGCCGCTGATGGCGGGGTAAGCCAGGGTGCCGTCGGCGTCCATGCGGCGCTGGAAGGCGAAGCCGGGCAGGCTGCATGCCATGCCCTCAAGCCGGGCGGCCAGTTCGGCCACGTCTTGCGGCGATTGCAAGCACAGGTCCTCTGCCGCAGTCAAACCGGCGGCAGCCCCCCCCTCATTCCTGGTGTCCCTGCCTTTGGTCACCTATTTCTCCAGCCCCTTGACCGAGCCCTGCATTCTCGGCATGGACGATGGTATCCATGATACCTGTTCGTGGCAACGCCCTAGAGCTTCCGGAGAGGCCTCACGCGATCTTGGCGCGAAAATAATCGATTGTGCGCAACAGTCCGGCTTCCAGAGCGACCGTGGGCTGCCAATCCAGCACGGCGCGGGCCTTGGTGATGTCGGGCTGGCGCTGGCGCGGATCGTCGGCGGGCAGCGGCAGGAACACCAGCTTGGCCTTGGAATCGGTCAGCCGCAGCACGGTCTCGGCCAATTGCAGCATGGTGAATTCGCCGGGATTGCCCAGATTGATGGGGCCGGTGATATCGTCGGGCGACGCCATCAGGCGGATGAAACCCTCGATCAGATCGTCGCAATAGCAGAACGAACGGGTCTGGCTGCCATCGCCATAGATGGTGATGTCGCGGCCTTCCAGCGCCTGGACGATGAAATTGGACACCACGCGGCCATCATCGGGATGCATGCGCGGGCCATAGGTGTTGAAGATACGCGCCACCTTGATACGGGTGCCGTGCTGGCGCCAATAATCGAAGAACAGGGTCTCGGCGCAGCGCTTGCCCTCGTCATAGCAGGCGCGCGGGCCGATGGTGTTGACCGAGCCCCGGTAATCCTCGGTCTGCGGATGCACTTCCGGGTCGCCATACACTTCCGAGGTGGAGGCCTGGAAAATCTTGGCGCCGATGCGCTTGGCCAGATCCAGCATGTTGATGGCGCCGTGGACGCTGGTCTTGGTGGTCTGCACCGGGTCGCGCTGGTAATGCACGGGCGAGGCCGGGCAGGCCAGATTGTAGATCTCGTCCACTTCCACATAAAGCGGCGCGGTCACGTCGTGGCGGATCATCTCGAAATACGGATTGCCCATGAGATGGGCGATGTTGTCCTTCGAGCCGGTGAAGAAATTATCCACACACAGCACGTCGGCGCCCATGCCCAGCAGACGCTCGCACAAATGGGAGCCGAGAAAGCCCGCGCCACCCGTGACCAGCACTCGCTTGCGTCCGTATTTCATCGTGCACCTTAATAAGCATATGACGATTGGGTTCATATGCCGGTTGCGGGCCGGGGGCAAGGGCCGCGTTCAGGCGCACGCGGGTGGTGACGCTATCGCCAGATTCCTTTTGACTCACTGACCACGCCGGGCGTAAAAACCTCCCCTCTTCAGTTCACTGGAGAAAACCGCCACCACGGTGGCCCGTCAGTCCGCGAATACGCGCACTGGCGCGCTTTCGTTTGGGGCGACTCAAAGGGACATGGGATGTTCGAGAGTCTGAGCCAAAGACTGTCTGCGGTATTCGACAAGCTCACCGGTCGCGGTGCGTTGTCGGAAGCCGACGTGACGGAAGCTCTGCGCGAAGTTCGCGTGGCGCTGCTGGAGGCCGACGTGGCGCTGCCCGTCGTCAAGGACTTCGTTGCCCGCGTCAAAGAGCGCGCCATCGGCCAGGAGGTGGTCAAATCCGTCTCGCCGGGCCAGATGGTGGTCAAGATCGTCCATGACGAACTGATCGCCACCTTAGGCACCGAAGGGGTCGATCTGAACCTGAACGCCGTGCCGCCCGCCGTTATTCTGATGGTCGGCCTGCAGGGTTCGGGCAAGACCACGACGTCAGGCAAGCTGGCCGTGCGGTTGAAGAAGGACAAGAAGAAGGTCCTTCTCGCCTCGCTGGACGTTTATCGTCCCGCCGCCCAGCAGCAATTGCAGATTCTGGCCGGTCAGGCCGATGTGGGCTCGCTGCCCATCATCATGGGCGAGATGCCGGTGGCCATCACCAAGCGCGCCCTGGAGATGGGCCGCAAGGAAGGCTTTGACGTCGTCATCCTGGACACCGCCGGCCGCCTGCATATCGACGAAGAGCTGATGGCCGAAGTCGCCGCCGTGCGCGACATCGCCAAGCCGGTCGAGACCCTGCTGGTCACCGACGCCATGATCGGCCAGGACGCCGTCACCCTGGCGCGGGAATTCAACGAAAAGGTCGGCGTCACCGGTATCGTGCTGACCCGCGTGGATGGCGACGCCCGTGGCGGTGCCGCCCTGTCCATGCGCGCCGTCACTGGCCGCCCCATCAAATTCCTGGGCATGGGCGAAAAGCTCGACGCCCTTGAAGTATTCCACCCCGATCGCATCGCCGGTCGTATCTTGGGCATGGGCGACGTGGTGTCCCTGGTCGAAAAGGCCATGGAACACGTCGATCAGGACGAGGCTGAAAAGCTCGCCAAGCGCATCGAGAAGGGCAAGTTCGACCTCAACGACATGCTGAGCCAGTTCAAGCAGGTCGAGAAGATGGGCGACCTCAAGGGCATCTTGGGCATGATGCCGGGCATCGGCAAGATGGCCGCTCAGCTCAAGGACGCCAAGATCGACAACAAAGTGGTCGGACGTCAGAAGGCCATCATCCAGGCCATGACCCTGTCCGAGCGCAAGAATCCCGACCTCATCAAGGCGTCCCGCAAGAAGCGTATCGCTTCGGGCGCCGGTGTGTCGGTGCAAGATGTGAACAAGCTCCTGAAACAGTACCAGCAGATGGCCGACGTTATGAAAAAGGTCGGCAAGATGGGACAGAAGGGGCTGATGCGACATGGCCTGGGCGGCTTGATGCCGCCGGGCATGAAATTCGGTCGTTAAGATCGATTAGTCTGAAGTTTTTGATCAGAGGGAAGTAACAATGGCTCTGAAGATTCGTCTGGCCCGTGGCGGCGCCAAGAAGCGTCCGTTCTACCGCATCGTCGTTGCGGATGCCCGTTGCCCCCGCGACGGCCGTTTCATCGAGAAGGTGGGCACCTACAACCCGCTGCTGCCGTCGGACCATGCCGAGCGCCTGCGTCTGGACACCGATTCGGTGAAGAAGTGGCTGGCCGTCGGCGCGCAGCCGACCGATCGTCTGGTCCGCATCTTCGCCAATCTGGGCCTGATCGCCCAGCCGGTGCGCCCCGAGCAGACCAAGCAGGCCGCTCCCAAGGCCAAGGCCCAGCAGCGTGCCAAGGAAGTCGCCGAGCGCGCTGCCGCCGCCGCCGCTGCCGCCGCTGAATCCGCAGCTGAGTAAGAACCCATGAGCAGCACCCAGGTGTGTGTCGGCGCCATTGCTGGTGCGCATGGGGTGCGCGGTCAGGTCCGCATCAAAAGCTTTACCGCCGTGGCTGCCGATGTGGCGGCCTACGGCCCGGTGAAGACCGAAGACGGGACCAAGACCTTCAAGCTGAAGGTGATGGGCGAGGCCAAGGGCCTTGTCATCGTCAAGCTTGACGGGGTCGATGACCGCAACGCTGCTGAGGCCATGCGCGGCACTCGGCTGTACATCCCGCGCGAGCGGCTGCCGGATTTGGATGAGGACGAGTTCCTCTATACCGATCTGACCGGCCTCTCGGTTGAGGGCATGGACGGGGCGGTGCTGGGCACGGTCAAAGGTGTGGCCGATTTCGGTGCCGGCGAGTTGCTGGACATCGTATTGGCCGGCGGGGGTTCCTTGATGGTCCCCTTCACCAAAGCGGCGGTGCCTGTGGTGGATATTGCGAACAAACGGCTGGTCGTCGACCCGCCCGAGTTCGTTGAGGACGAGACCGGAGCGAGCGAAGGCGAGGGACTGGGCCGTTGAGGCCCCGCGAAGCGACCGAAGGGAAGCGGAGCGAAAGCCAAGCGAGCGGAGCGAGCGCCGGTGATTGAGGCAGAAAAAGATCAGGCGAGGAAGACGGTGACTGAGTCGTGGCATGCCACGGTGCTCACCATCTTCCCCGAGATGTTCCCGGGACCGTTGGGCCAATCTTTGGCCGGGCGGGCCTTGGCGAAGGGAATTTGGCGGCTGGACGCGCTGAACATTCGCGATTTCGCGACTGACAAGCACCGTTCGGTCGACGACGTTCCCTTTGGCGGCGGCGCCGGCATGGTCATGCGTCCGGATGTTCTGGATGCGGCCATTGGCGGATGCGGCGGCAGCGGCCCCCTGATCTATATGACCCCGCGCGGGCGCCTGATGGATCAGGCCTTGGTGCGGGATCTGGCGGCTGGACCGGGTGCAACCATCCTGTGCGGCCGCTTCGAAGGAGTGGACCAGCGTGTGCTGGATGCGCGCGGAGCCGTCGAGGTCAGCCTTGGCGATTTCGTGCTGTCGGGGGGTGAACTCCCGGCTCTGGTGCTGTTGGACGCGGTTGTGCGCCTGTTGCCCGGCGTGATCGGGAATCAGGAAACGCTGGCCGAGGAAAGTTTCGAGTGGGGGTTGCTGGAATACCCCCACTACACCCGTCCCGCCCAGTGGCAGGGAAGGGGGGTGCCGGAGGTCCTGACCTCGGGGCATCACGAGAACATACGAGCCTGGCGCAAGCGTCAGGCCGAAGACATAACCCGGACACGCCGACCGGACCTATGGGACCGGTATGCCTCTGCCAAGGAACGTGAGGGCAAGTAGATGAACATCATTCAGCAGCTCGAGCAGGAGCAGATCGCCAAGCTCACCGAGGGCA
>JACMKT010000112.1 GCA_014380005.1 Rhodospirillales bacterium
GACCAAGGCCACCGGCAAGAAGCCAGGAGGCTTTCCGCCGCAACCGCCGACCGAAGGCCCCTTGCCCTCGGATCAGATCAATCTGACCGACGAGGAGACGCGCATCATGCCGGTGGCGGGCGGCGGCTTCGACCAGTGCTACAATGCCCAGGCCGCGGTGGCGGCGGGCAAGGCGGCGGGGATCGAGCCGATGATCGCCACCGGCCGGGAACTCCATCATCCGTCCCTGGACGAGCGTTTCGCCGCCGTCCCGCACGCCCCGAACGATCCAACCCCGGTCGAGGCCATAGCCCATCGCCTGCGGACGCCCGAAGGCAAAAAGCTCTGCGGTTTACGCAAGCAGACCCCGGAACCGGTGTTCGGCATCATCAAATCGGTGATGGGATTCCGCCAATGCCAAACTGGGCGCCCCGAAAGCCTCATCCCCAGCCTCGACCTCGACCCGGCTCGATCACGCCCCAATCCCAGCCGATTCAGCGGAGCTACCGCTCCAGGCACTCCACTGAAAGCGCGAGTCCGACAGGCGGCTAGGGCGCTGTTTCAAATGAATTTTACGTGGCCCCGCGTGGATGGCCGGGACAAGCCCGGCCATGACGGCAAGGGGAAGTGGCGACTGCCTTCATTTGACCCGTCCCGGCGCCGCACGCTATAACGCCCCATGCGCAGAATTCTCGCAATCCTTGCCGTGTTGCTGGTTCTGGCGGTTATCGTCGAGCTGGCCTTTGGCACGTGGTTCAGCAAGGACCCGCTGGATAAATCGGATTTGGGTCGCAATTCCGCCATGGCCGTCTCGGCGGCGGCGCTGTATCCCGGCGGGCGCGACTTCATTTATCGGCGCGACGGCTGGGGTTTTCGCGGCACCGGGCTGGACCCGGCCAGCATCACCGTCCTGACCGTGGGCGGCGGCACCACCGATCAGCGCACTCTGCCCGACGACCAGACCTGGCAAAGCGTCATGGAGCGCGAGTTCCGCAGTGCAGGCCTGGAAACCGTGGTCGCCAATGCGGGCATCGACGGCCAGACCAGCCAGGGTCATGTGCGGGCGTTCGAGAACTGGTTTATCCATGTGCCGGGGCTGAAGCCGCGCTTCGTATTGTTCTCGGTCGGGTTGGATGAGGCCATGGGGGCGGCGCGGGATGAGGCGCAGAATTCCGGCCGGGCGCACATGATCCGTCGTCACTCTGCCCTGCTGCGCATGGCGGATCGGCTGTCCGAATCCAAGACCATGGCGGAATCTCCGCCGGTGGACCCGCCGGAGGGCAAGCCCAACCGCGCAGCCATCGGCATCTATAAAGACCGCCTCAAGCGCCTGGGGCAATTGGCCCATGCCATGGGGGCGGTGCCGGTGTTTGTGGTGCAAGGCGCACCGGTGGCGGATAAGGCGGCGGCGCGCCGGTTGGCCGATTTCAATCAGGCCACCCGCGAGGTGTGCAAGGAGGGCGGTTTGCTGTGCCTGGACCTTGCTCGCGAGGTGACGTTTGACCCCGGCGATTTTTACGACCATCTGCACAATTCGCCCCAAGGCGCCGAGAAGGTCGGGCGTTGGCTGTCCACCAAGCTGGCGGGACTGGTGTAGTGCTACGAATTTGAGTAAAGATGGCTCCCCTTTCGCGGAGTTCCTGAGCGTGGTGATGGAAGACAAGCTGGTTATTGCCCTGCCCAAGGGGCGGATTCTGGACGAGTGCATGCCGCTCGTGCGGGCGGCGGGCATTGAGCCCGAAGCCGAATTCGACAATCCCAAGACCCGGCTTTTGCGGTTCGCCACCAATCACCCGCATATCGACATCATCCGGGTGCGCTCGTTCGACGTGGCTACCTTTGTGGCGTTCGGCGCCGCCCATCTGGGCATCGCCGGCAACGACGTGCTGATGGAATTCGATTACCCCGAAATCTATGCGCCCCTGGATTTGGGCATCGGCGCCTGCCGCCTGTCCGTGGCCGAGCCCACCGATCTGGCCGAGGACGACGATCCCCGCCGCTGGAGCCACGTGCGCATCGCCACCAAATATCCGGAAGTGACCAAGCGCTATTTCGCCGAACGCGGCGTCCAGGCCGAATGCGTCAAGCTGAACGGCGCCATGGAATTGGCTCCGTCCTTGGGTCTATGCTCGCGCATCGTCGATCTGGTCTCCACCGGTTCCACCATGAAGGCCAACGGCCTGAAGGAAGTGGAAGTCATCGCCCAGGTGACCTCGCGCCTGATCGTCAACCGCGCTGCGCTCAAGACCCGCCCGGACGAAATGGCCGGCTGGATCGAGCGCTTCCGCTCTGCCTGTGAGGCTGCCAATGCTGCGGCTTGACGCCCGCCAGCCCGATTTCGAGGCTCAGTTCCTGGCGCTGCTGGACATGAAGCGCGAGACCGATGC
>JACMKT010000113.1 GCA_014380005.1 Rhodospirillales bacterium
CGGCATCCTGAAAGTCTTCACCCGCGTGGAATCCGCCCCCGGCCACGATTCCCCGGCGCCCCAACTCTCGGCCCGCGAGCGCGAGGTGCTGTTATGGGCGGCCCAAGGCAAGACGGCGTGGGAAACCTCCACCATCCTGGGTATTTCGTCCAAGACGGTGGAGTTTCATCTGGGCAATTGCGGCAAGAAGCTGGGCACGGCGACCAAGGCGCAGACCATTCTGGCGGCGGCGCGCAAGGGGTTGTTGCCGCTGTAGGTTAATTGCTGACGTTGATGATGCCCTTCATGCCCAGCAAGGCATGGCCGGTGACGGTGCATTCGAAGGTGAAGGCGCCGTAGCGGGTGGGGATGAACCACAATTCCTTGGTCTCGCCGGCGGGGATCACCACCTTTTCCACCCATGGGGTGGTGGCGGTGATGTCGCGGCCCACCAATTGGCGCACGGCGATGGATTTCATGAACAATTCGCCCATGAAGGTGTGGTCGCTTTTGGACGGGTTCTTCAGGATCAGCCGGGTCGGGCGGTTGCGCCGCACGGTGATTTCGTCGGGGACGAAGGCGTGGTTGACCAATTGCATCTCGACGACGTCGGGATTGCTCCAATCGGCCTGGGACGAGATCTGCTCGGCCTCGGGCAGATAGCCCACCGGCTGATAGCGGCTGATCTGGTCCTCGCCGGCGCAGGCGGCCAGAAGCAGGGGCAGGATGAGGGCCAGTTTCTTCATTGTTCAATTTCCTTTGGCTTCAATTTCCGCTGGCTTCAATTTCCTCTGGCTGCCAACCGGGCGGAGCCATCTCAAAACCGGCGAATGCGAACGCGGGGGCGACGATGCAGCCAACCAGGCTCCAGCCGTCCATTGCTTCGGCGGCCTGCCACGCATGGGCCGGAACCACCGCTTGGGGTACTTGGCCGGCCAGCACATCGGCGCCCAACACCAGTTCGCGCACTTGTCCGCCTTCAGCGATCTTGAGCCGTAAGGGGGCGCCGGCATGGAAGTTCCATACCTCCACCGCATCGACCCGATGCCAGTGCGATCGTTCGCCTGCCTTCAGCAGATAATAGATGGCGGTGCAGGCGCCGCGCGCCCCGCCTTCCGCACTATGACGATAGGTTTCGGCGTAATGACCGCCTTCCGGGTGGGGTGCCAGCCCCAGCCGGGCGATGATGGCATCGGCACTCATGCGACCGGTTCGGTCTCGCGCACGGAGCGGCGGTTATGGATGGTCTGGAACCAATGGGCCAGATGGGGCCGGTTGTTGCGCCAGTCGCAGACCTGACGGAATTCAAGATAGCCCAGCGCGGCGACCACGGTAATGGGGCCCATCAGGAACACGCCACCCCAATGGCCCACTTCCTTTTCCAGCACATCCAAGGCGCGGGTGATGGCGGCCTGCTGGCGTTCGATCCAGCCGTTCCAGCGCTTGTCCTCGGGACGAATGGCGTTCTCGATGCGGATTTGGACGGCGGCGTCCATGATGCCGTCGGCCAAGGCCTGCAGCGTCAACTGGCGGAAGCGTTCGTGGCCGTCATGCGGGATCAGCTTATGGCCGTGATGCAAGCTGTCCAAATATTCGCAGATCACCGGCGAATCATAGATCGCTTCGCCATTGTCCAGCACCAGGGCGGGAACCTTGGACAGCGGATTGTCCTGCACCAGATCGGTTTCCGGCGCCCACGCATTGGTGGTCACCAGCTCCAGCTCGACCCCGCATTCAATGGCCGTGATCAGCACCTTGCGGGCAAAAGGCGAGGTCGGCGAATAGCGCAGCTTCATCAAAGTCTCCCGAGAAAAGGATCAATGAATTATCGAGTGCGGCCTAGAGGACGAACCGCTTCAGCCCGTTTTTCAAAACAGGCGTATTGAAATTCAGCAACAGGCCAACCGAGTGGCCGCTGAGCCGTAGATAGGTCAGCAGTTGAGCGTCGTGGATCGGCAGTAGCTTTTCCACTGTTTTTAGCTCTACCACCACGGCGTCATCGACGACCAAATCCATGCGGTAGCCGCAGTCCAGATGAACGTCCTTATAGACCACAGGCTGGTTAACTTGTCGTTGGAAAGGAATGTCGGCCAGAGTTAATTCGTGAGCCAAGCATTCCTCGTAGACCGATTCCAGAAGGCCGGGACCAAGCGTGCGGTGAACCTCGATGGCCAAGCCGATGATGCGGTCGGTCAGATGGCTAAGACGCAAGTCCATGGGCTTGGATTCCAACGTGGTTCAGAGCAATTCAACCATGGAGAGGCGGAGGCGCCGAGAGAAAAATTAGATGAAACACGGAGACACGGAGGCACGGAGATTTCCTGCCAGGAGGCGTGCGCTACGGGTTCCGATGGCGCTGGAATAAAATGTTGTCCGCATGCGCACGAAGCTGGTCGTCTGGCGAGGTATCTCCGTGCCTCCGTGTCTCCGTGTTTCAATTTTCTTTCTTCTTTCCGGGCGGAGAGGCTTGGAAGGAAGTCAGGTGAACCACGGAGACACGGAGGCACGGAGGTTTCGTGCCAGGAGGCGTGTGCTACGGGTTCCGATGGCGCTGGAATAAAATGTTGTCCGCATGCGCACGAAGCCGGTCGTCTGGCGAGGTATTCAAACCCTTATTCCTCAAAACACATCCTTGCGCCGGCGCAATTCGGCGAACACGCGCACCGGGTCGGTGCCCGGTTCCAGGCCGACGGCGCGGGCGACGCTGGGGGTGTCGGCGCGCAGGAAGGGGTTGGCGGCGCGTTCGTCCGCCAGCAGGGACGGGACAGAAGGTTTGCCGGCCAGATGGGCGATTTGGTCCAGCCGGGTCAGCAGGGCCACATTGTCGCGCTCCACCAACCGGGCGAAGCGGCCATTGGCGGCGGTGTATTCGTGGGCGCAATACACATTGGTTTCCGGCGGCAGTTCGCGCAGCTTGGACAGCGATGCCCACATCTGTTCCGGGGTGCCCTCGAACAGGCGACCGCAGCCCAGCGAGAACAAGGTATCGCCGCAGAACAAAGCGTCGGATTCGGGGAACCAATAGGCCATGTGGCCGCTGGTATGGCCCGGCGTCTCGAACACCATGGCGGCGGCGTTGCCCAGCAGGAAATTGTCGCCTTCGCCCAATTCCACATCCATGCCGGGAATGCGGCCCGAATCCTTGCGCGCGCCGACCACCTGGGCGCCGGTGGCGTGCTTCAGTTCCACATTGCCGCCGGTATGGTCGCCGTGGTGGTGGGTGTTGAGGATATGGCTCAGCCGCCAGCCCTTGGCGTGCAGGACCGCCAGCACCGGTTCCGCCACCGCCGGATCGACCACGCCGGTGGCGCCGGTCTCGGGTTCGTGCAGCAGGTAGATGTAATTGTCGGAAAGGACCGGGATCTGTTCGACGATCAGGCGCGCCATGTCCGCCTCCGCGCAGGTATGGTTGACCCTATCACACCATGCCAACAGCGGCCACCGCGCCTCGGCGACAGGCTAACCGCGCGATTCCTTGGCGCCCTGGCGGGCCAGTTCGTCGGCCCGTTCGTTCTCGGGGTGGCCGGAATGGCCGCGCACCCAGTGCCAGCTGACGGTGTGGCGGTTAGCGGCTTCTTCCAGGGCTTTCCACAGATCGTCGTTCTTCACCGGCTTCTTGTCGGCGGTCTTCCAGCCGCGGGCTTTCCAGCCGCGCAGCCATTCGGTCATGCCCTTCTTGACGTATTCGCTGTCGGTGTAGACCTCCACCGTGCAGGGCCGGGTCAGGGCGTTCAGTCCCTCCAGCACCGCCATCATTTCCATGCGGTTGTTGGTGGTGGGGTTCTCGCCGCCCTTCAGCTCTTTCTCGATGCCCTTGAAGCGCAGGATGCAGCCCCAGCCGCCGGGACCGGGATTTCCCGAACAAGCGCCATCGGTGTAAAGC
Source organism: Rhodospirillales bacterium (assembly GCA_014380005.1). Classification (GTDB taxonomy): domain Bacteria; phylum Pseudomonadota; class Alphaproteobacteria; order Rhodospirillales; family Magnetospirillaceae; genus Magnetospirillum. Next base: position 3,863 of record JACMKT010000113.1, read on the forward strand.
TGAACTAGATCTTGAGGTGTCTCTGTCATTCTATTCCATAGGCGCCGGGGCCGGTGATGCCCTGATGGAAGCGCAGTTTGCGGTAATATTCCAGCGGGTCCTTGCGCTTGACGAAGGCGCCCGCCGGGGTGTTGAGCCAGTCGTACAGCCGGGTCAGCAGGAAGCGCATGGCGGCACCGCGCGCCAGCAGCGGCAGGGCCTGCAACTCGTCCACCGATAGGGGGCGAACCTTGCGGTAGGCGTTCAGCATCAACATGGCCTTGGTGGCGTTGAAGCTGCCATCGGGTTCGAAGCACCATGCGTTCAAGCAAATGGCGATGTCATAGGCCAGCGCATCGGTGCAGGCGAAATAGAAGTCGATCAGGCCCGAGACTTTTTCCTCCTGGGTCGCCTTGTCGGCGCGGAAGAAGACGTTGTCGGGGAACAGATCGGCGTGGATCAGGCCCATGGGCAGAGCCGTGGGCCAATCGCGCTCCAGCGCCGTCAGTTCGGCCTCGATATAGGCGGCGAGGCCGGGCGAAACCTCGTCGGCGCGGGCGCGGGCGGTTTCGAACAGCGGGCGCCAGCCGGACACCGACAGATCGTTGCTGCGCGATTGCGGGAAGTCGGCGCCCTTCAGATGCATCTCGGCCATGGCCGCGCCAAGGCCTGCGCAATGGGCCAGGGTCAAGCGGCGGGCCGACATGCCGGTCAGGAAGGTGACGATGGCGGCGGGGCGGCCGCACAGCTCACGCAGGGATTGGCCGTCACGGCCATGCAGCGGCGTCGGGCAGGCCAGACCGCGCGCCGCCAGATGCTCCATCAGCCCCAGGAAGAACGGCAAATCTTCGGGCTTGGTGCGCTTTTCATAAAGCGTGAGGATGTAGTTGCCGCGATCGGTCTGCAGCAGATAATTGGAATTCTCCACGCCCTCGGCGATGCCCTTGAAGGACAGCACCTCGCCGATGTCGTAGCCGGCGACGAACTCCTCCAGTTCCTCGTCGGAAACTTCCGTGTAAACCGCCATGCCCGAAAGGCCCCAATCGCCGCGAGAAGGCCGGAAGGTACGACAGCAGCTTGGGTTTGGGAAGGGGGGCCGGGAGGGTGTTTCCTTAGGGGCCAGCGGTCAAAGGCTTATTGCCCTATGAATCGAGGAAACTTATGCTGGTGGCAGGTCACCATCCATAGGACACACAATGCCCCTTGAGACATATCTTCAATGGATGGTTGATCACCAAAATCTCATCATGAGCGCCTCTGTGGCAGCCATTCCGATCGCCTTTTCCCTGGCAGTCCTCGGAACAGCCATTAAGATAGTTAGGAGCTCCGACGTAAATTGGACAGAGTTCTTTATTGAGTCGGCTAAAATAATCGTTTCTTTAACCGAAGGCATACTGAGGACATTTGTTTTCTTTGACAGACCGTCTCGCAGAAGTCCTGATACTGAATTTGCCAAAGAGCTTAGTAAACTTAGAAAAATAAAATTAGATGCCAATGGGGACATAATCCTTCCCCCACAAAATATCCCCGGCGGAGACGATATCGAAAAGGCTGTCCGTGCACGCGTCGCTTCCGCGATAGCGGAAGTGTCACTCACCGCCACCCAAATAGACGAGTTGGTTACCGAAGGGGTAAAAAAGACTATTGAAGATGCATTGATCGGCGACGAGACATCTTCAATGATTTTGAGAAACGTTGCAGATAATAGTTATAAAATAAATGCAGACGCATTGCGCTCAACGGTTGTTGACGAGGTGCAAGCATCAGCAAAAACAAAACGTCTCATGGTAAATCTATTTATTGTTGTTAGCACGGCTGTTTTCGTATTCAACTACAGCGCAATACTCAAGTTTGACGAAACAAGCGCAATAGGTGCGGCAATCGTCTATATAGGGCTGTCGTGCTTTATATTCTACATATTTAGAGTGGCCAACAACAGAAGCTCTGTGGCGTTAGCAATTCTCGAAGACACAAAAAAACACGCTGACGCATTGAATTACGTTTTATCCGCAAAGTCTAAAGGGGGGGTATTGTCTGAGCATGACATCTCAGCCCTCAGACTAATCCTTCTCAACCGCGCGGAACGAGAAAAAGGTGCAACTCATCCCTATGAATTAATTTTAAACGGCATTTCCAACTCGACGATCATGTTTAAGGGGGGGCGCGTTGAGGTGGAAAAAAAGCCACCCGCAGAGAAGTCCTAAGCCCCCTCACACCCCGCCCCGATACCCCAGCCACCCCTCGTTCTGTCTTAACCCCAGCCCCTCATAGAACGCCCGCGCCCGCCCGTTCCATTCCAGTACGTTGACCTCTATCCGGCAGCAACCGCGTTCAGCAGCCAGCCGCATCAGTTCCGTGACCAACGCTTTGCCGGTGCCCTGGCCACGCGCCGCCTCGCGCACATACAGATCGTGGATCATCACGCCCGGACGGCCCTGCCAGGATGAATACAGCGGGATGAACACCAGCAGGCCCAGCACCTGACCGTCCGTTTCCGCCAGCAGCGCCTCGAACAACGGGCGTGCACCAAAACCATCGCGAACCAAATCGGCTTGCGTGGCGCTCACGACACCGCCTTCGAACGCCGCAAGTTCCCGCAGCATGTCCAAGATGACCGGCACATCGCCGACCAGCGCCGCCCGGACCATCACAGCAATTGCGCCGGCAGTTTGAACACGGTGGTCTCGTCGGTGACCTTCACTTCCTCGATGGTCACGGCGAAGCGCTGGCGGGCGGCGGCGAGGACTTCTTCCACCAGCACTTCCGGGGCCGAGGCACCGGCGGTGATGCCCAGTTTGGTGATGTCGCTCAGCGCCCCCCAGTCAATGTCGGCGGCACGCTGCACCAGGATGGAGTTGGGACAGCCATGGCGCGCCGCCACCTCCACCAGCCGCTTGGAGTTGGACGAATTGGGCGCGCCCAGCACCATGACCGCGTCGCAATGGGGCGCGATGGTCTTGACCGCGTTCTGGCGGTTGGTGGTGGCGTAGCAGATGTCGTCCTTGCGCGGGCCGGTGATGGCGGGGAAGCGCCGCTTCAGCACGGCGGTGATGGCGGACGTGTCGTCCACCGACAATGTGGTCTGGGTGATATAGGCCAGCCGGGCCGAATCCATCGGCGCCACCCGTTCGGCGTCGTTGACGTCTTCCACCAGCAGCACGGCGCCGTCGGGCACTTGGCCCATGGTGCCGATGACTTCGGGGTGGCCCTTATGGCCGATCATGATGATCTGGCGGCCCATCTCATGGTGCAGTTCAGCCTCGCGGTGCACCTTGGTCACCAGCGGGCAGGTGGCGTCCAGATAGTCAAGGCCGCGGGCATCCGCCGCGGCGGGCACGGATTTGGGCACGCCGTGGGCGGAAAACACCACCGGCACACCGTCGGGCACCTCGGCCAATTCGTCCACGAACACGGCGCCCTTGGCCTTCAGGCTGTCCACCACGAAGCGGTTATGGACGATTTCGTGGCGCACATAGACGGGGGCGCCGTATTTCGCGATGGCGGCTTCGACGATATGAATGGCACGGTCCACCCCGGCGCAAAAGCCGCGTGGGGAAGCCAGCACGATGGTCAAAGCAGCCTTGGTCATGGGTCCTATCCGTCCGGTTCGTCGCGGCCGCCCTTGTGCGCGGGCGCTACCTCCAATAAAGTCCCGGAACTATAGCCACGGAAGCTCCCTTCCCCTCAACGGCTTTTCCGAGACGAGTTCATGATGCGAAGCGCTGTCCGCCTCCTCGCCGCCGCCCTTGTGCCCTTGGTGCTGGCCTCCTGCGCGGTCTTCCAGAAAAAGGAAGTTCCGCCCTGCCCACCCGTTTACATCCTGGGCGATGCCGGCAAGCTGACCAAGTTCCGTCCCGGTCCGGGCCGTGACCTGACCGATGTGGAATTCGAAGCCGAGATCCTGGGCTATCAGGGCGGCTGCACCTATGACGAGAAGGGCGCCCTGGTGGACCTGCAGGTCAGCTTCGCCTTGAAGCGCGGCCCCGCCGACACCGATCGCAAGGCCGAGTTCAATTACTTCGCCGCCATCCCGTATTTCTATCCGTCGGCCGACGCCAAGGGCGAGTTCCCGGTCAGCGTCACCTTCCCCGAAGGCACCAATTATGTGCGCTTCACCGATGAAGAGGTGGTGATGCGGGTGCCGGTGAAGGACAAGGACGTCATCAACAAATACGAGATCTATCTGGGCTTCCAGGAGACCACGGAGGAGTTAGACCGTAACCGTCAGGAGCGGAAACAGCCCTAAGCGGATTGGTTTCGTCTGCAACCCCCCTCTGGAAGCATTTGACTCGAGCGGCGGCGTGGGTACACTCACGCCGCGACAAATTATCCCCGCCGGGAGAGACCGTCCCCACAATATGTGGTAGACGGCGCCGAAGGAGCAACCGCCCCTGGAAACTCTCAGGCAAAAGGACCGGCGGGGGGTTAAGCTCTGGAAAGCGGCGCACCGGATGCGCCCACCGACGATGTAAGCCGTCCCGCTTTGGGCTGGTGAATCTTTCAGGTTCC